>NZ_JAVDUS010000005.1:0-399596 GCF_031456485.1 Bacillus sp. 3255
GTGGCCGGCTAACGGACACAGATGCGCTTATTCGGCCGTTTCGGGCCGAATTGCCGAGCTAACGGACACCAGCGCAGCTATTTGGCGAATTCGAGCGTGATTTCGCTCAAAAACGCCAAATAAGCACGCGTGTGTCCGTTAGCTTTAATCCGCGGCGGCCAGCGCGTCAATAACGGCCGTGGTGTCCGTTAGCACGCCGCGGAGTCTTCCTCAAGGCGAGTAATTCCGCGCAGACATTTCACATGGTTAATTTTAACAAATAAATTTAGAGGAATTACAAGTATACGAGCGAAAAACTTTACTGTAAACTGGATTTATGCACTTTTTTCCGCGAAATTGGGGATTACGCTCATATCGGCGTTTTTTTGCGCGATGGCAGGACCCGCCACCTCGATTTTTTATTCATTCATTCATGCAGCAATCGCTTACGAGAATCAGCCGCAGCCTGCCAGCTCCAACCCATTCATCAGCAGCGGCTTACGGAGTAAGTCTTCTTACGAAAACTCTAAGGAGGATTAGGACATGGAAACTGCCACCCAACATCACGTAGAAGTTTTAGCAAGACTCAAAGCGAACTTGGAATCATGCATTCTTGGCAAAAGCGCCGAAATCGAATTATTGCTGACTGCGATGCTGGCCGGCGGACATGTTTTGCTCGAAGACGTGCCCGGCACCGGCAAAACCGTGCTGATCAAAGCGCTCGCCCGCTCGATCGACGGCCAATTCCGCCGCATTCAGTGCAATCCGGACTTATTACCCTCCGATATTACCGGTGTTTCTATATATCATCCCAAAGAAGAGAAGTTTCTGTTCCGCTCCGGTCCGATCATGACGAACATTTTACTGGTCGACGAAATCAACCGGGCGACGACCAAGACGCAATCCGCTCTGCTGGAAGCTATGGAAGAGCAGCATATTACAGTCGACGGCGACATCCATGAATTGCCTTCGCCTTTCCTCATGCTGGCCACGCAGAACCCGATCGATTTCGAAGGCACTTATATCCTGCCGGAAGCACAGCTGGACCGGTTCATGATCAAGCTGAGCCTGGGCTATCCGAACGAAACCGCCGAGAAGCAGATGATCGCCTCCCAGAGCCAAGCGCATCCGATGGAATCGCTGCATGCGGTCATCGATACCTCCACCGTACTCGACCTGCAGGAGCAGGTTCGCAAGGTGCATATAGACGATGCCGTTTCGGACTATCTCGTCCATATTTCCAGACGTACGCGGGAGCATGCCGCCGTCTTCCTCGGAGCAAGTCCGCGGGCCACGCTGTCTCTCGTACTAGCCTCCAAAGGCTATGCATTCTTGAAAGGCAGAGATTACGTCATCCCGGATGACATCAAATATTTAGCGCCTTACGTATTAGGTCACCGGATGATTCTACACTCCGAGGCGCGCATGGACGGGGCTTCGGTCCAATCCGTACTCGGATCGATCTTCGAACAAGTGCGCGTGCCGGTCCGATTGGAGAAGTGAGCCTATGAACCGACCGGTATTTCGACGATTCGGGGAACGCCCCCGGCTTCCGGCTCCGCTATGGGTTCTGATTTCATGTTTTACGGCCAGCTTGCTTTTCCTGCTGTTTCAAGGCGGGAAGCTGGCCTCCATGCTTTTTATTATTATCGCTCTGTTGTCCATCTATCTCCTCTCGGGGAATTGGAGCGGGATCAAGCGGACCCAAGGCGCCCGCAAGCTGACGAATTTGGCGCAGGATGCATGGGCGGAAGCGGGACAATCGCTGCAGATCGCGATCAACGTGCAGATTCCGGGCTTCTGGCCGATTCCCTACATGATGATTAAGGATCAGCTCATCCGCCAGAGCGGAGAAGCGACGATTTTCGAAGGCTCGCTCATTCCGGATTGGAAGCGAAGAGGCGAGATGGTGTACAGCACGCCGCCGCTGAGACGCGGGTATTACCGGTTCGGAACGACGGAGTGTCTGACAGAGGATATTTTCGGGTTCTTTCAACATAAGGGCCGTATGGAGCTGCAGCAGTCGATAACGGTCTATCCGCAAACGGTGGCGATCCGCGAGTGGGCGCAATTCCACCAGATGCTCAAAGGCATGCAGCATCATTCTACGACGACGAGGGCTCACCGGGAGACTACGCAAATTAATGGCGTCCGTGAATACATCTACGGCGACCGGTTATCCCGGATTCACTGGAACGCGACGGCGAAGACGGGAACGTGGAAGTCCAAAGAGTTCGAGCGGGAATCGCTGCCCAAAACGATTATTCTACTGGACCGGACAGCACGCGCATACGGGGATGCAGCCGAATTCGAATTGGCGGTCTCGATTGCGGCGTCGTTATTCCGGTACGGATCGGGCCGGGAGCTAGCGCTCGGACTGCTGTCCATCGGCAAGGAGTCCACCTATTTCGAGCCGAAGCAAAGCCAGAATCACCATAAGCACATTCTGAAGCATCTGGTTGGCGTGGAAGCAGACGGTTTCCATTCGCTGCACCAGATCTTGAAAGAGCATTCCCGGGAGTTGCCGGCCGGCTGCTTCTTTGTCCTGATTTCTCCGCAGAAAGGCTCCGCTATGATGCAGGTGCTTACTCAATTGGAGCATCTCCAGATGAATCCGTGCCATATATGGGTTCATGCGGATGCGGCACCGTCACAAGCTTTCAAGATGCAGGGCACGGAGCAGGAGCAGGCGAAGGACGACTGGGTGAAGGCTATTCGCTCGCAAGGCTACATGGGGTATGAGGTCAGCCAATTAACGGACTTGCCTAACCTGTTGGGAGGGGCGAAACGTTATGCTTAACACACTGTGGAGAAGAATCGTGCTGACCGACTGGGAGCAGCGGCTTTGCGCCATCTTGACCGGGATTTATCTCTATCAATTCGTTATTTGGATTACCAAAGAAGACGGTATGTGGCTGCCGGAAACGGTCGCCTACGTCACCGGAACGCTGGGCATCGTGGCGGCGACTTACATGCTGCCTCATATTCGCAGCGTGTGGCGTTCCTTCATTCAGTTCATTCTGATCGTCGGGATCCATGCCGTGGGCATGGGGTACCACTTCGTCACACTGCATGTAACCTCATGGAAAACGGCGCTGCGATGGATCGCTCTCAATGCCGGACAGCTCGAGCCGTATATTTGGTTCAGTCTAACGGCATGGGTCATCTACTTGTTCGCCATGTGGTCGGTCAAATCCAGGCTGCGTATTTTTGTCCTGATTACCGTCAGCATTCTGTTTTTTTCCATCCGCGACTCCTTCAGCGCGATATTTCTATGGCCGCAAGTCGCCATGGTCATCTTCTGCGGATTCTCTCTGCTGATCGTTCGGCATTTCGCCAAATTGAAAAAGCGGGCTCCCGTCATCTGGGAAACGATCACCGATTACCCGTCTTCGCTGCTTCTGCCTGTAGCGCTTATTGTCAGTGTCATCGGGATTGTCGGCTTCCTGGCGCCGACCGTAGACCCTGTGCTGACGGATCCTTACACGGCATGGAAGGTAAGCCGGGGGGAGCCTGTTCCCCTTCTAGGCAAAGGCGTCAGCGTTACGGCGTCAGCCGCCGACTCCTCCTCCGGATACAGCCGGGATGACAGTACGCTCGGCGG
Source organism: Bacillus sp. 3255 (assembly GCF_031456485.1). Taxonomy (NCBI): domain Bacteria; kingdom Bacillati; phylum Bacillota; class Bacilli; order Caryophanales; family Bacillaceae; genus Bacillus; species Bacillus sp. 3255. The sequence goes on from NZ_JAVDUS010000005.1 coordinate 3,584, forward strand.
GGGATTCCAATTCGACTATACCCCTGTCATGACGGTCGAAACGAGCAAACGAACGTATTTCCGCGGCGAAACGCGGGCGCAATACAACGGGAAAGGCTGGGAACCCAGCGCTAACGAGAGAAGAATGCCGCTCAATCGGGTGAACCTGAATGTGCTGCCGCTTGACCCGAGATTCGATACCTCGCAGCTCGAGACGAAAGAAGTCACACAAACGATCGTGATGGAAAGGGATGAAACGTTCCCGGTTCTGTTCGGCGGTTACGCCATCCAGCGGCTCGTGGAAGTGAATCAGGGTGAGAATCAGTTCCAGCGCATTCTGTGGTCGCCTCGTCAATCCGAGCTTCGCTACTCGGGTCGGACGAACTACCCGAAGGAGTACGCTATTGTTACGCAGGAGCCGATTCTGGACGTTGCCAAGTTGCGCGAAGTGAATGTCGACTATGCGAATAAACCGGAATGGGCCGAATATTTGCAAGTGCCTGCGGATTTGCCGGCGCGCGTCAAGCAGCTGGCCGCCGACATTACGAAGTCTGCGACCAACGCGTACGATAAGGCGAAGCTGATCGAGACCTATTTGTCCGAAACCTACCCTTATACGAACACCCCGGACGAGTCCAAAGGGAAAAGCAAGGACTTCGTGGACCGTTTCCTGTTCGAAGTGAAACAGGGCTATTGCGATTACTACTCCACGTCAATGGCTGTTCTTAGCCGTTCCATCGGACTGCCGACCCGGTGGGTCAAAGGCTATTCCTCCGGCGCTTCGCCGGTTTCGGAGGAAGTCAGGGATTTCGGCATTCTGAGCCAGTTGGGCGCAGATATCGATGAGGATGCCGCCGGTACGTACACCGTCCGCAACTCCGATGCGCATTCCTGGGTGGAAGTCTATTTCGAAGGCTTCGGCTGGATTCCATTCGAGCCTACGTCCGGATTCTCCCTTCCGAACGTGTTTCCGGAGGTTACGCCTCCTCCTTCAGAGCTGTCGACAGAGAGCGATCCGGTTACATTGCCGGAAGAAGCGGAAGCGGCTCCTAGCTTTACCTGGTTATGGATAACGTTTAGTGCTGCAGCCGGAGCGGCAGCGATCGCCGCCGGTGCATGGCTGTTCTTCAAAGGCGCGTACTGGCAAGCCTTCAGAGCCCGCCGGAAGCTCAAAGCCGTTAACTTCAATCAGAAAATTATCGTGGAGTTCGAGAGGCTGCTGCGCATGAGCCGCCGCAAGGGCTACACGAGACTTGAACATGAAACGATGCGCGAAGCCACCGCCAGATGGGCTAATCAGAGCAAATGGATGAAGCACGAGCTGGAGACGGTGCTCGAGCTGTTCGAGCGGGCCAAATACAGTCAAGCGGCATCCACGGAAGCCGATTATCAAGCGGTTAGCCAATCGATTATCAAATTAAAAGAACAAATGAAATAGGCATTTGAGAACCACTCCCCCTCCCGGGGGGTGGTTTTGCCTATGAGAGGAGCTTATTCGTATGGCATTTATCGATTGTCATTTTTATTCCGATACACTGGGCGTTTCCGCATCCATGTACGTTCTGCTGCCCCAAGCCGCTCATTCCCAAATCGGAATGTCTTCGGCCAGCTTCGGCAAGAAGCATCCGACCCTCTATTTACTCCATGGCCTGTCGGACGATCATACGATCTGGATGCGCCGCACGTCCATCGAGCGGTATGCCGCCAAATTAGGCATCGCCGTCGTCATGCCGGCCGTCAACCGCAGCTTTTACACCGATATGGCGGCTGGACCGAAATATTGGACCTTCGTTAGCGAAGAGCTGCCGGCGCTGGCCAGGTCTTTCTTCCCTTTGGCAGAAGAGAGGGAATTGAACTACGTGGCAGGATTGTCGATGGGCGGTTATGGCGCGATGAAACTGGCGCTTACGCACCCGGACAGATTCGCGGCTGCGGCAAGCTTGTCGGGTGCGCTCGATATTTCGCACCGCGCGCTCAACTTTCCGGGCGATTTCCAATTGATATACGGCGATGTCAACCAAATCAAGGGCAGCGCCAACGATTTATTTCACTTGGCGCAGAAGCTCGCATCAAGTCCTCATGCCAAACCCGATCTATATCAATGCTGCGGCACGGAGGATTTCTTATATGAAGATAATCTCCGGTTCCGCGATTACTGCCGGGAAATCGGACTGGACTTAACTTATGAGGAAGGGCCCGGCGAGCATGAATGGGGATATTGGGACCGCCAAATTCAAAACGTCCTGAATTGGCTGCCGCTTCCAACCCGCGGATAGTGGGAAAATATGTTCTTTTCTTTTTGCAACAATCGGGTCACTATGGTATAGTTTCTCGTATATGTCGAGGAAGCAGTTGGAGGGAAATGGTTTGCTGAATAAGCTTGTACCCAGACAGTCCGTACATACGATCTATGATATTGACGCCAATCATTTATGGGATTTTGGCGTGCGCGGTATCATTACCGATCTCGATAATACGCTTGTCGGCGCGCGCGATCCGCATGCGACCCCGGAGCTGATAGAGTGGTTGAACCGATTGCAGAAGATGGGCTTCAAAGTCGTGATCGTGTCCAATAACAATCACGGACGCGTTTCCGCTTTTGCAGAGCCGTTAGGCATTCCATTTATTCACCGCGCCAAGAAACCGTCGAACGTTTCTTTTCACAAAGCTATGAAGCTGCTTGGTACGAGCGTAAGACAAACAGCGGTCATAGGCGATCAAATGTTAACCGATGTGCTTGGCGGCAATCGAATGGGGCTTTACACGATTCTGGTACAGCCGATTTCCATCAATGACGAAGGGTTTTTCACACGAATCAACCGTCGGATTGAGAAATGGGCGACAGCCAGAATGAAGAATTAGGAGGTTTCATGAGTACAGAAATCGTTAATCATTGTGCGGGATGCGGCGTACTGCTGCAAACGGAAGACAAAAGCAAGCTGGGTTTTATCCCGGAAGCGGCGCTGCAGAAGGAACCGGTCATCTGCCAGCGGTGCTACAGGATCAAACACTATAATGAATCTTCGAGCATCACCTTGCAGCAGGACGACTTCCTGAAGCTGCTCGGCCATGTCGGCCAAACCAAAGCGCTCGTCGTGAAGATTGTGGACATTTTCGACTTCGAAGGCAGCATGATTTCCAGCCTTGCCCGGTTCGTCGGGACGAATCCGGTGCTGCTCGTCGTCAACAAAATCGACCTGTTGCCGAAGGTGACGAACGCCAACAAAATCATCAATTGGGTGCAGCGCCGAGCCAAAGAAGCGAATCTCAAAGTCGTCGATATCGTGCTGTGCAGCGCGAAGAAGAATATCGGCTTTGATCGCGTCATTACGGCCGTACAGGAATACCGCGGCAATATGGACGTATATGTCGTCGGTGCTACGAACGTCGGGAAATCGACCCTTATTAATCGTTTGATCAGCGATTACAGCGATCTTGACGCTGAGCTGACGACGTCCCAGTACCCGGGCACGACGCTGGATTTGGTCAAAATCCCGCTCGATGATGGCCGGTTTATCGTCGATACGCCGGGGATCGTTCACCAACACCGGTTAACCGAGGTTGTGAAGAAACGCGATCTTTCCCGCATCATGCCGGACAAGCCGCTCAAACCGATCGTCTTTCAATTAAACGAGGCGCAGACGCTGTTTTTTGGCGCTTTAGCCCGGTTTGATTTTATGAAAGGCGAGCACCAGTCGTTCACCTGCTACATCTCCAATGCAATTCAAATTCACCGTACGAAATTGGAGCGGGCGGACGCCTTATATGAAGAACACAAGGGCGTGATGCTGGCACCGCCGAATGAGGACGATCTGGCAGAGCTGCCGCCGCTTGTGAAGCATGTGCTGAACATTCCGAAGGGGAAACAGATGGATGTGCTCATCTCCGGTCTAGGCTGGATCAAGGTGAATTCCGTGGCCGGCGCTCAACTTGCCGTTCACGCACCGAAGGGGATTAAGGTTATCACACGCGAGTCATTGATATAGGGGGACCAGAGGAAACCATGGAGAAGAGCCGGGCGATTGACAGTCATACGATTCTATATGGGGTATTCGGGGATCCGATACGGCACTCCCGTTCACCGATCATGCTGAATCGCGCTTTTCAGGAAGCCGATTTGAATTCGGTTTACGCAGCTTTTCATGTTCGTCCCGAAGAGCTTGGCGACGCCGTTCGCGGGATTCGGGCTCTAGGCTACCGGGGGATCAACGTAACAATCCCCCACAAAGTGGAAGTGATGCAGTACCTGGACGAGATCGACGAAGGCGCCCGCATCGTAGGCGCTGTGAACACGATTGTGAACGATGCCGGCAAGCTGACCGGATACAATACCGACGGCATCGGGTACGTGCGCTCGCTCAAAGAGGAAACAGGTATCGAATTGAAGGGCAAGAATGTGCTTGTCCTAGGTGCCGGAGGAGCGGCGAGAGGCGTTGCCTATGCGCTGGCCAAAGAAGGCGCAGGCTGCATTTACATCGCGAACCGGACCAAAGAACGGGCGCTTGAGCTGGCCGAGACGATCGGCACTTATACCAAGACGGTCGGACTCGGGCTGGATGAGGTGGCGGACGTCGTGGATCACGTTCAGTTCGTGCTGAATACGACCTCCGCAGGTATGCACCCTCATACCGAGGAGCTGCCGATGCCGGTCGAGCTGCTTCGAAAGCATCATCTCGTAAGCGATCTGATCTATAACCCGCGCATTACGCGTTTTCTCCGTGAAGCGGAGGCCGTCGGCGCCCGCATTCATGGCGGACTCGGCATGTTTATTTATCAAGGGGCATATGCCTTCGAATACTGGACTGGCACACCTGCGCCCGTTGAGGCGATGAGACAGGTGGTAGAGCAGTCGTTAGCTGAATAAGAATGAATAGAGGGACATCGATGTTAACAGGCAAACAGAAACGTTATTTGCGCTCATTGGCGCATCATGTAGATCCGATTTTTCAAGTTGGCAAAGGCGGCGTGAACGAACATTTGATTCGTCACATTCAAGAAGCGTTGGAGGTTCGGGAGCTGATCAAGATTACAGTTCTGAATAACAGCGGGGAAGACCGCGCTGAGGTTGGAGCGGAGCTGTCCGAGAAATCCGGCGCGGAGCTGGTACAGGTCATCGGCAAAATCGTCGTGCTGTACAAAGAATCGCGTGACAAGAAGAAGATCGAACTGCCGTGCTAAAGAGGTGGAAGCATGCTTGTCGGAATAATGGGAGGCACCTTCGATCCGATCCATACCGGTCATTTGATCGCGGCGGAGCGGGCGAGGGTGGAAGCGGGACTGGACGAAGTATGGCTCATGCCGGCTAACGTGCCGCCGCATAAGGCGAATGCGCCGAAAGCGACGACCCTGCAGCGCTGGGAGATGGTCTGTCTCGCAGCGGAGGGGAATCCTTTTTTTCGTCCGATTGATATCGAAATCAACAAAGGCGGCGTATCTTATAGTATCGATACGATTGAGTTGCTGCGCAATGAGCATCCCGATAAGGAGTTTGCTTATATCATAGGTGCAGATATGGTCCAATATTTGCCGCAGTGGCATCGCATCGATGACATCGTGCGGCATATTCGTTTTATCGGTTTAGCCAGACCGGGCTACGAGCTGGATATGACGTATATGCCGGCAAACATCCGGAATCGCGTAACGATTGTTCCCATGACGATTGTGGAAATTTCGTCAACGGCGATCCGCGAGGAACGGTCGCGGCGGCGTTCGGTTCGCTATCTGGTGCCGGAGGCCGTGAACGGTTACATGGAGGTGAACCGGCTGTATGAAGCGTGAAGAGCTTATTGCGGCGGTGAAAGAGCAGATGCCTGAGCGGCGCTGGCTGCATACGCTGGGTGTCATGGAAACGAGCGTCATTCTCGCCAAACGGTTCGGAGGAGATCCTGTCAAAGCCGATCTTGCCGCAATTCTGCATGACTATTGCAAGTATTGGCCCGTTCAGGAGCAAGCTAAGATTATCCGCGATAACGGGCTGCCCCCAGATCTGCTGGACTATGACAAGGAACTATGGCACTCGCACGCCGGAGCGTTCATCGCGAAGACGCAATTCGGAATTGCGGATGAAGAGATTTTGGATGCGATCCGGTACCATACGTCGGGCCGCGAGCAGATGACTTTGCTGGACAAAATCGTATGTCTGGCGGATTATATGGAACCCAGCCGGGAATTTCCCGGTGTAGAGTCCATTCGTCAAGCGGCCGAAAGCTCTTTGGAGAAAGCGCTGGTGATCGGCTTCGATTCGACGATCCGATTCCTGATCGAAAAAGGAAAACGCATTTACCCGCTGACGATCTTGACGCGGAATGATTTGCTTCAACAATTAAATGAATAATTTAGCGGAGGTTGATTGAATGATTAAAAACCCAGAGGAAATTTTGGCATTTGTAGTGGATGCGGCGGAGGACAAAAAAGCGCACGATCTTGTTACGCTCAATCTGCAAGGGGTATCGCTAATCGCTGACTATTTCGTCATTTGCCATGGAAATTCGGAAACCCAAGTACAAGCGATTGCCGGAGAAGCCCGAAAGAAAGCGCATGAGCTCGGCGTGCCGATCCGCGGCTATGAAGGTGTAGATACGGCAAGATGGGTTCTGCTCGATCTGGGAGATGTGGTTCTGCACGTATTCCACCGCGATGACCGCGAATATTATAACATCGAAAGACTTTGGTCCGATGCCAAAGTTGTGGAGCGCGTATGAGACTGGAAGCAGGATCCCTCGTGACCCTTGAGGTGGCGAGGGAAGTTCCGCCGAACGGCTATTACCTGAGCGACGGCTATCAGGACGTGCTGCTGCCGTATGCGGAAATTGCAGGCAAAATTAAAGACGGCGACCAAGTGGAAGCATTCCTGTTCCACGATACGCAGGACCGGTTAATGGCGACGATGAAACGCCCGCACCTGTTGATGGGCGAGGTCGGTTTGCTGGAAGTCGTCGATATTCATCCGAGATTCGGATACTTTCTCGAGATGGGCCTCGGACGCCATCTGCTGCTTCCATACCGCAACGTACCTGAGCTTGAAGAGCTGCGCCCCCAAGTGGGGGACAAGGTGTTTGCGACATTGGCGCATGACAGGCAGGGGCGCTTAATCGCGAAGCTCGCGCTGGAAGAGGATTTGGCTCCGCTATGCGTGCGGGCTCCGTCGAGCTGGAGCAACCGCTGGGTGAAAGCGCGCGTGTACAGGCCGCTCCAAATGGGAACCTTCGTCGTATGCGAGGCGGGAGTTCTTGGCTTCGGCGTGATCGGACTCATTGCTCCGATGGAGCGGACAAGGCTGCTGCGGATGGGCGAGCTGGTCGATGTGCGCGTCGCTTATGTCCGCGAAGAGGATGGCCGCGTCAATCTGTCGATGCGGCAGCCGAAGGAAAAGGGGCGGGACGAGGACGCCGAACGAATTCTCAGCGTACTTCAGGAAAGAGCCGGCAATGCCATGCCTTTTTCGGACAAGACCTCAGCGGACATTATCAAAGAGAAGTTCGGTCTCAGCAAGTCGGCGTTCAAGCGGGCTCTGGGCAAGCTGATGAAGGACGGGCTCATTTATCAGGAGGACGATTGGACCTATCTGAAAAAAGAGGAGAACCCCGGTTAAAATGAGCTACGAACAATTTGCATATACGTATGACCGGTTAATGGATACGATGCCATACAAGGACTGGCTTCGATTCGTGCTGGAGAGCTTTGAGCGGTTCGGCGTGAAGCCTGTTTCGATCGTCGATCTTGGCTGCGGTACGGGGAACTTGACAATCCCACTGGCAGCGGAGGGCTACCAGATGACGGGGATCGATTTGTCCGAGGACATGCTCGCAGTTGCTGAGCAGAAAGCCGGGGAGAGCGCCCAGCCTCGCGGCGGAGCGATTCGCTGGCTGCAGCAGGATTTGCGGGAATGGGAGCTCGGCGAGCCTGTCGACGCGGCGATTTCCTTTTGCGACAGCCTGAACTATCTGCTGGAGGAAGAGGATATTGCGGATGCGTTCCGGCAGACGTACGCCGGCTTGAAACCGGGCGGCTTGTTCCTTTTTGACGTACATACGCCGCAACAACTGTTCACTTACGCGGAGACCCAGCCGTTCTATTTGAACGAAGATGACGTCGCCTACATCTGGACAAGCGAGCTTGACGAGGAGCGCGTACAAATCCAGCATGAGCTGACCATCTTTGTGAAGGAGAGCGGGAACAGGGCTTTGTTCAGGCGCATCGACGAATCGCATGAGCAGCGCGCATATGACTTGGATTGGCTGGAGCAAATGCTGCGAGCAGCGGGCTTTCGTGAAGTCCGGATAGCTGCGGATTTTACGTGGGAGCAGCCGACCGAGCTTACGGAGCGGGCTTTCTTTATAGCGAAGAAATAAGGCGGAAGCCGGGTGCCGCTTGACAGTACGGCATTATTTTACATATAATCAAAGCTAATTAGATGATTTCAAAGCTTGGAAGAGGACTAGTAACATGTACAGCATCTTACAGAGAGCCGGTGTAAGAGTGGAAGCCGGCAGGTGCAGCTTGTGAACTCGCCTTGGAGCTAGAAGGTGAACCGCTATGAAGGTTGATGGCGCTAGCCGGATCGTTTCACCCGCGTTAAGGGGCAGAGTGAACACGGGCAAAGTATGCCTGGTGTTAACTAGGGTGGTACCACGGGAATCTAACCTCTCGTCCCTAGCGATATCCGCTAGCGATGAGAGGTTTTTTGGCGCTTGTAGCGCCGTACACAGGGAGGAAGTTGAACATGACACAGGAAACCAAAGAAGCAAGGGAAGTACAAGGCTACAATCCGCAAGCGATTGAGCCGAAATGGCAAGCCTATTGGGATGCGAACAAAACATTTAAGGTGCTGGATAATTCGGAGCTGCCGAAATTTTATGCCCTCGATATGTTTCCATATCCGTCTGGAGCCGGCCTGCACGTCGGACATCCGGAGGGCTACACGGCTACAGATATCGTCTCCCGTTTCAAACGGATGAGAGGCTATAACGTGCTTCACCCGATGGGGTGGGACGCCTTCGGTCTTCCGGCCGAGCAATACGCGCTGGACACAGGCAATGACCCGCGCGATTTCACGAAGAAGAATATCGATACGTTCCGCCGCCAAATCAAATCGCTGGGCTTCTCCTATGATTGGGACCGCGAGATTTCCACAACGGATCCGGAGTACTACAAATGGACGCAGTGGATCTTCATCCAGCTGTACAACAAAGGGCTCGCTTATGTCGACGAAGTGCCGGTCAACTGGTGCCCGGCGCTGGGTACCGTGCTTGCCAATGAAGAAGTGATCGACGGCTTGAGCGAGCGCGGAGGTCATCCGGTTATCCGCAAACCGATGCGTCAATGGATTTTGAAAATTACCGAGTACGCCGAGCGGCTGCTGGAAGATCTGGAAGAGCTTGACTGGTCGGAGAGCATCAAGGATATGCAGCGCAATTGGATCGGCAAATCCACGGGGGCGGAAGTACAATTCGCGATCGAAGGACATGCGGAGCGGAGTCTGACCGTGTTCACGACGCGCCCGGACACTTTATTCGGAGCGACTTACTGCGTGCTTGCGCCTGAGCATGAGCTTGTCGCGCAAATTACGACAGGTGACCAGGAAGCTGCAGTGAAGGAGTACCAGGAGAAAGCATCCCGCAAGAGCGATCTGGAGCGTACGGATCTGGCGAAGGACAAAACCGGCGTATTCACGGGCGCTTATGCGATTAACCCGGTGAACGGCGGCAAAGTGCCGATCTGGATCGCCGACTACGTGCTTGGCGGTTATGGAACCGGAGCGATTATGGCGGTTCCGGGACACGACCAGCGTGACTGGGAGTTCGCGAAGCAGTTCGATCTGCCGATTATCGAAGTCGTTAAGGGTGGAGATGTGGAGAAGGAAGCGTATGCCGGCGACGGCCCTCACGTGAATTCCGGACCGATTGACGGCCTGAACAACGAGCAGGCGATCAAGCAGATGATCGCATGGTTGGAAGAGAACGGAAAAGGCCGCGGCAAAGTGACGTACCGCTTGAGAGATTGGCTGTTCAGCCGTCAAAGATATTGGGGCGAACCGATTCCGATTCTTCATCTGGAAGACGGTACGATGAAGCCTGTCCCTGTCGACCAGCTTCCGCTTCTGCTGCCGCAGGTCGATGAGATCAAGCCGTCAGGCACCGGGGAATCGCCGCTGGCGAACGTTGCCGAATGGGTGAATACCATCGATCCGGAAACCGGCATGAAAGCCCGCCGCGAGACGAATACGATGCCGCAATGGGCAGGCAGCTGCTGGTATTACCTGCGCTTCATCGATCCGCGCAACGACCAGGAGTTCTGCTCGCCGGAGCTGCAGAAGAAATGGCTGCCTGTCGATCTGTATATCGGCGGCGCGGAGCATGCGGTTCTTCACCTGCTGTATGCGCGTTTCTGGCATAAGGTGCTGTATGATCTCGGTTTCGTCCACACCAAGGAACCGTTCCATAAGCTTGTGAACCAAGGGATGATTCTCGGGGAGAACATGGAGAAAATGAGTAAATCCCGCGGTAACGTCGTCAACCCGGATGATATTGTGAACGATCAGGGGGCCGATACGCTGCGCATGTACGAAATGTTCATGGGACCTCTGGAGGCGACAAAACCGTGGAACACGACCGGCGTAGACGGCATTTACCGTTACTTGAACCGTGTTTGGCGATTGTTCGTAGACGAGAACGGCAAGCTGCAGTCCAAAATCAGCGCTGACGAAACGCTTGGCAGCGATACGTTCAAACGCACGTGGCATCGTTCCATCAAAAAGATTACCGAGGATTTCGAGGCGCTTCGCTTCAATACGGCGATCAGCCAAATGATGATTTTCGTCAATGAGGCGTACAAAACCGACCGCTTGCCGCTGGAAGCGATGAAAAACTTCGTTCAAATGCTTTCGCCGCTTGCCCCGCACTTGGCGGAGGAGCTTTGGGAGAAGCTGGGCGGCACGACATCCATCACTTACGAGCCATGGCCGGCTTATGATGAAGCATGGACGGTCGATAATGAGATCGAGATCGTTGTGCAAGTGAACGGTAAGATCGTGGAGCGTACGATGATCTCCAAAGATACAGACGAAGCGGCGATGGAACAAATTGCCTTCGGTCTGGACAAAGTCAAAGAAGCGACCGCCGGAAAGGCCGTTCGCAAATTGATTGTTGTCAAAGGAAAGCTTGTTAATATCGTTGTCGGTTAGTTAGAGAAGAAGCTATTGAGAAGACTGCTGCTATATCGTTAATTGCTGCTCAGTCTTCTCAAGGTCTTCTTGATATTTGGCGTGGGTAGCACGGATGACTCGTGTGAACACATTAGAGAGCTCTTCGTCCAGAATACGCAAGCCCTCGGAAGTAATACCTCCGGGAACGGAAACGCGTTTCTGTAAAGTGAGCGGGTTAAAGCCCCCGGTCGTCAAAAGTTTGCCTGTTCCAAGCGTCATCTCGCTGGCAAGCATCGTGGCATCCTCAGCGGAAATCCCCGTAACTTCAACAGCAGCGTCCACAAATGATTGAATGAAATGCGCGAGGAAGGCAGGTCCGCAGCTGGACAGGTCGGAAGAAATACGTGTGTAATTTTCCGATACCCGAATCGGCGAGGAAATGTGCGCGAACAGATTTTCCAACCATTCTTTATCCTCAGGCTGCATCCGGTTGCCATGAATGATCAATGTGGCGCCGCTTAATACATAGTTCGTAATACTTGGAATGATTTTACTGATTTTGGCCGGCAAAAGGTTTTCCAATTGTTTGATCAATACTGGACTTGTGATGGATATGATGTATTGAGAGGGAAGCACGTCCTTTTTAATTTCATCGATAACCTTTTTGAACTCCGACGGCTTCACACACAGGAATATAATGTCACTCCCTATGACAACTTCTCTATTCGATTGGGCAACTCGAAGCCCAGGATACGTCTCCGCAAGAAGCTCAGCTTTACGAATCGTGCGATTTCCCGCAATAATTTGCTCCGGATTGAAAGCCCCAGAATGAATGAATGCTTCAATCAGTATACTTCCCATACTCCCAGTACCGATGAACCCTGCTTTCATCTAGTAATCCCTCCCGAAAAAATCAATCACTTTCGTTCATATTTTTAGCACGGGGTCAGTTTTGGACGCCATTCGGATGCTTTTTCATGTATATGTGCCTTTCTCGGGCATTATGTCTAGAGAGTTATTTCACCTTGCATTATTAAATTTCATATAGGAGGTTAACGTGACTTTTCTTCGTTATCGTAAATGGATCGTGATGGCGGCAGGCTTTTTTTTTGTTGGTTTTGTTGTTTGGCCTTATGTGCAGGGAAGCAGGTCATCGCTAAAGACGGAATTCGCGCCTATCAATGAGCAAATCTTAGAGGTTATTGCTCAAAGATCCGATGACACCATGCGTCCGGATGTACCGGAAGCGCCGGATGAAAAGGGAGAGTCAACGCCGAAGGAGACGCAAACTTCAGTCCGGAAGTCAACGGAATGGGAGAGCCGGGAAGCCAAGCCCAACATGGAAGCATCCCCATCCGGCGATTTGGAGGAAAGTCCGGCTGAGACGACGGGGAACGGCCTCTTAGATTTGAATGCGGCTACGCTCCAGCAATTGAATGAGCTGCCGGGGATCGGAGACAGCAAAGCGAGAGCGATAATGGACTATCGGGTGAAAAAAGGCAAGTTCACCCGGATCGAAGAGCTGATCGAGGTGAAAGGGATCGGAGAGAAGCTGCTGGAGAAGCTGAAAGAACATGTTTTCGTCCCTTCCACCTAGTCGTTTCTTTTATTTTGGCAAGAAGTATGAGAGAATACTAGAAATGAAAAAAGGAATAGAATGGAGGTATCGGTGCCATGAGCAACCGGAAAGACTGGGATACTTATTTCCTGGACATAGCCTATATGGCATCCACACGCTCCAGATGCAACCGGCGTCATGTAGGGGCGGTGCTGGTGCAGGGCAAGAAGCTGCTCGGCACGGCCTATAACGGTGCGCCTATGGGAGTGCCCGATTGTACGGAAGCAGGCTGCATGCTTGTCGAAGAGATTGAGCTGAAAGTGGTAGCGGATGTCGAAGAAGTCGTGCGGAAGCAGCGCTGCATACGTACGATCCATGCCGAGCAGAATTTGCTGCTGTTTACGGACAGAGAAGACCGCGAGGGTTCGACCGTCTATGTGACGGATCAGCCTTGCTGGACCTGTGCCAACATGCTGGCGAACAGCGGTGTGACGGAGATCGTGTTCCACCGGGGATATCCGAAGGACCATGAGAAGGTGAGCCAGCTGATGGCTGCCAGAGGTATCGTTTTTCGCCGAATGGACGGTTATGAACCTCCGCCCGGCACCGTATCCGATGTAGTGAATTAGAGCGATAAGCTAAGCCTAAGAGGAAGAACCTCTTTCCGGCAACAGCCCTATGATGACCAGGGCTTTGCAGGAAAGAGGTTTTTTGGTGTTGGCTGGATTGATATGGAAATTGGTGGATCACGACGTCGCGATGAAAGGAGATCTGTTAAGATGAAACGCCCAGTTGTTCTAGGAGGCTGTCTGTGGATAACCGGTTATGTGCTGGCGCTGTATACGGAGCTGCCTCTCGGCTTGTCTACGAGCGCGCTGCTGCTTGCCGCGCTCGCCGCCGTGCACCTGCTTCGGCTGCCCGGCAGACAGCTGCTGAGCACCCTCGTGCTGGTCGGAGCCGCCTGCGGCTACTTCGAATGGACCGACCAGCGCAACGTCTCTGCCCTGCCGCCTACGCAGCGGCAGGGCACCGCCGACGGCCGCGAAGCGCAGGTCCTCGGCCGCATCGCCACCCCTGTCACCGTCGACGGCGACAGGGCCAGCTTTGCCGTGGAAGCGGACAGCATCCGCTTCCCGGACGAACGCGCTTTCCCGCTCGGCGGGGAACGCGTGCAGGTTTCGCTGCGGCTGCTAGCACAGGCGCAGCAGGGGGTGGCGTCCGGCTGGCGCCGCGGGGACGCCATTACGCTTGCGGGGACGCTGCGGAGCCCGTCCCCGGCGCGCAACTTCGGCGGCTTCGACTACCGCCGGTATTTGCGCCTTCACCACACCCATTGGCTGCTCGCAGCCAATGGGGTGGATCAGGCGCAAGTGCAGCCTGCGGCTGCGCGCTTCGGCGTCGTTCAGCTGCTGCGCTGGAACGACGAGCTGCGCGGCTATCTCAGCAGGCGCATGGACCTTATCTTCCCCGCGCCGCAGGCGGGGTATATGAAGAGCATGCTGATCGGGCTGACGGACGATCTCGATCCTGCACGCTTCCAGCAATTCTCCGAGCTGGGACTGACTCATTTATTAGCCATATCGGGGCTGAATGTAGCCGTCTTTATAGGCGTTTGCATGTGGGGGCTGCGGCGGTTCAAGCTGACGAAGGAAACGTCCATGCTGGTCTGTTTGTGGCTGCTGCCCTTTTATATCGGACTGACAGGAGCTTCCCCGTCCATTGTACGGGCAGGGGGGATGGCGATGATCGCTCTGTATGCCGCCAAGAAAGGCTGGACCAAGGATGTGCTGCATACGATAGCCATTGTCGGCTGGATCATGCTGCTCTGGAATCCCTACTATGTGCTGGATGTTAGCTTTCAGCTATCTTTCCTGGTTACGCTCGGTTTAATTGTTGGCGTTCCGCGTGCGAATGCGCTGATCGAACGCCTCATCTCCTCCAATATGTTAAGGAATATGATATCGATCACATTCGTCTCCCAACTCGTTTCGTTTCCTGTCACCATCTACTATTTCAATCAGTTCTCCTTGCTTTCTTGGCTAGCCAATATGCTTCTTGTTCCTGTGATCTCCCTTGTGGTGTTTCCGGCCGGACTCGCGGCAGTCGCTGCAGGGTTAATCTGGTTGCCGGCCGGCAAGCTTATCGGCGCTCTCCTTGCAGGCTTGAACGATGCGGTCTTCCGGTTGACGGACGGGCTGCAGCAGTTTGCCATGTTCAAACAGATTTGGCCGTCGCCGAGCCTGGCTTGGCTGGCGGTCTATTACATGTTGGTCGTCGGCCTGTTCGTCATCTGTCATCTTTACCTGCAACAACATACCGATGAACCGCCGATTATATTGGATCACAGGCTGGCGCTTAAAAAAACGCACCTGCAAGCCGGACTTGGCTGTGCTGCAGCCGTCTTCATCGTGCATCTGTGGATCGGCTATTCGCCGGAACGGTTCGAACGAAGCGGACTGGTTCAATTCATTGATGTCGGGCAAGGGGATGCCATCCTAATACGGACCCCCTACGGAAAGCAGCTGCTTATTGACGGAGGAGGAACGCTTCGATTTCGCCAAGCGAGCGAAGGTTGGAAAGACAGGCAGGATCCTTACGAGGTAGGCAGGAAGCTGCTCGTGCCGCTGCTGAAGAAACGCGGGATCCACAAGCTGGATTTGCTCGTTCTCTCACACGCGGATGGCGATCATAGCGGCGGGCTGCAGGCGGTAGCCGAACAAATCCCCCTACGGCAGTTTCTGTTCAACGGGACGTATACCCCAAGAAATGGAATGGATAAGCTGTTTCGCACGCTGGACGGCAAGGGTGTTCCCCTGCTTGCCGCGCGGCAAAGCGATTGGATTGAGCTGGACAAGTCAACCAGGCTGCGCGTGCTGTATCCGTTTCGGGACACTGCCGATATCGCGGAGATGGTCAAAGAGCAGAACGAATACTCAGTTGTGATCTATCTGGAAATGCTGGGCAGCCGGATGCTTTTCACCGGAGATATCGGCAAGGCGACGGAGCAGGCAATAATCGACCGTTTGAACGAGGAACCCATAGCGGACGGGGAGCAACCGCGAATTGATGTCCTGAAGGTAGCCCACCATGGCAGCAAGCATTCATCGTCACAAGAGTGGCTGGATTACTGGAAGCCTGTAACTGCCGTCATCTCGGCAGGTGTTGGGAACGTTTATGGTCACCCGGCACCTGAGGTCATCGAGCGGTTAAGGCTGAGCGGCGCACATGTGCTGGGAACGGCCGATAGGGGGGAGATTCAGCTGGAAGTGCGCGAAGAGGGCATTTTCACGCGTCAACAACTGGCAGCTTCCCCATAATCGGGAGACCGTCATCGCAAAGTCTGCGCAGCCTGAGTCCTTCACGGTTGGTTCTGCGGAGACTTGTTGTGTTCCTGCTCGGTCTCGTTTTGCTGTTTCCACGGCGGATCTCCATTTTTGTGCAGAAGCCGATTGATCAGGTAAGTGCCCAAAGGCACGATGAAAGAAAGAATGGTGCACAGTATGACAAGCCCCGGCGGCAAGTAGCCTTGGAACGATGACCACATATCGATTACTCCCTTGTCGTTTCGAAAATATTGCCGACCCGGCGAATGATGACTTTAAATTGCACGTCGATGTCCGCTTCGCTAAATAAATGAGCCCCGGATTCCCAGTTGTCGGCAATCGGTTTCCACATTTTATAATGGTTTTGAAACAGATAGGAACCTAGTCCCATCGCATCTTTCTTATACGTATGCTGCAGTTTTTTGATGACTTTCGTTGTAGTTGTCGTAAGGGTGTCCTGGAGTTCGCTTTCTAGCGTTTCGATGGTTTTTCCATCGGAAGGATCGATATTTGCAACCGATTTTTCCAGTGTGCCCTCCACAATAATTTTTATGGTGAAATGGAGGATTCCGTTATTCGCTGGCTGCACATACAGCTTCCTGTTCGAACGTTCGACCTTGAAGGCGATCGGTTGCTCATTCATTTTGGCTTCGACAATGCCGCCCTTGATCCGATTGGTGACGAAATTAAGACCTTGTGTTTCAACACCGCTCAAAAAGCCGATGAACTGCTTGGTGTTCCCATCAAATAAGGCGCTTCCATTCAGAGTAACACCCCCGTTATCTCTCTTAATCATTTGTATAACAAAGCTCTCTTTTTTGACTAAAAATTCGTGAACGTCTCCAATCCTGGATTGCGGCAGCATGTAGTTGGTTTTTTGGTTATTTTTGGCGATGGATGAGATATAACTGACTGATGTTGATTCATTATTTGGATGTATGTTCAACATATCGGAGGCTTTGCCATCCGCAATCAATATTTGCACACCTCTGCGCATTTCGCTATTCCGGAGATAGAAATCGAGAATATTGGAGAGGTTGCCCTTGACTTTGGCGATCTCGTTCGAAATAATAATCATCTTCAGGTGCTCGAAATAGGGGGAGCGGCTCGTTCTGGCGGCTATCTTTGAAGCTATTGCCGGCATGGAATTCTCTGTCGTCGACATGTTGAAAAAAGCTTGACCCGCATGAGAATTCGTATTGTTGCTCTGGCCGCCGCTGCTGCCCGCATTCATCTTCAGTCCGCCGGGAACGATGATTTGATAGGTGCCTTCGAACAGATCTTTGGAACCATCTCCCGGACTATCCACGCCGACTCCGACAACGAAGCCGCGTTGGTCGATCTCCACCCGGTCCCAACAGCCTGTCAATAATGTCAGCGTACAGCACAAGATTAGGGTACTTGCTAGTTGTCTAGGCAGCATCACTCTTCACTCCCCGAAGCTTGGCCACCAGATGAATAGAGATCGGAGTTAAAATACTAATGACAAAACCGGTGTAGCTGATGAACGTGCTAATTCGGCCGAAATCGGACAAGTTCTTCGGATACATACACAACAAATAGATGATGGGACTGAGCATGAATACCCATGTTTGATGTTTGGGCTTTGCGAATAAGGACTTAAGGCCGTAGATCGCGCAGTCGTAAGCCATGACGGTCGTTGTAAATACAGCCATGATCCAAATGGTAAAAAAAATGGACTCGAAGCGTTCGAAAAATTCGCCCGGGACCTGCATTTCCTTCGCAAGCTCCACGGCCGGATAAGTGATCTCAGGCAAGGCCATTTGCGTGAATACCCCGACACATACCAGATAAATAGCGGTATACAGGATGATCGGTAAAGATATACCGATGACGACAGCCTTCGGAGCGCCCTTAGGCTTATTCATCATCGTGATATAGAAGAGGACGACCTCAAAGCCGAGAAGTGAGAACGCCGTCGTTTTCATAGCTGATGCCAGCGATTTCCAATCCGTTGTAATGTAAGGCTTCAATTCTTTGGCGTCCACCATGCTTAAGCTAAACAATAAAACGATAATCGTGACGAACAAGACGATCGGGATGAACAAAATGTTCAAACGAATCAAACCGACCCGGCTTCCCGAAACCGCGTAGACGTTCACCATTAAGAACCCGAAAGCAATGACTTCAACCGGAGTCGTTTCAAATAAATATTGCTTGGCGATATTCGCAATCGCCCTCGCTTCATAAGCGCAAAAGGAGAGAAAGTAGAGAGAAAGCCCGAGTACGGCGATGAAAGCGATCGGCTTCGTCACAGCTGCGGATGCGTAGGCATAATAGCCTTGCTTAGAGAAATGCGTAGCGATTTTGGCTAAAGCCCAACCTACGCTTATAGCTAATAAGCCAGCGGCAAGCATGGATATCCAGCCATCAGAACCGTGCACCGTATTGGCCAGCTCCCGGGGCAGCATGAGGATGCCGACACCGATAATCATTGAGGACACGGTGATGGCTATGTCTAGAACGCTTATTTCTTTATCCCCGTACTCAAATGACTTCATTCGTCTTTCCTCCCAACTTTCATTCTGTCCTCATTATTGGTTTGAAGCATCTTCGGCCGTTTCTTCATGAAATGCAGCGGAGCCCGCAGCACGAGATCTTTCCAATCTCCGATGAACATTGGTGCAAAGGGCGTGGAATACGGGATTCCGAAGCTTTTCAGGTTTACAATATGGATGTTGATCATGATGTAGGCTAGGATAATGCCGTATAGCCCCAAGAATGAGGCGATCAACATGATGCCAAAGCGCATGACGCGTAAGGAAATGGCGAACGAATACGAAGGCAAAGAGAAGGAAGCTATCGCGGTAACGGCAACGACGATAACCATAACGGGACTTACCATCCCCGCGGCAACCGCGGATTCTCCGATAACGAGACCTCCTACGATGCCGATCGTCTGCCCGATCGGCTTCGGAAGTCGAAGCCCCGCCTCCCTTAGCAGCTCAAGCGTAAATTCCATGACGAAGGCTTCGATGACCGCGGGGAAAGGGACGCCTTCCCTTGCACCGGCGATGGAGAAAGCGAGCTTGGATGGTATCATGCCGTGGTGAAACTCCAGCAGCGCAATATAGAGTGCTGGCAGGAACGTGGCGATGAATGCCGAGATCAAGCGAAGTACCCTTGTCAGCGTGGAAATGAGCCAGTTTTGATAATAATCCTCAGGCGACTGCAAGCTGGAAGAGAAAGTAATCGGCAATATGAGTGCAAACGGATCACCGTCAACGAGTATGGCAACGCGGCCTTGGAGCAGCGCTCCCGACACTTTATCCGGCCGCTCCGTATTCAGAATGACGGGGAAGGGGCTGAGGAAGCTGTCCGTAATCCACTGTTCCAAGAAGCCGGACCCTTCGATATCGTCCATATCGACACTCTGGATGCGTCTCGTAACTTCTTTGATCAAGTCCGGATGGACGATATCCGCAACGTACGTTAGGATCACTTTCCTCTTCGCTCTGCGTCCTATTTGAAAAGTATCGAAGACGAGATTCGTTTCTTTGATTCTTCTTCGGATCATCGCTGTATTCATCCGCAAGTCTTCTGTAAATCCCATCCGCGGCCCCCGGATGATGGATTCCGTCTGCGGTTCTTCAATCGCTCTCGTTTTCCAGCCGGATGTGGAGATGACGATGTACTGCGAGATATGATCCAATAAAATCAGCGTATTTCCCGACAGCAGGGCTAACAATGCGTCATCCAGGAGTTCTCCGGTTTCCATCTCGTAGGCTGTTAATACCTGTTCGATTAGCGTATTCAGCAGGTCCTGCGGCGAACTGACCAACTGGTCGAAAGAATGAAGCATCGGATGTATGAGCTGTTCATTGACAAGTGTGGTATCCACCAGGCCATCGATAAAGACAACTGCGCAAGGGTACTCTTGGCCTACCATAAATTGTCGGACGACAAGATCGCTCGGCTCATGCAAAATTGTCTTAATGGTAGACAGATTATCCTGCAGGCCAGGATGCAGCACTTTATTCTCTTCCGCATTCACACTGTTCTCTCTGGAGACTGTCCTGTAGCTGCCCTGCATGCGCCTTCTGCCGAATAACTGTTTGAACATGGGAAAGTCCTCCGCGTTTGGGATACCTTCTCTGTAATATTTACCACTTTCCCCAGAATTACTCGGGATATGAAGGTACTACACAAACATAGTACTTTCCGTACGGCCAAAATGGCTTAAAATGGAGTTGATTTGACCGAACCGGGAAAGGGGTTGGACGGATCCTTTGATGAGAAGTAAAACTAATCCGAGTTTTATGCGTCTAACAGGTGTATTAACGAAGCAAAATTTGTTATTCTGGTAGTTGCGAACTGACTTTTTATTTTATTCTAAAAGAGTTGCAACATTATGAGACGTTCTTGCGTCTGTAAGATTGCAAGAGGGAGGGATCCCAGTGGTAGCACCCGAACTGGTTAAAAGAGCTCAAGCCGGTGACCGTGATGCACTCATTACCCTATTGCGAGAAATTGAGTCTCACGTCTACCGAACCGCTTATTATATTTTGAATAATGAACAGGATGCTCTTGATGCGTCACAGGAAGCGCTTCTGCGCATTTATACCAAAATTAATTCATACGAAGAAAAAGCTCAGTTCAAGACGTGGGTACAGCGGATTGTAACGAACATCTGCATCGATAAATTTCGCAAGGCGAAACCTACGGTTTCTATTGATGAGCATGATATGACGTTTACTGCAGAGCACAATGTTGAATATGAAATTATGTCTGGCTATCTGGCCAAAGACATTCGAGAGGCAATCGATAAGCTTCCCGAGCACCATCGATCTGTTGTTGTTCTCCGTTATTTGCAGGACTTTTCGTATCATGAAATTGCCGAATCATTGAATTTACCGCTTAATACGGTGAAGTCTTACTTATTTCGAGCCAGACAGCAGTTGCAATCGCTGCTCCAAGAATATCAGAAAGGAGGTGTTCGGGGATGATTTGTCAAGAGGTGATGGAACTCATGCAAAGACAGCTGGATGGAGACCTGAATTCGCAAGAAGAAGATGAGCTTCACGCTCATTTGGAGTACTGTTTAGACTGTGCTGAAATGTTCGAACGATTACAACGATTATCCGATGATTTGACGCAACTACCGAAGGTTGTTCCTCCATACAGTTTGGTCGATGCAATCCTGCCGCAGCTAGCAGAAATAGATCGTGGTGCCGCGGCGTCCATTACCGACAAGGCAGCTGTCGTTACACCGGATGTGAGACAGAATGAACGAGGACAGACTACCAAACTCCCTTGGACACGCCGATTTGGCTCGCAGTTCTCCTGGAAATTCGCCGGCGGCGTCGTGGCCGCAGGTCTCATTCTTGGCTTCTTCGTATTCAATATGAAGCAGCCTGTACTGGATAATGCAGATGGCTTGCTGCCGATGTCGCGTCAAGCGGAAGAACGCAGCGCAGCTTCTTCCGAACTGAGAAGCAATCTTCCAGACGGAAGTAATATGAAGAAAGCCGAAACTCCGAATGCCGGCGCCGCAGCAACCGAAGCTCCCGCAGCAGATGCAAGCGCAGGCGGAGCAAGTGGAACGGATAAGCAGGAGACGCACAATTCCGATTCGGGAAGCTCAGGTCCGCAAGCTACAACAGATGCGAATCTGGAGAAGCCGGACGCGATCAAGATGTCCAAATCGGATGATGCCAAGGATGCCTCACAAGTCGATCCGTCCACAACAGCGCCTGAACGTATGAAGGACGCTCCTGCGGATAAAGTGGCTAAGAATACGGAAACGGCGCCGACGAGCCCGGCTTCCGGTCAGGGTGCGCCGAACAAGAACATGGTCGCGTCAACGCCATCGTCAACGCCATCGCCGTCGTTAACGCCGCAGCCGACTCCCGCAGCCGGGACGCCTGAACGAAATCAAGTCGCGAAGAAAGGCGCCGATGCGGATCAGCGCGGCGGAGTTTTCTCCTTGACGGTCCCTACTCACGAGAACATGCTCAAATCTGCCTCCGGCACTTTGAGCGCGACCGTGGAGGATCAGCATGTTGTCATTCGCAACAGCACAACAGGCGAGCTTGTATTCGCCTCTAAGAAGGCCTGGCAGCCGGAAGACCAGATTACGTTACTGGAATGGTCCAAGGACGATAAACTGTTCTATCAGGTCCAAAGCGGCGGTTCGCTGCATATGATGCGCATCGATGTGAACCTCAAAACAGAAGAAACTCCGTAAATTTGTGTCAAGAACGCACCAACAAGGCGGCTTCTGCGTATGTTATAGAGACGGAAGCGTAGTGTATGCTTTGGGGGTTCGTCCACATGGCTTAAGGTTTCTAGAGCCTTTCGCCGGTGTTTAAATAGACAAACAGAGGGATTGCTTCAAGGTCTTCGGGCTTTGACGTAATCCCTTTGTTGTTGGTAAAATGATAGCGAGGAGTGGACGCCAGCTATGGATGCGAAGAGAGCACTGAAAGATATACAAGCAGGGCGCCAGGCACCCGTCTATTTGTGCTACGGTCCCGAGAAATATAAGATGAGAGAATTTATCCAAGTGCTGACGGATTCCCTCATCGATCCGGAGCTGAGGGAATTTGCGGTAAGCAAATTCGATTTAAGCGAGACACCGCTATCCGCGGTGCTGGAGGATGCGGAGACGCTGCCCTTCATGGTGCCGAGGAAGCTCGTGATCGCCAAGAATGCGTTGTTCTTTACAGGAGCGAAGGAAAGCACGAAGATCGAGCATCATCTCGACCGGCTGACGGATTATTTGAAGTCTCCCGCCGATCATACCGTTGTTGTTTTTACGGTCGACGCCGATAAATTGGATGAGCGGAAGAAAATCGTCAAAGCGCTCAAAGAAATGGAAGCGGCCGTGCCTTTCCTGTCGCTTAGCGCGGAGGAGCTGCAGCATTGGGTCGCGGCCCAAGCGCGGCAGCGGGGCTTCTCTTTCACGCAGGAAGCGTCCGACTTGCTGATTCTGTATACAAGCGGCAATTTGCAAGCTCTATCGGCCGAGATCGAGAAGATCTCGTTATTCGTTGGAGCAGGCAGCGAAGCAACGGCTGACGTGATTGATAAGCTCGTAGCGCGTAGTGCGGAGCAGAACGTGTTCATTCTGATCGAAGACATCGTGAATGTGAGGCTGGAGCGGGCTTTCGTCATTCTCGAGGAGCTGCTGAAGCAGCGGGAAGAGCCTATCAAGATCGCAGCGCTCATTGCGCGGCAGTTCCGCATCATGCTGCAGGTCAAAGAACTGAGCAAGCAGGGATACTCCCAACAGCAGATGGCTTCGCAGATCGGATTGCATCCGTTCGCGGTGAAGGTGGCCGAAGGACAAGCCCGAAGGTACAATACGGAGAAGCTGAGCGACATTATGTCCCAGCTCGCCGATCTTGACTTTCAGATGAAGACCGGCAGAATCGACAAAGTATTAGGATTAGAAATGTTCCTTCTTAGGCTGGCTGCCTAAGAAGGAAATAGTAAAAAGTCCAGCTCTCCGAGGAGAACTGGACTTTTGCTTTTATGTCCTTGTATTACGCTTGGGCCGTAAGAGCGTTCAGCTTTTTAGCCAGACGGGACTTCTTGCGGTTAGCGGCATTTTTATGGATTAAACCTTTAGAAGCTGCTTTGTCAAGTTTCTTGGAAGCAGTAACAAGAGCTTCAGGGGTAAGAGCTGTTTCGAAAGCTTTCACAGCAGTACGCAGAGCGGACTTTTGGGAAGCGTTACGAAGACGGCGCTTTTCGCTAACTTTTACTCGTTTAATAGCGGATTTAATGTTTGGCATGAAATTCACCTCCTACTTACAAAACACGGTTCAACGTTACATTTGTATGTTTGCTGACAACTTTAAGTATTCTACCATGCAACAATTGAAATTGCAAGACCTGTCAATAGGTTTTCAGTGGTCATCACTTTTGCATAAGGGAATTCGAATCGTCGCACAATAAGAGATGCAATGTACCTGAGAAAGGGGAACTTCTATGGACTTAGGCTCTTTTAATACACATACGGATCTTGCGCTGGATGCGCGGGATATGGCTACAGCTGCCAATCAAGGGCAACCGATACCGGGGATTGAACAGGAATCGGTACGCGAGAACGGTATACGCGTCACCAAGATCAATGTAAAGAACGAAGAAGGCTCCAGAGCCCTAGGGAAGCTTCTCGGTCACTATATAACGATAGAAGTTCCCGCACTTCGAGAGAAAGATTCGCAATTGCAAGATCGGGTGGCGACGAAGCTGGCACAGGAGTTCGAGCAATTTCTACAAGAGATCGGGATTCCGAAGAATGCCAAGGCACTGATTATCGGACTCGGCAATTCCAATGTGACCCCGGATGCGCTCGGCCCGCTTGTCGTCGACAATGTGATGGTGACACGGCACTTCTTCGAACTGATGCCTAATGATGTCAGTCCGGGCTACCGGCCGGTCAGTGCGGTAGCACCGGGAGTGCTGGGAACGACGGGCATTGAGAGCAGCGATATCGTACTGGGGATCGTGGAGAAATCCAAGCCTGATTTCATCATTGCCATCGACGCGCTTGCCTCCAGATCGCTCGACCGCGTGAATACGACCATTCAAATTGCCGATACGGGCATTCATCCGGGGTCGGGCATCGGCAATAAGCGTAAAGGATTGACGAAAGAGAATTTAGGCGTGCCTGTAGTCGCCATTGGGGTTCCTACGGTCGTTTATGCTTCCACGATCGTGAATAACGCCTTCGATTTGATGCATAAGCATTTCAGCGAGCAAACGAGCAATACAGGTCAAATTCTGGGCCTATTGGACAATATTCACGAGGATGAACGCTTGCAACTGGTCAAAGAAGTGCTGAATCCTGTTGGGCACGATCTGCTCGTTACGCCCAAAGAAATCGACCAGTTCATTGAAGATATCGCCAACATCATTGCCAGCGGGCTCAACGCAGCCCTGCATGAGGCGGTAAGTGTCGAGAATGTAGCAGCCTATACGCATTAATATTTGAACGAGAACTGGGACCGCGGACTGCAGTGGGAACAGTTCTTTCTTTGTGTGCGGCAGGAAAAAGATGGGAAGTGTCGAAGTAACTGACCATCACCATTTGATGAGGAAGTGGTTTCTATGAGCAGCACACCGCTGGCTAAGCTTTTCATAGGGTCCTCTGCCGAGAGTATCGACGTAGCAGAGGCTTTGCAGTCTAACCTTCATTTTTCCTGTGACGTAACGGTTTGGAGTCAATTATTGTTCCCTCCTTCGCAAACGACGTTAGCTCCACTGATCAAGCAGGCTCAATCCAGCGATTTCGCTATTTTCGTCTTCCGTGGAGACGATCTGACTCTATTAAGAGATTCGGTCGTCAGTACGGTGCGGGATAATGTCATTCTGGAGCTTGGCTTATTCATTGGGCAGATCGGCTTGGAGAGAACGTATTTTCTGATTCCGGAGAAAGAAAGCCTACATATCGCTTCGGACTTGCTTGGCTTGACACCGCTTACGTACAAGCCGGATCATCCTTCCGGCCTCATGGCGGGACTGGGACCTGCTGTTTATACGGTGAAGCGGATGGTGAAGGAGTTAGGACTGAGAGCCCGATGAAACCGAAAATATTCATCGGCTGCTCGGCAGCCAGTCAGCTATGGGGCGAATTCTATCAATCTCAGCTAGCTTCTATTTCCGATGCGACGGTGTTGAACCAAGGTGTTCTGGCAGCGTCCCAGCATAAATTGAAAATGCTCAAAAGGCATTTGGAAGATTCCGATTTCGCTCTTCTGATCATGACGTCGGAGGACAGCGGGCATTCCGGGACATACGAAAATCTTTTGGTGCTGCTTGGGCTCTGCATCGGGGAGCTGGGGCACAGCCGAACATTCCTGATCCTGTCCAAGGATCTTGAATTGCCCGAATTTCTCGAAGGCTATAGTCCGCTCAGAATCGATGACAAGCAGTCGGACCGGGACGTTGCGGAGCTCGCAGGGCCGCATCTATACCCGCTCAAGAGCAGCATCTCCGCTCACAAGAAGCGGCATAAGCCATCCGATATGAAAAAAAATGAGGCGATCCGCAGCTTTCTCTTCGATGCGTTGGACTCGCTCAGCGTTTCCAGTGTGGATTACGACCGGGTTTTGGATAAATTCCATAAGACATTTGATACCAATTGTGGTATAATTGAGCTTCAAGAAGTGACGGCAGCCACACTGTTCGAGCTTCTTGACGACGGCGTGACACTGCGGCAGTTTGGCCGCGCGGGTCAAGTCAGCCATAATCACAGCTTTAACGTGAGCGATCCTGCGAGTTATTTGGCCGAATGCTATCGCAGCAAGGATACGAACATCATTCTCGGACGCGCCAGAGACAAGGATGACGGCGAGTTCGAATATATTTATTGCGTGAAGCTGCATCCGACGATCGTTTCCTCCATACATTTCAAAACAAGGGCGGATATTCCGCCGCGTCATCATCATCAAGTGATGATGGAGTTGTCGGAACGCAATGCGAAGCTTGTGTCTTCACTCAAATCCATTGTGAAAGGAAGGATTCTATATGCTGAAGCACATGAAGAAAGCTCGTAACCGGCTAACCGCCAAGACGGCAAAGAAGGCAAGCGATAAGAGCTTGCTTAAATTATATACCGGTCCTACCGTTCTCAAAGAAACAAGCGGGGTCACGATTGTGGCCAAAGGCACCTTCGATTTCGAATCGCTTGCTTGATCATAGGAGCTGCATGTAACCAGGAAACGTAAGAACCCCGCAAGGGGTTCTTTTTTTTGCGCTTTTCCGGGGAGGGACGCCGTCAGCGGCAAGTAAGCCTATGGCCGTTCTCCCGTCGGCTCAGAAGCGGATGTGGACAAGACAGGGTGCCCATCAAACTCCTCTATCAAAAAAAACTATCGTTCCGGGTTCTATCGACGGGGCTCAATTCATAGATTGAATTAAGATAGTTTAGGAGGAATCAGACTATGAAATGGACATCCGCCACACTCAATCTCAGCCAAGTTCGAAAAACGTTTCAGAGCGCCAGTTCCGTCGGAAAAACGTTTTTTATTCTCAGCACAGCGACCCTAGCCATTTTCGTTCTTATCGGTGTAGGCGGTTACTTGCAAAATAAAGTGATTACGACCTCGCCGGTTTCTTCCATGAAGAGCTTGGCCGCCTCCGTCACGAACCAGTTTTTTATCGATATGATCGGCATGGAAGTGCCACATCTGAATAAAGACCAGAAGAAATTCACTTTCTCCCAGCATAACGTCTTTCACTTCGCCTTTCAGTTTCTGACAGACATTAACCCAAGCGACCCCAAGAGTCTGGTAGCGAGCGAGGTGCCGGGGATGGATACGAACAAAACGACGGTCCTCGTAAAAGGCAGCGCATCGAATCCGAGCGAGCCCGTCGATTACAATCCGGGGACGACGGATCTGCAAGCAGAGGCGAAGAATCCGCTCCCTGCGCCATCGCCCGAACCTGCGCCAACAGCTTCAACGAATCCGATCGTCAGTCCTGTGGGACAGCCGCCAAAGACAGCAGGCGACAACATCGCTTTCATCTATCAAACGCATAGCAATGAATCCTTCCTGCCGGAGCTTAAAGGGGTGACCAACCCGGACAAAGCTTACAGCGACAAAGTCAATATCATCTCCGTCGGCCAACGGTTAGCGCAAAATCTGGAGAAAGACGGCATCGGCGCCGTACATTCCACAACCGTATATCCGAGCACGGTGAAAAATTTCGAATATCCGTACTCCTACAAATATTCTTTGAAGACGCTGCAGGAAGCTGCCGTCCAGCATCCGGACTTGCAGTATTATTTCGATATCCACCGCGATTCGGCGGCCCGCAACAAGACGACCGCGACGATCGACGGCGTCGACTATGCGCAAGTGTATTTCATTATCGGGGGGAAAAACCCGAACTGGAAGAAGAATGAGGAATTCGCCAACAAAATTCATCAAGTGCTGGAAGCGAAGCATCCCGGTATTTCCAAGGGGATTCACGCGAAGGAAGCGAGCGAAGGCAACGGCTTATACAATCAGAACTTTTCGCCCAACAATATATTGATCGAAGTCGGCGGTCCTTACAACACCTTGGAAGAGTGCTACCGCACGACGGACTGGCTGGCGGAAGCGATCTCGGAAGTCATCCTGAACGCGAAGAAAGTAGATGCTCCGGCGGCAAGCCCGAAGCAATCATAAACGATAACCCGAGGGAGGGTCTTTTCCATGAAGCTGAGGCAGTTTTATATTAAAGTAGGCTTATTCGGATTGCTGCTGCTGTTCTGCATTTTGTTCGGAGTCAGCCTGGCCTCCAGCGGAATGGAACGGATCCAGGGCGCTGAACCGGCCTCCAAAGCTCCGCAGGAATCGGTGAAGCCGGCCGGCAAAACGACAACGTCTGCTGCCGGCGCCGCGGCGCCTGCCAGAACGGCCTCATCGCAACCGGGCAAAGAAGAGGCGGCTGCGAAATCCAAGGCGACGCCGAAGCCGGATGCGGCCAAAACGGCGGAGCCTGTTGCCGATCACGACGATTCCTTGAATCATGTCGGCAACAAGCTCGGCGACCTGCTGCAAATCGCTTCCCATCACGGCATCAAGCTGTTTGTGTCACTATTTGACGCGGTATTAGGGAAAGGTTAGGACTCGTACATTGCTGCAACTCTCCACAACTGCTATAATGAAAATTATTTGCATGTTGTGGGGGTTAATACGTTAGCATGACTGACATTCGCGAAAGACAATCAAGAATTCGAAACTTTTCAATTATCGCTCATATTGATCACGGCAAATCGACTTTGGCCGACCGCATTTTGGAATATACGGGAGCGCTGTCGTCCCGGGAAATGCAGGACCAGGTCCTCGACCAAATGGATTTGGAGCGGGAACGCGGGATTACGATCAAGCTGCAGGCGGTAAGACTGAACTACCGTGCAGACGACGGCGTTGATTATATCCTCAATTTGATCGATACGCCTGGGCACGTCGACTTCACCTATGAGGTATCCCGAAGCCTTGCCGCTTGCGAAGGAGCGCTGCTCGTTGTGGATGCGGCTCAAGGCATCGAAGCGCAAACGCTCGCTAACGTGTACTTGGCATTGGACAACAATCTGGAAATATTACCTGTCATTAATAAAATCGATTTGCCAAGCGCCGATCCGGACAAGGTGAAGCAGGAGATCGAGGACGTCATCGGACTTGACGCCAGCGAGGCTGTATTAGCTTCGGCTAAGGCCGGTATCGGGATCAAAGAGATTATTGAGCAAGTGTGTCAAAAAGTGCCGGCTCCGCAGGGCAACCCGGACAATCCGCTTAAAGCGCTCATTTTCGATTCCCATTACGATGCGTACAAAGGCGTTATCGTGTATGTTCGGGTCGTTGATGGCTCGATCAAAGCAGGCTCCAAAATCAAAATGATGGCAACGAACAAGACGTTCGAAGTTATCGAAGTAGGAGCATTCAAACCGAGAATGTCTTCCGTTCCATCGCTTGAAGTCGGAGATGTAGGCTTTATCGTGGCCGGCATCAAAAATGTCGGAGATACGAGGGTCGGGGACACGGTAACCGAAGCGGACCGCCAAGCGCCTGAGCCGCTGCCGGGCTACCGCCGGATTAACCCGATGGTGTTCTGCGGACTGTACCCGATCGAGACGACGGATTATAACGATCTGCGCGAAGCTTTGCAGAAGCTGGAACTGAATGACGCTTCGCTTCGTTTCGAACCGGAAACCTCGACGGCCTTAGGCTTCGGTTTCCGCTGCGGCTTCTTGGGATTGCTGCATATGGAGATTATACAGGAGCGTATCGAACGTGAGTTTAACATTCCGCTCATTACAACGGCGCCAAGCGTTATTTATAGAATCACCTTAACGAATGGCGATGTGATGGATATCGATAACCCGTCCAATTACCCGGATCCGCAGCGTATTGATTTTGTGGAAGAACCTTACGTGAAAGCTTCCGTCATTGTACCGAACGATTTCGTAGGCACTATCATGGATCTGTGCCAAGGTAAGCGCGGCGAGTACTTGAACATGGAGTATTTGGATTCCAATCGTGTTACATTGACGTACGACATTCCGTTGTCCGAAATCGTCTACGATTTCTTCGACATGCTGAAGTCAAGAACGAAGGGGTATGCTTCCTTCGATTACGAGCTGTCCGGGTATAAGCGTTCCAATCTCGTGAAGATGGATATCCTGCTGAATTCCGAACAAGTCGATGCCCTATCCTTCATCGTTCACCGTGATTCCGCGTACAACCGCGGCAAAATCATTTGCGATAAGCTGAAGGATCTGATTCCTCGCCAAATGTTCGAGGTGCCGATTCAAGCGGCGATCGGGCAGAAGATCGTAGCCCGCGAAACCGTTAAAGCGATGCGCAAGAACGTACTTGCCAAGTGTTACGGCGGCGACATTTCCCGGAAACGGAAATTGCTCGACAAGCAAAAAGAAGGTAAAAAGCGCATGAAGCAGGTCGGCAGCGTAGAGGTGCCGCAAGAAGCGTTCATGGCTGTACTGAAAATAGACGAATAGGCTCACACGAATAAGAAGCCGGGGAGGCAGAGAATTCTGTCCCTTGGCTTTTTATCCATTGATAGGTCAGAAAGGAATAAACCCATATGGTAGTGACTCATACAGCTCAAACCAATCATGGCGCTGCGACCGCGGTGTACATTCATATCCCGTTTTGCACGAACAAATGCCATTATTGCGATTTTAATTCCTATGTGCTGAAGGGCCAGCCCGTCATGGAATATTTGGACGCGCTGGAGCGGGAGATGGAATTGACGGTAGGCCAATATCCGCCTGCCAAGGTGGAGACGATATTCGTCGGCGGAGGAACGCCGACCGTACTGCTCCCGGACCAAATGGAGCGGTTTCTGCGCATGGTTCGAACGTATTTCCCGGCGGATCCGAATGAGGTTGAATTCTCAATGGAGGCCAATCCGGGAACGACGGACGAGGATAAACTGGCAGTGATGAAAGAAGGCGGCGTCAACCGGATATCGTTCGGCGTGCAGTCCTTCAACAATGAACTCTTGGCCGCGATCGGACGTATTCATAATACGGACGATGTGCACCGGAGCATTGAGAATGCGAAGAAGCTGGGCTTCGATAATTTGTCGATTGACTTGATGTTCGGACTTCCGAAGCAAACCGTCGAAATCATGCAGGCGACATTGGATGAAGCGTTGTCCCTTGATTTGCAGCATTATTCGATATATAGCTTGAAAGTAGAAGAGAATACGCTGTTCCATACGCTCTATAACAAAAATCAGCTGCCGCTGCCCAGCGAAGACGAAGAAGTGGACATGTACGAGCTGATTATGAAGCGGTTAGAAGACGCGGGATATAAGCAGTACGAAATCAGCAATTTCGCCAAACCGGGACGGGAGAGCAGGCACAATACGATGTATTGGCGCAACCGGTACTACTACGGGCTTGGTGCCGGAGCTCACGGTTATATGAACGGACAGCGTCATGTGAATATCAAAGGCATTCAGCCGTATATCGACGCGACCCATGCGGGTCTGCCGGTCATGGAGCAATTCGAGGTCACGCGGCAGGAAGCGATGGAAGACTTCATGATGGTCGGCCTGCGCCTGTTGGAAGGGGTGCGCAGCGCGGATTTCGCCGCTCAGTTCGGTACGTCGATCGAATCGCAATTCGGTGAGACGCTGCAAGGGTGGCTGCATAAGAAGCTGCTCGAGCAAACGCCGGAAGGCTATCGTTTATCGAAGCAGGGCATCTTGTTGGGCAACGAAGTGTTTGCTTCATTCCTATCATAAATTAACGGAAGAAGCTGCAAAAAAATCCCTTGTGCAAATATACGCTTTGTTGTATATTTATTCATGAATCCACAAGCGTTTCAGCGGTAAGCCCGCAAGAGCGCTAGCGTGGGTTTTATGCATTTTGTTGCGATTGGTGGGATGTCGGATGACCTTGAATTCATCAACTACAGTTCTCGTAAGAAAAGCTTCAATCGACGATATCGAGAAGCTTTATGATATTATACAAGGCTACGCGAAGCAGGGGATTATGCTGCCGCGTACGAAGGAGATGCTTCAGGAGCAGATCGACACCTTCGTTGTCGCCGAGCACGATGGCACGCTCATTGGCTGCGGTTCGCTGACGCGGCTGGGTCCGGACCTTGTCGAGATTCGCTCGCTGGGGATGACGCCTGGTTACAAAGGGCAGGGGATCGGCGGTAAGCTGGTTGATTTCCTGGTAGAGGAAGCGAGAAGCCAAGGCATTGTGAAGGTCATGGCGCTGACCTATGAGGTCGCTTTCTTCCAGAAAAATGGATTTTCCCTCGTGCCGAAAGAGATTTTCCCGGAGAAGGTTTGGAAAGATTGCATGCATTGCAAAAAGCAGTATTGCTGCGATGAAATCGCCGTACTTAAACGATTGGATTGACTTGACAACAGACCTTAGGGTCTGTTATTTTTGTATTAGGATTTAGCACTCACTAAATACGAGTGCTAACGAAAGTGATCTAACACCATGTTGTGAAGAGGAGGGGTATTTGATGTTGACAGAACGCCAGCGCATGATTTTGAGTGCGATCATCGATGATTATGTTCGTTCTGCTGAACCGATTGGTTCAAGAAGTATTTCGAAGCGGGGAAATGTCGGGTTTAGTCCGGCCACGATCCGTAATGAAATGTCCGATCTCGAAGAGATGGGTTACTTGGAACAGCCCCATACGTCCGCAGGCCGTATTCCCTCGCACAAAGGTTATCGCTACTATGTCGATCACTTGCTGCAGCATGGAACTCTGCATGAGAATGATTTGAATTCGTTGAAAGGCGCATTCGCCGAACGCATTCAAGAGATGGAAGGGGTTATTCAGCATGTGGCTGGCATGCTCTCCTCTCTTACGAATTATACGTCCATCGTGCTTGGGCCTGAAGTGTTCAGCACGACGCTGAAGCATTTGCAGATCATTCCGCTGACGGATACGACGGCGGTTGCGATCATTGTTTTGAATACCGGCCATGTGGAGAACAGAACGGTCACGATTCCTGAAGGCATCCGAATGTCCGAGATCGAGAAGGTCGTGAACATTTTGAACGCCAAGCTGAAGAACGTACCGCTGATCCAGTTCAAATCAAGGTTATATAACGAGGTTTCCAGCGAGCTTAGCAAGTATGTGAATGGCTACCAGGAGCTTCTCGCCGTCGTAGAGAGCGTGATTAACAGCGACGACAAGGACCGGGTATTTCTTAGCGGTATGACCAATATGCTGATGCAGCCTGAGTTTAAAGATGTTGAAAAGGTGAAGAGCATTTTTGATCTATTGGAAGAAGCGCCGACATTAATCAAATTGTTTACACCTTCTAATGAAGGCATCGAGATCAAAATCGGTGCTGAAAATAGTATTGAAGCCATTAATAATTGTTCATTAATAACAGCGTCTTACGCGATTGGCGGACAGCCGCTTGGCACGATCGGAATTCTGGGGCCGACGCGGATGGAATATGCCCGGGTTATTTCTTTGATGCATCATTTATCCAAGCAAATGGAAGACGTCATGGGACGTTGGTATGGCAAATGAGTGGAATCAAAACGGTACAGGGAGAGGGCGAAGAACGCTACTCAACCTTAGTGAATAATGCCGCGGCCGTCCGGGCGATCTGCTCGGCGGTCGAGGGGACACTAGGTCCCAAAGGCTTGGACACGATGCTAGTTGGCGGGCAGGGTGAAGTGATCATCACGAACGATGGCGTGACCATCCTAGAGAAGATGGATGTTTCGCACCCTGCGGCGCGCTTGATGATTCAAGTTGCGCGCAGCCAGCAGCGGCAGATCGGCGACGGTACGACAACGGCTACCGTGCTGGCCGGGGCGCTCGTTCAAGAAGGCGTCGCCCAAGTTACGCGCGGCGTCCCTGTCGCGAAAGTCGTCAGCGGGATGCTGCAAGGCATCGAGCTGGCGACCGCCAGCCTGCAGCGCCGCAGCAGACCGCTCGCCGGATTAAACGACGGCGCGCTGCAGCGCATCGCCATCACGGCGGGCCGGGAGCAGGCGGATATCGCGCGGCTCATCGTGCAGGCGGCCGAAGCGGTCGGCGAAGCGAAGCTTCGCGAAGAAGGCTACCGCTTCGCCGACAGCGTGATCGCCCACGAAGAGGCGATCAGCGAGGTATGGACCGGCATTCTGCTGAACCAGAAGCCGATGAACCTGCATCTCGAGCAGGAGCGCCGAGATACCCGGATCCTCGTGCTGCACGATGCTCTCGAGCCTGAGGCGGTCAGCGAGGAATCGCTGGTGACCGAAGCGGGCTTCGGCCGGCATATGCAGCTCAGGGATCAGTTCCGCAGCTCGCTGGAGCGGCTGCTGGAGCTAGGGGTCGGCCTCATTGCCGCCGACCGCGGGGTAGATCCCGAGGCGGAGCAATTCTGCTCCGACCATGGGATTATCGTGCTGCAGCGGCTGTCCCGCCGGGACATGCAGCACTTGAGCGAGCACACCGGCGCCCGGCCGGTGCGGCGCACGGCGCTGCGCAAGAGCGCCGCCGAGCTGAGCGCGGCTTTAGGCCGCGCAGGCTATGCCGCATACGACGAGCGGCTGGGACGCGTGCGCGTGGCCGGCGGCCACGGCGAGCAGCACGTGACCGTGATCGTCGGCGCGGCAACGCGGGAAGCGGCGCATGAGCGCTCGCGCATCGCGAAGGACGCCGCTTCGGCCGTGCAAGCCGCCGTACGCGGCGGGTACTTGCCGGGAGGCGGCGCCGCGGAAATGGCGGTGGCCCATGATCTCGAGCGCGTTCGCGAAACGATCAAGGGCATGGAAGGCTTCGGCGTTGCCGCTGTTGCGGGTGCGCTGCGCAAGCCGCTGGCGCAAATTGTCGTTAACGCCGGCTACAATCCGCTTGAGAAGGTGGAGGAGCTGAAAGCGGCTCAGATCGCGCTGGAAACCGACAGCCTCGGCATCGATTGCGATACCGGTCAAGTGGCGGATTTTGTGGAAGCGGGCATCGTAGACCCCGCTGATGTGAAAATACACGCACTCCAGGCTGCAGGCGAAGTTGCTGCCGCCGTGCTGCGCATTCATACGGTTATTAAGATGAAGCAGCCTTTTGAAGAGGGCTAAAGCTGGGCAAACTGTCGATAGACGAACTTTTGGTGTATTATGTTTAGGAGGTGAAGGACAATTGAGTACTGAAAACAAAACAGAAGAGCAAAACGTGAACACTACATACGCAGCCGACAACGAGCAAGCCGCTGAGAATCAAGAAGATGCGGTTGCCCGCGAACAGGGCGCTGAGGCTTCTGTGGAGCCAAGCGAACTTGATAAGGTGCGTATGCAAGCCGAAGAAAACTATCAGCGTTTATTACGCGTTCAAGCGGACTTCGACAACTTCCGCCGCCGCGCCAGAGCGGAGAAGGAAGATTTCGCCAAATATGCTTCACTTAAATTGATCGAGCAGCTTCTGCCGATCATTGACAACTTCGATCGCGCGCTGGCTTCCAGCAAAGAGACGAAAGATTTCGACGCATTGGCCAAAGGTCTTGAGATGACGTATCGCGGGATGGACCAACTGCTGACGGCAGAAGGTCTGAAGCCAATTGAAGCAGTAGGTCAGCCGTTCAACCCTGAATTCCACCAAGCGGTGATGCAGGTTGAATCCGACGAGCACGAGGAAGGCGTCGTGGTTGAGGAGCTGCAGAAGGGCTATATTCTGAAAGATAAAGTCATTCGGCCGGCTATGGTGAAAGTCAGCGTATAAGAAG
This sequence comes from Bacillus sp. 3255, assembly GCF_031456485.1. NCBI lineage: Bacteria > Bacillati > Bacillota > Bacilli > Caryophanales > Bacillaceae > Bacillus > Bacillus sp. 3255. The sequence continues at coordinate 39,267 of NZ_JAVDUS010000005.1, forward strand.
CGAACAGATCTTATCATTTTACCAAATCGCAAATTAACCATATGTTCCTGAGGAGCAAAAGGAGGAAGCTTTAACATGAGTAAAGTTATCGGTATTGACTTAGGTACTACGAATTCTTGCGTTGCTGTAATGGAGGGCGGAGAAGCTGTCGTTATCCCGAATCCGGAAGGTAACCGTACGACTCCATCCGTGGTCGGCTTCAAGAAAGACGGCGAGCGTGTCGTTGGGGAAACGGCCAAACGCCAAGCGATCACGAACCCGGACAAAACAGTTATTTCCATTAAACGTTACATGGGTACAAACCACAAAGAAGTGATCGACGGCAAAGAGTACACGCCGCAAGAGATTTCCGCAATCATCCTGCAAAAGCTGAAAGCTGACGCAGAAGCGTACCTGGGCCAAAAAGTAACCCAAGCGGTTATCACGGTTCCTGCGTACTTCAACGATTCCCAGCGTCAAGCAACGAAAGATGCGGGCAAAATCGCCGGTCTGGAAGTTCTTCGTATCGTCAACGAGCCGACTGCAGCAGCTCTTGCTTACGGCTTGGAGAAGTCCGAAGACCAAACGATTCTTGTATACGACCTTGGCGGCGGTACGTTTGACGTATCCATCCTTGAGCTTGGCGACGGCTTCTTCGAAGTAAAAGCGACAAGCGGCGATAACAAGCTGGGCGGAGACGACTTCGACCAAGTGATCATCGATCACCTCGTAGCTGAATTCAAGAAAGAGCAAGGCATCGACCTTAGCAAAGATAAAGCAGCGGTACAACGTTTGAAAGATGCTGCTGAGAAAGCGAAAAAAGAGCTTTCCGGCGTTCTGACAACGACGGTCTCCCTGCCGTTCATCACGGTAGCTGACGGCGTGCCTCAGCATTTGGAGCTTAACCTGACTCGCGCGAAATTCGAAGAGATTTCCGCTCACCTGGTAGAAAGAACGCTTGGACCAACTCGTCAAGCGCTGCAAGATTCCGGCCTTTCCACTAGCCAAATCGATAAAGTCGTTCTTGTCGGCGGATCCACACGGATTCCGGCGGTTGTTGAAGCGATCAAAAAATTGACAGGCAAAGAGCCTCACAAAGGCGTTAACCCGGATGAAGTCGTTGCGCTTGGCGCAGCTGTGCAAGCCGGTGTCTTGACAGGTGAAGTGAAAGACGTCGTTCTTCTTGACGTAACTCCGCTGTCCCTCGGTATCGAGACGGCAGGCGGCGTGTTCACGAAAATGATCGACCGCAACACAACGATCCCAACAACCAAATCCCAAGTGTTCTCCACTTATGCGGATAACCAAACGAGCGTAGAGATTCACGTGCTTCAAGGTGAGCGTTCCATGGCGTCCGGCAACAAAACATTGGGCCGCTTCATGCTTGGCGACATTCCACCGGCTCCGCGCGGCGTACCGCAAATCGAAGTATCCTTCGATATCGATGCCAACGGTATCGTGAACGTATCCGCATTGGATAAAGGAACGGGCAAAAGCCAAAAAATCACGATCACTTCCTCCAGCGGCTTAAGCGATGCGGAAGTTGAGCAAATGGTGAAAGACGCGGAAGCGCATGCTGAAGAAGACCGTCAGCGCAAAGAGCTTGTCGAGGCCCGCAACGAAGCGGATCAGCTCGTATACTCCGTTGACAAAACGATCAAAGATCTTGGCGACAAAGTCGACCAAGGTGAGATCGATAAAGCGAATGCAGCGAAAGAAAAAGTGACGGCCGCTCTGGCTGGCAACGAAATCGAAGCGATTAAAGCTGCGACTGCCGAGCTGACAGAAGTGATCCAACAGCTTTCCGTGAAGTTGTATGAGCAAGCTTCCGCAGCACAAGGTGCCGACGGTGCGGCTGGCGCAGGCGCTGGAGAAGCTCCGAAAGGCAGAGAAAATGTTGTTGACGCTGACTATGAAGTGGTTGACGAACAAAAAAAATAAACATATCCTAGAGTAATGCCGGATATGTAGGAACGAATGAGTCAAAGCCAAAGGGAGTTCTCCCGTGGCTTTGACTTTCCGTTCGTTGGTAGTCTTGAACATGGGAGTGGAATAATGAGTAAACGTGATTATTACGAGGTACTTGGGGTTGGCAAAGAGGCTTCGCAAGAAGAGATCAAGAAGGCTTACCGTAAAATGGCGCGCCAGTATCACCCTGACGTGAATAAAGCAGCGGATGCGGAAGATAAATTCAAAGAAGCAAAAGAAGCTTATGATGTGCTTAGCGATGATCAGAAGAAAGCCCAATACGACCGGTTTGGTCACGTTGATCCGAACCAGGGTATGGGTGGCCAAGACTTCAGCGGCGGCTTCGGCGATATTTTCGATATGTTCTTCGGCGGTGGCGGCGGCAACCGGCGCAATCCGAATGCGCCGCAGCGCGGGAACGATTTGCAATATACGATGCAGGTGGAGTTTAAGGAAGCGATCTTCGGCAAAGAAACCGATATTCATATTCCGCGTACCGAGAACTGCGACACTTGTAACGGATCAGGCGCCAAGCCGGGAACGAAGCCGGAAACGTGCGGCGGCTGCCATGGCAGCGGCCAGCAGGAAGTCGTGCAGAACACGGCGTTCGGCCGTATCGTGAACCGCCGCGTATGTACGCAGTGTAACGGAACGGGCAAAATCATTAAAGAGAAATGCGGAACGTGCCACGGCAACGGTAAAGTGAAGAAGCAGCGCACCATTCACATCAAGATTCCAGCAGGTGTGGATGACGGTGCACAACTTCGCGTATCCGGCGAAGGCGAAAGCGGTACGCGCGGCGGCCCTTCAGGGGATTTGTACGTCGTGATTCGCGTCAAATCGCATGAATTTTTCGAGCGTGAGGGCAATGACATTTACTGCGAAGTGCCGTTAACGTTCATGCAGGCTGCGCTCGGCGATGAGATCGAGATCCCGACACTGACGGAGAAAGTGAAGCTCAAAATTCCGGCAGGCACGCAAACCGACACGTATTTCCGCTTGAAAGGCAAAGGAGTGCCGCATCTGCGGGGCTTCGGGCAAGGCGATCAGCACGTCAAAGTCGTCGTCGTAACGCCGACGAACCTCAGCGAGGATCAGAAGGATCTGCTGCGCCAATTCGGCAAGCAAACCGGCGAGCATACGCATGAGCAAAATCAATCGATTTTCGAACGTATGAAAAGAGCCTTTTTAGGCGATTAAACCATAGCACCCCGTGCGAACTTTTGACAGAGAATGTTCTGTTTGAAATGTTTGCGCGGGGTGTTTTTTTATTGCGATGTTTACACTAAGCAAATAGTATATGAAATATTTTACATAGCGAATACGTTGGTATAACTTCCTCTTAATCTATCGGCCTTATGCTAGTTAAGGTGAAATACTATTATTGGAGGGAAACATCTTGAAAAAACGATTGAAACAAATCATGAGCTCCTCTTTAACTCTTTCCGTATTGGCGGTCAGCGTAGCAGGCGCAGCTTCGGCAGCGGAAACATCGGCACCTGCAACACCTGCTGTTCCTGCAACACCTGCAGCTCCTGCGGCTCCTGCTGCGGCGCAATCGAAGAATCTGATCGTGCTCATCGGTGACGGTATGGGTCCGGCCGAAGTGACGGCAGCAAGATACTACTCCAAAAAGTTTTTAAATAAAGACCGTTTAGAGCTGGATGGCGGATATTACGTCGGTAAAGCAACTACATACTCTCAGCCGGGCCCTTACACATCCGAATCCGGAGCCGTTACAGACTCGGCAGCGGCAGCGACAGCGTTCTCCACAGGCAATAAAACATACAATAATGCGATCAGCGTTTCGAACGGCGATGTGGCCAAGCCTTTCGGTTCGATCATCGAAGCGGCAATGAAGCAAGGTAAGGCGACAGGGCTTGTGTCGACGGATAATATCACAGGCGCTACGCCGGCGGTATGGGCGTCCCACGTTCGTCAACGCAGCAATCAGAATGCGATTGCTACGCAATACTTGAATAGCGGCGTGAACGTTATTTTCGGCGGCGGCAAAACGAATTTCGTAACCAAAGACGAGAAAGGCAAACGTACGGACAAAAACATTATCCCTGACTACGAGGCAAAAGGCTTCCAAACTGCGTTCGATAAAAAAGGCTTGGATGCAATCCCGGCCACAACGGACAAAGCGCTCGGTTTGTTCGCCATGAACGAGATCCCGTATGTGCTTGACCGCGATGCGAATACGCCAAGCTTGCCGCAAATGACGCAAAAGGCGCTGGACATTCTGTCCCAGGATAAAGACGGCTTCGTTCTGCTTGTTGAGCAAGGCCGCATCGACCATGCTGGCCATGCGAACGATTTGCCGGCGAACATTCAAGAATTGCTGGAATTGGATGCAACGTTCAAAACATTGGTCGACTTCGCGAAGAAAGACGGCAATACTTCGGTCGTTGTATCGGCTGACCACGAGACAGGCGGTTTATCCCTCGGGATCAACAACGTATACGAGTTGAACGTCGATCTGTTCAATAAGCAGAAGCATTCCTATGAATACCTGGACAGTCTCTTGAAAGCGGCGCAAACTGCGGAAGATGTTCGTAAAATTGTCGCCGACAATATCGGATTTACCGACTTGTCCGATGAAGAGGTTGCGCTCATTCTCAAAGGGGACGGTTCCTCTTACGGCCGCGCCGGCGGATACAATGCAGTCATCTCCAAAAGACTGGCTGTAGGCTGGACAGGGCATGGCCACACAGGTGTTGATGTTGGGGTCTGGGCATACGGTCCGATCGCTTCGCTGGTTAAAGGCGATATCGACAATACGGATATTGCGAAAAGCGGAGCGCAAGTGATCGGCGCCGATCTGGCAGCGGTAACCAAAGAACTGCAAGCTAAATATTTGTACCCGCTGTTCAAAGTCACTCGCGATAATCAAACCTTGTTTACAGCCAAATCGCTGGCTGAAGCGCTGGACATCACCGTTGCTTGGGATGAAGCCTCCAGAACGGTTACGTTGTCCAAGGGCAGCCAGAAGCTGTCCGTCCTCGTAGAAACCGGCGCAGTAACAGAGAACGGAGCTGCGAGCACCCTCGTAGGTAACGTAGACAACGGCAAACTGTACTTGCCGCTGGAAGCTTTCAACAAGCTGACTGGCACAGCGATGACTTGGGATTCCGTGAACGAGCGCATCATCAAAAATTAATGCATGCAAGCATAATGAAGGACAGGGGATCACGCTTCCCTTGTCCTCTTTATCTATCTGGGTGTACCGGATTCGGAGGATAGCGATGATTGAATTGAAACATATTTCGAAATCATTCAGGATGCACAACGGACAATTGCCCATCCTTAAAGTTGCCGATTGGGCGATCGCGCAAGGGGAGAGAGTGGCACTGCTCGGACCGAGCGGAAGCGGGAAAAGTACGCTGCTGCACTTGCTGAGCGGCGTCATGGTACCGGATGAAGGTGAAATCTGGGTGAACGGAATGCCGCTGCACACGTACTCCCAAAGCGGCAGGGACAGATACCGCGCTGAACACGTAGGCTATATTTTCCAAGACTTTCATCTGATTTCCTCACTGACAGCCAGGCAGAACGTGGAGCTGGTCCTTCCTGCCGCTTGGAGCAAGAAACAATCCAAAGAGATTCTCGACGAATGGTTTGAAAGGGTCGGCTTGAAGGATCGCCAGCATCATATGCCTTATGAGCTGTCTCGGGGCCAGCAGCAGCGGACGGCAATCATTCGCGCGCTCGTCACGAAGCCGCAGCTGGTACTGGCAGATGAACCGACAGGCAGCCTGGACTGGGAAACAGCCGGCGATGTCATGGCGCTGCTGCTCGATATATGCAAGACGGAGCAGTTGACGCTGGTGACGGTTACCCACGATTTGCACCTGGCGGAAATGTATCCGAAGCAGGTTCAAATCGGCGATATTAACGAAGTAACAAGGAGAAGCGCCGTATGACAATGATCATCTTAGTATGGAGAAACATCCTTCATCGGAAAACCTTGTCGCTGCTCACTGTGTTCTCCGTCGGTATAACGGCTGCTTTGGTCGTCTTTCTGCTCTTATGCAGCGCTGGCTTGGAGCGGGGCGCCGAGAAGGGGTACGGTCCGTTTGAGGTGACGATCGGCGCCAAAGGCAGCCCTTCCCAACTTGCGCTTAACACGTACTACCATGTCGGGGCGCCGACGGGAAATGTGCCGTTCGCTCTGCTGGATGAGATTCGCCAGGAGGAATCCGTTGACAGCGCCTACGCGATGACAACAGGAGACAATTACAATGGCTACCCGATTGTCGGCATCGACGCGGGATATTTCGCCACCCGCTACGGCGCGGATACCAAGCTGGCGCAAGGCCGTATGTACTGGAAGTTAGGCGATGCCATCGTAGGCTCCCATATTGCTGATTCACTGGGGCTGCACGTTGGCGATAAGTTTCAAGGTGCACACGGCCTCGTGAAGGAGGCGGCGGAGGCCGAGGAGCATGAGGACGGCCAGGATGAAGATGAGCATCACAGCTTCTCTTATACCGTTGTAGGTATTTTGCCTCCGCTAATGACTTCGGACGACCGGGCTGTTTTCACGACGATGGATTATGCTTGGGCGGTTCATGAGAGCGAGTCTGCGGAGCAGAAAGAAATTACGTCCATCCTGGTCAAGCCCAAATCGCTGCTTGGGGCGCAAGCCATCAAAACGAAATATGGGCAGCTCAGCAACATACAGGCCATCTATACGAGCAAATCCGTTGCCGAAGTTGTGAATGTCGTCGATCAAGGCGCCCAGGCGCTAAGCGTCGTAACGGGCATCTGTATTATACTTGCCGCTAGCGCTATCCTGCTGTCGCTGGTTGCCGCCGTGAACGAGCGGAAGAAAGATGTCGCGCTGCTGCGGTTAATCGGCAAATCACGGACATTCATATGGTCTTCCCTGATCGGGGAGGGGCTTCTTCTCACTATCATCGGTCTTGCTTCAGGGATGGCGGTTGGACACATCGGCGGTCATCTGAGCCGCGAGGCGGTGTTTGAATGGACGGGATTGCAGCTGCAGGCTTGGCAGTTTCTGCCGGGCGAGTGGCTCCTTGTGCTGGGTACGCTGTGCATCGGCCTTGTGGCTTCCGCCGGCCCTGCGCTGCAGGCTTACCGCGTTGATCCGCTGCAATTATTCAAGTCATGAAGGTTGAGGTGTTCGTCATGAAGATCAATCGATATTCGCTTATTGCATATGCGTTAATAGGCATCTTGCTCGTAACCGGCTGTGGGCAAAAGAATGCGGCAACGGCCGGTCAATCGTTCGGCAGCGCTTCAGACACCGCGTCAGTTATAGGCGCTCCGGCAGTCCCCACGGCAGCCCCTGCGGCAACCCCCACGGCAACTCCTGCCGCAACCTCCGCTGCAAGAGCTGCGGCGCCATCGGCTGCGCCGGCTGTATCGCCGGAGCTGGCTCCGGTGACGGCGAGCCCGCCGGCAGCCCCTGTGCGCGAGTCGGCGTCAGCGGCTCCTCCGGCTTCCGGGCAGCCTAAGGCTGCGCCGAGCACCGCTCCCGCTGTGACCAGCGCAGCGACGCCTGCCGTTAAGGTGAAACCGGCTGCCAGTCCGGAGAGCGCGAAGCCGGCTTCTACGAAAGGCAACGAGATCAACTGGGACCAGTTTTTCGACGATGACAAGCAGGACCGGCCATCCGAACGCTTCTGGGATATGAGCGGTAAGACCGTGCAAATCAAAGGATTCATGGGCGAGGTGCTGTCCTTCGACAAACATTGGTTCCTGCTCATTCCGAAGCCCGGGGCGGAGTGCCCTTTCGATAACGGTGACGAAACCTACTGGAATAAAATTATGATCGTCTTCGTGCCGGATGATGTGAAGCTGCGCTACACGTCAGGCCCGCTGCTCATAACGGGCAAGCTTGATGTGGGCGTGAAGCTCGACGAGTCGGGATACAAGACGATGTTCAGACTGTATGATGCTTCTTTCGAGAAAATAAAGGAATAGCCATATTTGCATAAAACCCCCTCACTTAGGCAAACTATGAACTGCATTTTACAACGATAATGTGCAGGAGGTTTATGGTATGAGTGCCAAACGAAGCCAAGAGAATCAGGGCAAACTGCCCATTGCAAAGAATGAGGACGTCGAATTTTCAGCTGAGGTTGCCGACCGGGATGATTTCGAGGCTGCCGAGCGCGCCAACGCGGCGGATCACCGGCAGGAAGAGTGCTAATTATGGCGGAAAAAGCGATTCTGGCTTATTTTCATGCGCATGAGCAAGCCGAAGGCGCGGCGGCCAAGCTGAGAGCCCTTCGCGCAGCCGAGGTGCAGGTTGACCGCTTTGACAACGATGTCGGACGCGGTTTTGAGTCGGCGATGGCGGACAGCATGCTAAGCGTAGACGGGGATATGAACGCAGTAGGTTTGGATATCATCTTGACGGCAGTCATTGACGACTCCATCTATGATCAAGCTTGCCGAGTCATTGAGAGCGCCGGCGGATCCATATAAACAAGGAAAAAGCATCTTTGTGCCCGCGGGGTCCCGCGAGGACAAAGGTGCTTTTCTTGTATGATTATATCGATTCGTTCATGAGACGAACAAGCTGTTCCGGAGCATCCGTAATAATGCTGGTGACCCCCAGCTGCAGCATGCGCTTCATGTCCGAAGTATCGTTGACGGTCCATGCGAACACTTCTTTATTATGAACCAGAGCTTTCCGCATAAATGGTTCGTTCACGATCGGATAGGCGGCAGAGATGACGTCATAATCCGGATTCTCCCAAAAAGCCGCTGTATCCGGGTTCTGACTTGTAATCAGCCCTGTCTTGATGCGCGGGTTCAGCTTCTTGACCGTGTGGAGCAGCGCGGCGTCAAAGGAAGTTACCGTGCACTGCTTCTCAAAGTCATGAGCCTTAATGATGTCGACCGTTTTCTCCGCAAGCCGTACACCATGCCCGTTGTTTTTCAATTCAATGTTCAGTTTAATCCGATCCTTGGCAAGCGATATGACCTCGTCCAGCGTGGGCACACGGTCATTTTTGAATTTGGGGCTGAACCAGCGTCCGGCGCTCTTGATTCTCAGCTCACTATAGGTGGCCTCCCACATGTTCTTATCGATTCCTGTCGTGCGGCGAACATTATCGTCATGCATCACCATCACGACGCCATCCGCTGTTTCTTGAACATCAAGCTCAGCGTAACCCGCTTTGTCCGCGATCGCTTGCCGAAAAGCGCTCAGCGTATTCTCCGGTGCTTTCACAGAACTGCCCCGGTGAGCGGTGACCTGACTGTAATTGCCGGCCAGCAGTGTGGTCGTTGCCAGCGGCGAGGTAAACTCAAGCCCTAGAATAACAAGTAAAATAAGCAGTGTTCTGACCATCGGGAAGGCTCCGTTCTAAGGTATGATGAGGGCGGGATCGGACTGCGTTCAACCGCTGCCACTTCTTCAAATGTACCATGAAATTATTAGAAAGTTGTTAGGAAAATAAAAGAAAATAAAACGTTTACAATTGGGCGATTTTACCCAAGAAGCGAAGTGTAGTACAATGTTCTTTATGAAGAAGCCCGGTCGGGCTTTTTTGGGTAATTTGCGATTATTGACAGGGGGAGCCACACCGATGCTTTGGCAAGAATTAACCGTACATACGACAGAAGAAGCCATAGAAATGATAACGAATTTCGTTCATGAACTTGGCGCCGGAGGCGTTTCCATTGAAGAGTCGGGAACATTGAACAAAGAACGCGATACATCGTTCGGCCAGCTGTACGAGACACCGTTTAACGATATTCCGGAAGGAAGAGCCGTGATCAAAGGCTATTTCTATCACGGGACGGACATGGAGCCGATTATGGCGAATCTCAAGGCCTCCGTTGCCCAGCTTAGCGACTATGATATTGATACGGGCAATCCGACTTTTGAGCTTAGAGAAGTGGATGACGAGGATTGGGCGCATGCCTGGAAGCAGTATTTCAAACCGATCCGCATTACGGACCGGCTCACGATCAAACCGACTTGGGAAGACTACGAGGCTTCGCCGGAAGAGCTGATTCTGGAGCTGGACCCGGGCATGGCGTTCGGAACGGGAACTCATGCGACGACATCTCTATGCTTGAAAACGCTGGAGAAAGTGATGAAGCCTGGGGACGATGTGATCGACGTGGGGACCGGATCGGGGATTTTATCGGTTGCGGCCGCTAAGCTTGGAGCCAAGCATGTCCTGGCGGTAGATTTGGATCCTGTCGCTGTCACCAGTGCGGAGGATAATACGAGACAGAACGGGCTTGAAGACCGAATTACCGTTAAACTGAGCGATTTGCTCGGCGTTCTGAAAGAGAGCGAAGGGGAAGGCGCGGCTGAGCTGGGCGTTACGATTCCCGTTCAACTGGTCGTAGCCAACATTTTGGCGGAAGTCATCGTTACTTTTGTCCAGGATGTGTATGAAGTGCTGCAGGAAGGCGGCTACTATATTACGTCCGGTATTATTACCGCTAAGGAAGAGCTTGTCGAAAAAGCGCTGGTTGCAGCCCATTTCACAATTGTAGAGAAAAACTATGATTCGAATTGGGTTGTGATCGTAGCTAGAAAGCTGTAGGTGTTCATCCATGGGAGGATTACTGTTCTATGACTGGAGTACGCTGCCTTTTGTCATTCTGGTCCTCGTGCTTTCATTCACGATTCATGAGTTTGCTCATGCGTACAGCGCTTATAAATTAGGAGACGATACCGCTTATCGGTTCGGCCGGGTTTCCTTGAATCCGATGGTTCATTTGGACCTGTTCGGGACGATTATGCTGCTGATTGCCGGTTTCGGTTGGGCGAAGCCGGTTCCCGTCAACCGCGGGAATTTCAAAAATCCGCGGCTGATGGGGATTATCGTAACGGCCGCGGGGCCGATCAGTAATTTGATTCTGGCCTTTATCAGTTTATTTGTAGCAATGCTTTTTGAGAAATACGGTTGGACGAATGGGATGACTAAGGGGAGCGCTGATGCCATCCATCTCTTTTTACAACTGATGATCGTAATTAATATCCGGTTGTTTCTATTCAACTTAATCCCAATTCCTCCATTAGACGGATACCGGATTATACAGGATGTTGTGAATTTAAAATACAGTGAAGCTTTGCTTAAGTTTGAGCAATGGGCTTCTGTCATTTTTTTACTCGTGGTGTTCGTACCGCCGTTAAGAAGAGTTACCTTAGATCCATATCTGGGTCTTGGCAATGACATCCTCAACTTATTTCTTCGTCCTATCGCTTGGATGCTCGGCATGTAACTGCCAAGTTCAACCCCTTGTAGATTTTCTAGTGCAAAAAAGGTATGATGGTGAGTGGAAGTTTCAACTAATATCGAAATGAACGAAGATAGAGAGGCTTTGACTATGCAGCGTTATTTTCTCCCGCCGGAGCAGTTTCACGCCAGCAATCCCACCGTCACGATTGAGGGGGACGATGCGCATCATTTGGTGCGGGTGATGCGGGCGGATATCGGCGACCAAGTCATCTGCAGCAATGGCAATGACCGCGAGGTGCTCGTCCGTATCATCGAGCTGAACAAAGGGCTTGTCACTGCGGAGATCGTAGAGGAGCTGCCGATGAACGCGGAGTCCTCGGTTCAGGTGTGGATTGCCCAGAGCTTGCCGAAGGGCGACAAGATGGAAACGATTATTCAGAAAGGGACCGAGATCGGGGCAGCCCGGTTTCTTCCTTTTTTATCCGAGCGCACAATCGTTCAGTACGATGCCAAGAAAGAGGCGAAGCGGACGGAACGCTGGCAGAAAATTGCCAAAGAAGCCGCCGAGCAAGCGCACCGCAACCGTGTGCCGCAAGTCGAAGCTGTGCACGCCTGGAAAGATTTGCTGAAGCGTGCCGCGGAAGCGGACGTCGCCTGGATCTGCTACGAGAAGGAAGACGGACAGCAGCTGAAGCCTGCTATACAGGAAGCGCGTGCCGCAGGCAAATTGGGGCCAGGAAGCAAAGTCGTGATCGCAGTTGGCCCGGAAGGCGGGTTTACGGAGCAGGAGATCAAGCAGGCGGAAGAGGCCGGCTTCCGTTCCGTATCGCTGGGGGCGCGCATTTTACGCACGGAGACTGCCGCAATGGTAGGTCTTACGTGTCTTTTCTATGAAACCGGAGAGATGGGAGGATAAGCATTATGGCAACGGTAGCGTTTCATACATTAGGCTGTAAAGTGAATTTCTATGATACGGAAGCCATTTGGCAGCTTTTCAAAAATGAGGGTTATGAGCAGGTCGACTTCGAACAAACGGCTGACGTCTACGTCATCAATACATGTACGGTAACGAATACGGGGGACAAGAAGAGCCGTCAAATGATCCGCCGCGCCATTCGCCGCAATCCCGAGGCGATTGTTGCCGTGACAGGCTGCTACGCGCAAACGTCGCCGGCGGAAATCATGGCGATTCCGGGCGTCGACATGGTCATCGGGACGCAGGACCGGGACAAAATCATTCCGATCGTGAAGCAGTTCGAGCAGGAGCGCAAGCCGATCAACGCCGTGCGCAATATCATGAAAACACGTCAGTTCGAAGAGCTCGACGTGCCTGATTTTGCCGACCGGACGAGAGCATTCCTGAAAATCCAGGAAGGCTGCAACAACTTCTGCACATTCTGCATCATTCCATGGTCGCGCGGGCTGATGCGCAGCCGGGAACCGCAAAGCGTGATTGCGCAAGCGGAGCAGCTGGTGGCTGCAGGCTACCAGGAAATTGTATTGACGGGTATTCATACAGGCGGATATGGTGAAGATATTGAGGATTACAGCTTGGCGAAGCTGCTGTGGGACTTGGACAAAGTCGAAGGCCTTAAGCGCATTCGGATTTCTTCCATTGAAGCCAGCCAAATTACGGATGAAGTGATTGAAGTGCTGCAAGCGTCGGACAAGATGTGCCGCCATCTGCATATTCCGCTGCAGGCGGGGGATGACCGCGTGCTGGCACGGATGCGGAGAAAGTATACGACTGCCGAATTTGCCGGCAAAATCGAGCGTCTGCATGAAATTATGCCGGATGTAGCGATTACGACGGACGTTATTGTCGGCTTCCCCGGCGAAACGGAAGAGATGTTCAGGAACGGCGTGGCCTTCATGGAGCGCATGAAGTTTTCGGAAATGCACGTGTTCCCTTACTCCAAACGGACGGGTACGCCTGCCGCGCGGATGGAAGACCAAGTGGACGAGGAGATCAAGAATGCCCGCGTTCACGAGCTCATCGATCTCTCTGAGAAGATGCAGCTTGCGTATGCGCAGCAATTCGTAGGTCAAGTGCTGGAAGTCATTCCGGAACGGGCTTACAAGGGAGCTCCTGACAGCGGCTTGTACATGGGCTATTCGGATAACTATGTGCAGCTAGTTTTCGAAGGCTCCGAAGATATGATCGGTCAAGTATGCCGGGTGAAGGTGACGGAAGCCGGTGTGAATGAAAGCAAAGGGCAGCTGGTTCGCGTAATGGAAACAGCGGCCGTTGTGAATCTGTAAGGCGATAACCTTGCCTCTAGCGCGGTCATACTCCGTGGTTAGAGGCTTTCTCATTGTTTTCCTGCAAGGAAAGCTTGTTTAACAATACGACGACGAGGTGTACCCAATGACATTGACTGCCAAAGAAATTGCCAAATATATCGACCATACGCTGCTGAAGCCGGACGCCAGCACAGCAGCCATCCACAAATTATGCGAGGAAGCGGCGCAGCATCAATTTTTCAGCGTATGTGTGAATTCCCAATTCGTCAGCACCGCCAGCCAAGCGCTGGAAGGGACAGGCGTTAAAGTTGCGGCGGTCGTAGGCTTTCCGCTGGGCGCAAGCTTAAGCGAAGTGAAAGCGTTCGAAGCGGCGAAGGCGGTAGAGAACGGCGCGGCCGAGATTGACACGGTGCTGCCGATCGGACTCCTAATGGAAGGCCAGTATGATGCCGTACGTTCCGATATTAAGCAAGTCGTAGATGCGGTCAAAGGAAAAGCGATCGTCAAGGTGATCATGGAAACCGGATTTTTGAATGACGAGCAAAAAGCGATGGCGTGCAAACTTTCCGAAGAAGCGGGCGCTCATTTCGTGAAAACGTCCACGGGCTTCGGTCCGGGCGGAGCAACCGTAGAAGATGTCCGCTTGATGCGCCAAAACGTACCGGACACGATCGGCGTGAAAGCTTCCGGCGGCGTTAGAGATTATCAAACGGCGGTTGCCATGATTGAAGCGGGAGCGACACGTCTTGGCACTAGCTCCGGCGTCGCTATTGTGAACGGAACTCAAGGCGCTTCCACATATTAAGATAGCAAAGCGGCAAGGCGAGCAGTGAACAGGCCACATTGAAAATCGTCTGCGAACGGGCGATTTGCGATGAAGCATCGGGCGCCAGCAGTGCGGACAGGCTGACCAGTTGATGAATGAACGGGTAGAACAGCACCGCTCCTCCGATATTCAGGAGGATATGCGACCAGGCGACATAGCGCCCGGCCCGCGAGGAGCTCATCCCGGCGATCAGCGCGGTTACGCAAGTGCCCACGTTGGCGCCGATCGTGATCGCGATGCCCAGCTCGACGGGGATGCCTTGCACCGCCGCTAGGCCCATCGCCATTGCGATGACCGCGGCACTGCTGTGCACGAGCGCGGTGACGGCGGCCCCGGCGATGATTCCCCACAGCAGGCTATGCTGCGCTTCCTGAACGAACCAGGCGAAGAGCCCGCGGGACTGCAGCGCAGGCCCGATGGTTTGCATGATCTCGATGCCGAGCAGCACGAGCGAGAAGCCCGCGGCCGCCAGCGAACCGTACCGGACGCTGCGCACCCAGCCTAGGCCGACTCCAGCAGGGGCGGCAACGGTTATGTCTTGCCGCTGCGTCGCAGCCGACGGCAAGGGGCCGGCCAGCCAGCTCAGCATCCAGATGCTGGCGCTAACGATCAGGATCGGCACGCCGATCCCTCCGAGGCTGAGTCCGATCAGCTCGGTGGTGAGACAGGTGCCGATGTTCGTGCCGAGAATGACGCCGAGCGTTCTCGGGAAGGTCAGCACGCCGGCGCCGACGAGGCCGATGGCGATGACGGTAATGGCGGTGGAGCTTTGCAGCGCCGCCGTCAGCACCGTGCCGGTGATCAGGCCGCGCACCGGCGTGCGGGTGAACCGCTCCAGCCACAGCTGGAGGCGAGGGCCGGCCCACTGTTGAAGCGAAGTTTCCATCAGTTTCATGCCGAACAAGAAGAGGACTAAGCCTGCGACAACAGGCACAATAATGGTATTCATCATAGCGGCAGTTCTCCTTTGCAACACCATACTTAATCATTATCCATCAATATATGTGACCGTACAGACAAGCATGACAAGCAGCGCACGCAGGGAACGGTACAGACAAAGGACGGCTAAAGCGATATGGCAGCAGTATTTTTACATAAGAAACGCAAAGCTCGCATTGAGCAGGGGCACCCGTGGGTGTACAAAAGTGAAATTGAACGCGTGGACGGCGAAATTGCACCGGGACAATTAGTTCCTGTCCAAACGCATCTTGGCCAGTATTTGGCGACCGGCTATTATAATGAGGCTTCGCAAATCACCGTGCGCATCGTCTCGTACAAGCCGATTGAAGCGATGACGACGGCATTTTTCGTCGAAGGGTTTACCCGCTGCTTGCAGCACCGCAGACGCTTCGTGGAAGAGGCGGCATCCTACCGCCTTGTCTACGGCGAAGCGGACTTTATGCCGGGATTGATTGTCGATAAGTTCGAGGACATCCTCGTGGTCCAAATCCTGACTTTAGGGATGGACCGCTGCCGCGAGCAAATCGTCGAAGCCTTGGTCCAGGTCATGAAGCCGGCCGGCATTTATGAGCGCAGCGATGTGCCGATTCGTGAGCTTGAGGGTCTGCAGCAAACGAAAGGCTTGCTCTACGGGGAGTGTCCGAAGCACGTCGACATTCTGGAGAACGGTCTGCGCATTCGCGTGGATATCGAGGAAGGGCAGAAAACCGGTTACTTCTTCGATCAGCGCGAAAACCGTGCAGCGATAGCTCCGCTAATGACAGGCTGGGGCGAGCGCAGCGGCATTGAGCTCAAAGAGGTGGAGCACGAAGGCCGCCTCCAGACGATGCCTGTCAACGCCAACGGCAAAGTCGTCACATTCCCGCTATGGGATGGCGCTTCGGTGCTGGAATGCTTCTCACACACGGGCAGCTTCACGCTCAACGCCTGTAAATTCGGGGCTAAGAAAGTGACCTGCCTGGACATCTCCGAGCATGCGATTGAAAGCGCTCGGACGAATGTCGCTTTGAACGGTTTTGAAGACCGCGTGGAGTTCGTTGTTGCGGATGCATTCGACTATTTGCGGACACAGGTTCGCGGATTGGATGAGCGCAAAGCACGTGCGGGCGGTCAAGGTAAGGTCGATACGTCCAAGCCGGTTAGTGCCGGCGGCAGAACGTGGGACGTCGTCATTCTTGACCCGCCGGCTTTCGCCAAAACGCGCAGCGCGGTGGAAGGCGCTTGCCGCGGTTACAAGGACATTAACCTGCACGGGATGAAGCTCGTGAATGAGGGCGGATATCTGGTGACAGCCAGCTGTTCGTACCATATGCGTCCGGAGTTGTTCCTGGAGACGATTCATGCGGCGGCCGTAGATGCGGGGAAAATTTTGCGTCTGGTCGAATTCCGCGGAGCGGGAATGGATCATCCGCGCATTCTCGGCGTGGACGAGGGGCATTATTTGAAATTCGCCATTTTTGAGGTGCGGAGCAAATGAGTTTGGATGAAGCGGGGCCTTGGGGCCTCGCTTTTTTTGGTGTTAGCTGCTTAGGGCACTCTCCCCGTAGCTCAGGTGGCCGCGTGTTGATTTACGGCTAACGAATGATGTGCGGAGCTGAGAGAGGCTTGTACAACTGCGGCGCAGCGCTAACGGACATAGCGGCCGTTATTCGTGCATATTAGGCATTTTTGTCAAGCTAACGGATTGTACGATCACTATTTGCTGAATTCAGGTGCAGCACGCAGTGATTTTGGTCAAAGAGGGGCTGCTGAGTCCGTTACCGCAATCGCCGTGTGGATGTATCCTACATGTAATCGCATTCTTCATAAACGAATGTAATCACATAATTTTTAATGATATATTTTATTTATCATAACGAAAAAAAACGCCGATTGGATGAATTCGCCGGCAACGAATATGATGAGAATAGGGAAATACTCACATCATTTCGAGAGGAAAATGAGCTATGGCATCTGTAACCGGACTGGAAGGCGTCGTTGCAGCACAAACAGAATTGTCCCTGGTTGATGGACAAAAAGGATATTTGGTGTATCGCGGACATGAAGCGAAAGAGCTGGCGCTGCACGCAAGCTTTGAGGAGGCCGCTTACTTATTGTGGCAGGGAGAGCTTCCGGCAGCGGACCAGCTCGCAGCGTTCAAAGCGCAATGGGCGGATCGGCGCAGCATGCCGGCTGAGCTGAAGGCTGTCCTCGACTTGCTTCCGAAGAACAGCGATACGATGAGCGTTCTGAGAACAGCTGTCTCCGTTCTAGGAACGGCTGCGGCAGCACAAACGGCGGTGTGGCCGCCGCAATCGGACAGCATGCTAGCGTATACGGCTATGCTGCCTACGATCATCGCTTATCATTACCGCCGATCGCAGGGGCTGCAGCCGGTAGAGCCGGATCCTCAGCTCGATCATGTCGCCAATTATTTGTACATGCTGACGGGGACCGTGCCGGAGCCTGTACATGTGAAAGCATTGACGGCGTATTTCATCCTGGCGATGGAGCACGGCATGAATGCTTCGACGTTCGCCGGCCGTGTCGTGCTGTCCACGCAATCCGACCCGGCGTCCGCGATTTGCGCCTCAATCGGGGCGATGAAAGGACCGCTGCACGGCGGGGCTCCGTCGGAGGTGCTTCATATGCTGGATGAAATTGGGGCGAAAGAAAGAGCCGGAGATTGGATTCGCCAAGAGCTGGCGGCAGGCAGGCGGCTGATGGGCTTCGGCCATCGGATCTACAAAACAACCGATCCGCGAGCGGAAGCACTCAGAGTCATGATGACGGAACTAGCTTCAGAGGATCCTTGGTTCGATTTGGCGGTTCACGTCGAGAAAGTGGCTGTCGAGCTTTTGGAAGAATACAAGCCCGGCCGCAAATTGTATGTGAATGTGGAGTTTTATGCCGCGGCGGTTATGCGGGCTATCGCGCTGCCGACGAGCCTGTTTACGCCCAGCTTTACATTAAGCCGGATGGTCGGCTGGACGGCTCATCTGATGGAACAGGCAGGCTGCAACCGGATTTTCCGTCCGCAATCCCAATATATCGGAGAGCTGCCGCAATCGCTGCAGAGATCTTAACCGCTATTCAAGCCGTTTCCCGCTAAGGGGAAGCGGCTTGATTCATTTTCAGCCCATCATCTGCCACACCTCTTTCCTACCAAAAGTATGATAGAATAGGAGAGATTGATATTTTTCGAACTCTATCTTTTCGAACGGCTGAAGGAGGGCCCGTATGTCCATTCGATTCGTGATCGGCAGAGCCGGAAGCGGCAAGAGCGACCGTTGTCTCACAGAAATGAAGCAGCGTCTGGCAGATCAGCCGGAAGGCGATCCGCTGATTTTGTTGGTGCCTGAACAGGCGACTTTCCAGGCTGAACATGCGATTGTATCCGATCCTGGCATCCGCGGAATGATTCGCGCCCAGGTGCTGAGCTTTCACCGGTTAGCCTGGCGTGTGATGCAAGAAGAAGGCGGTACGGCTAGGCTGCCTATTGATGATACAGGCAAGAAACTGCTCTTGACGAGCATTTTACATAAACAGAAAGATCAACTCCGTTTATTCGGTCATTCGGCCGAGCAGATGGGCTTTGTAGACCGTTTGAACCAGCTCTACACCGAGATGAAGCGGTACTGCGTATCGGCGGCACAGCTCGAGGAACATGAGCGGAAGCGGGCCGCCGTGCTTGGCGAAAGCGGGCTTCTCCGCGATAAAATGCATGACATCGGGCTGATCTACAGCCATTTCGAGGCTGAGCTGTCCCGTCAATATTTGGACGGTGAGGACTATTTGACACTGCTTGCGCAGCAAATTCCGGATTCCTGCTATTTGCGCTCGGCGTCCCTCTGGATCGATGGCTTTCATGGTTTTACGCCGCAGGAGTTCGCCGTGCTCGGTGCGCTGTTCGCCGCTTGCAAGGAGGTTACGGTAACGCTGTGCCTGGATCGCGAGCTGCAGGCCGGGGATACGCCGGACGAATTGGATTTATTCCACCCGACCGCAACGACGATGGTGCGTCTGCAAGAGTTGATCTGGCAGCTCGGGCTGCCTGCCGCAGAAGTGCTGGTGTTAGCCCCGGAGAGCTCGCCGCGATTCGAGGACAGTCCTGCCTTGGGGTACTTGGAGCGGAATTTCGACCGGAGACTCGGCGGGGGATCGCTGCGGTACAAGCCCGGCGAATACGAGAGGGTCGGCGATCAGCTTGTTATCGCAGAAGCCGTTCATCGCCGTGCGGAAGTCGAGGGAGCGGTGCGGGACATGCTGCGTCTCGTACGGGAGCAAGGTGTGCGTTGGCGGGAGATCGCGGTGATGGTCCGCAATATGGAAGGCTATCAGGATTTGCTGAAAGCGGTGCTGACCGATCTGGAGATTCCGCACTTCTTCGACCAGAAGCGGACGGTGCTGCATCATCCGCTTGTTGAGTTCATCCGCTCCGCTTTGGAGATCGTGCAGCACAACTGGCACTATGATGCGGTTTTCCGCTGTGTCAAAACGGATCTACTGCTGCCGATCGATGCTGGGGACAGGCGGACGGAGATGGACAAGCTGGAAAATTATGTGCTTGCGTTCGGCATTCAAGGCTACAGATGGACGGACGGCAAGCCATGGAGCTACCGGTTCCGGGCCAGCCTGGAGCAGGAGGGCGAGCCGCTTCAGGAGCAGACGGAGGAGCTGGCCGCTTTGAACAGAAGCAAAGAATGGGTCGTTCGTCCGCTGCTTGCCTTTGCCAGACGCATTCAGCAGGCGAAGACGGTGAAGGCTCAGGTCGAAGCCCTGTATGAGCTGCTCATGACCGTGCAGGCTCCGGAGAAGTTGGAAATGTGGAGCCAGCAGGCGATAGCGCTCGGCAAGCCGGAGAAAGCGCGCGAGCACGGACAGATGTGGAACAGCATGATGGATATGCTGGATCAATTGGTTGAGACGATGGGGGACGATGATCTGTCGTTGGAGCTTTTTAACGGACTGGTGGAGACGGGCATGGAAAGCATGAAGCTGGGTCTCGTGCCGCCGTCGATGGACCAGCTTCTGATCGGTAGCATGGACAGGACGCGCTCCAGCGGAATTCGGTATGCATACATATTAGGGGTGAACGATGGCGTTATCCCGGCGCAAATGCCGGAGAAAGGCGTTCTGACCGAGGCCGAGCGCAGCGTGCTGATGGAGTCGGGTCTGCCCATGGCGGACGGAAGCCGCAGGAAGCTGCTGGACGAGCAATTTATTATCTATACGTCGCTAACTGTTCCGGGCAAAAGGCTGTGGATCTCCTATCCGCTCGCGGATGAAGAAGGGAAGTCGCTGCTGCCGTCGGAGCTGATTAAGCAGCTGCGGCATTTGTTTCCCGGGACCGAAACACCGTTACTTCTGGCAGAGCCGGCCGGCGAATCGCCGGAGACCGAGCAAGCGGCATATGTGGCGCATCCGAATCAAGCGATCTCCTATCTCGCCGTGCGCATGAAGCATTGGATGCTCGGCGGGCGCATGACGGACCTGTGGTGGGAGACGTACAACTGGTTTGCGGACCGGCCGGATTGGAGCATGAAGCTGCAGTCCGTTGTTCAAGCCTTGCATTACACGAATCAAGAGGTCAGAATCTCTTCAAAAACGAGCAAACTGCTATATGGCCAGCATTTGCGCGCGAGTGTATCGCGAATGGAGAAATATGTGGCGTGCCCGTTTTCTCATTTCGTTTCACACGGCTTGCGCTTGCAGGAAAGACGCGTATACAGGTTGGATGCGCCGGATATCGGGCAATTGTTCCATGCGGCTTTGAACCAATTCGTTCGCAAGCTGCAGCAGGACCAGCTCGATTGGGGGGCGCTGACCGCCGAGCAGTGCATGGAGCGTTCCGCTCAAGTTGTGGATGAGCTGGCGCCAAGGCTGCAAGGAGAAATCCTGCTCAGCTCCAGCCGCTACGCGTACATCGCAAGGAAGCTGAAGCAGGTTGTGGGCAGAGCGGCGGTCGTACTAGGGGAGCATGCGAAGCACGGGCAGTTCGAACCGCTCGGGCTGGAGATCGACTTTGGTCCCGGCAAAGAGCTGCCTTCGCTGACTTTCGAGCTGGAGAACGGTTGTACGATGGAAATTATCGGGCGGATTGACCGGGTGGACCGGGCGGACGGCGAACAAGGTGTGCTGCTGCGTGTCATCGACTACAAATCGAGCTCTACCTCCTTGCAGCTGTCTGAAGTGTACTACGGTCTGTCACTGCAAATGCTCACTTATCTGGACGTTATCATCACGCATGCAGAGCGTTGGTTGGGCATTGCGGCGAAGCCGGCGGGCGTGCTTT
Source organism: Bacillus sp. 3255 (assembly GCF_031456485.1). Lineage (NCBI taxonomy): Bacteria > Bacillati > Bacillota > Bacilli > Caryophanales > Bacillaceae > Bacillus > Bacillus sp. 3255. The sequence continues at coordinate 60,700 of NZ_JAVDUS010000005.1, forward strand.
ATTTTCATGTGCATAACCCGATGCTGCAGCAAAAAAATGCGCTCGATCCGGCAGCGGTCGAGAAGGAGCTGCGCAAACGGTTCAAAATGAAAGGCCTGATCACCGCCGATGCAAGCGTCGCCGGACTTATGGACGACGAGCTCGCGAAGAGCGCCGGACACTCCCAGCTGATTCCGGTCGCGCTCAAGAAGGATGGCAGCTTCTATTCCAGCTCCTCCGTCGCCACCGAGCAGCAATGGGATACATTGCGGAAATATGTGCGCAAACAGGTGAAGGGGATCGGCACGAGCATTACCGACGGACATGTCGACATTGCTCCGTACCGCCTCGGCAAGAAGACAGCCTGTCTGCACTGTTCGTATAAATCGATTTGCCAGTTTGATCCCTTGTTCGAGGGCAATGAAATTCAAGTGTTGAAACAGCGGGGGAGAGATCAGCTGTGGACCGATTTGGAGCAAAACGTGAGCCAATGAGGGTCCGTGTACACGAACGAGAACAGGGACGAAACTCGAACATTAATGCGGAAAGGAGCCTAACGACGTGAATAAACAACAACCGCCTAAGCCTGCCGGCTCTACATGGACGGACGACCAGTGGGATGCCATTACGTTAAAAGGCGAGAATATGCTCGTTGCCGCAGCAGCCGGCTCAGGTAAAACAGCCGTTCTGGTCGAACGGATCATTAAGCGTATCTCCGACGAGTGGGAGCCGCTCGATGTGGACCGGCTGCTCGTGGCGACCTTCACCAAAGCGGCAGCCTCGGAGATGAAGCACCGCATTCGCGAAGCGCTCGAGAAGGAGCTGATGAAGCAGCCGCACTCGCAGCACTTGCGCAAGCAGATCGCGTTGATGGGGCGGGCTTCCATTACGACGCTGCATTCCTTCTGCTTGGAGGTCGTGCAGCGTTACTTCAGCCTCATCCGGCTGGATCCGGGCTTTCGGATCGCCAATGAGACGGAAGCGGAGCTTATGCGCCAGGATCTTCTCGGCGAGATGCTGGAGGAATATTACGCCGGCAGCGGGGAGGACAGCGCCTTCTGGCGGCTGGTCGATTCGTTCAGCGGCGAACGCAACGACGATGCGATCATGGGGCTGATTCAGAAGCTGTACGATGTATCGCGCAGTCACCCGTGGCCGGAGCACTGGCTCCGGGCGACGGCTTCGATGTTCGGCTCCCCGGCACCTGGGGAGCCGGAGGTACAGGACGAGGCGGCTTCCGTCATGCAGGAGGCGCTGCCTTATGTTGCGGCAGCGTCGGCGCAGGCGGATTATGGCATCTGGGAGAAGAGCCTGACCCGCGATCTGACCCTGGAGCTGGAAGGGGCGGCCGACTTGCTGCGGCAGGCGATGCAGATCGCCGATGCGCCAGGCGGCCCGGCTCCGTATTTAGACAATTTGCGGGACGACTTGGAGCTGGTTGCCAATTTGCTGGAAACGACGTCGTACCCGTGGCATGTTCTGTATCAAGGGTTCCAAACCGTCGAATTCGGCAAGCTCAAAGCGTGCAAAGGCGACGATTACGATAAAGCGCTGCAGGAGGAAGTCAAGGAGCTGCGCAATAAGGCCAAAGATCAAATCAACAAGATGCGGGACGAGTTGTTCGGCCGCACGCCGGAGCAATTCTATCGGGAGATCGCCGATATGGCGCCGGTTCTGCATACTTTGGTCGATTTGGTCGTTGATTTCGGGCACCGTTACCAAGCGGGCAAGCGCGCCAAGGGATTGATTGATTTTGCCGATTTGGAGCATTACTGCCTGCAAATTCTTAGTGCTCCGGGATCGATCCCCGGTGAACTGGCGCCGTCCGAAGCGGCGCAAGCCTACCGGAAGCAATTCGCCGAAGTGCTTCTCGACGAATATCAGGACACGAACCGCGTCCAGGAAGCAATCGTCGAGCTGATTTCGAATCCGCAGCCGGGGAACCGGTTTATGGTCGGCGACGTGAAGCAGAGCATTTACCGGTTCCGGTTGGCGGAGCCGGGGCTATTCTTGGAGAAGTACAAAGCTTACGCGTCCAAGCATGAGAATCGGCCGCAAGGTGCTGCATCCGGAGGGAGAATCGATCTGGCGCGCAATTTCCGCAGCCGGGTCGAAGTTGTAGATGCGGTTAATTATATTTTTAAACAAATGATGAATGAAACGGTAGGCGAGATCGTCTACGATGAGCGCGCCGAGCTCGTATACGGAGCGGGTTACCCGCCGTCTGCCGGTGATTGCGCCGTGGAGATGATGGTCGTCGACAAGGCGACGGACGCGCCGGAGCCGGCAGAGGCCTATGCATCCGATTCGGATGAGCAAGAAGAGGCCGGCGACAACGCCTCAGAGGGGACTCCCGATCCCGTCTCGGAAGCGCAGGAGCTGGAGACGGCGCAGCTGGAGGCGCGCACGATTGCCCGCCAAATTCGCGAGCTGCTGGGGGCTGACGGCCGGAAGCCGTTCCAGGTTTTCGATAAACGAACGGGAGGTGACCGTCCCGCCACATACCGGGATATCGTCATTCTGCTCAGGGCTACGCAAATGTGGTCGCCGATCATCATCGAAGAATTGAAGAAGCAGGGAATACCTGCCTATGCCGAGCTGAGTACGGGGTATTTCTCCGCTACGGAAGTGGAAGTCATGCTTTCATTATTGAAAGTGATCGATAATCCGTACCAAGATGTTCCGCTGGCGGCAGTGCTGCGTTCACCGATCGTCCAATTGACGGCGGAGGATTTGGCCCAAATACGCGTTGCGGACAAGTCGGCGCCGTTCTACGAAGCTGTTCTGGCGGCTGTACACAATCGAGATGAACGCAACGCAGAGCAGGAGCCTTATTTGGCTAAACTCGGTTATTTCTTAAATCTGCTGGAAACGTGGCGCTCGGAGGCAAGGCAAGGCTCGCTCGCCGACTTGATCTGGCATATCTACAGACAGACGGGGTATTACGATTTCGCCGGGGGCTTGCCGGGCGGCCTGCAAAGACAGGCGAACTTGAGAGCGCTCTATGACCGGGCAAGACAATACGAGAGCACATCGCTTCGCGGGTTATTCCGGTTCCTGCGTTTTATCGAAAGAATGAAAGAAAGCGGCGGCGATTTGGGTACGGCGCGAGCGCTTGGGGAACAAGAGGACGTTGTCCGGATCATGTCGATTCACAAAAGCAAAGGGCTGGAGTTTCCGGTCGTGTTCGTTGCCGGCATGGCCAAAATGTTCAACCAGCGCGATCTGAACGATGCCTTCCTGCTGCATAAGGAGCTCGGGTTCGGCCCCCGGTATGTGGATACCACGCTGCGTGTCAGCTACCCCACCCTGCCTTCCTTGGCGATCAAGCGAAGAATGAAGCTGGAGCTGCTGGCGGAAGAAATGCGGGTCTTGTATGTAGCGCTGACGAGAGCCAGAGAGAAGCTTTATTTGCTAGGGACGGTCAAATCGCTTGATAAGCTGCTGAGAGGCTGGGGCCGGCATCTGTCCAGAGCCGAATGGGTGCTGCCGGATTTCGAGCTGGCGAAGGCCAAAAGCTATCTTGATTGGGTCGGACCGTCCCTGCTCCGGCATCCCGATGCAGTACTGTGGCGCGAGCGTTTGGGGCTGGGTGAGGGGTCCGCGGGATTGCGGCTGCTGGCAGACGCCTCGCGGTGGAAGCTGACGGTCATCAAACCCGATAGCTTACAAGGGGATGAGGAGACGGAAGAGCAGAGCGCCGTACCTGACGGCGAGCGGTTGGCTAACATTCGACAGCTGCAATCCGTTCCTGCATCGGGGGAATGGAAGGCGTGGCTGCACGACAGGCTGTCTTGGACGTATGCCTATCAAGAAGCGCCTAAGCTTTTTGCCAAAACGACCGTTTCGGAAATGAAAAGGCTGTCTGAGTTGAACCGGATCGCCGACGACATGGAAATGCCTGCGGGAACTTCCGAGCTGTCATCCTTATCATCGTCACCGGCCAGCGCCCGGAGATCAACCGTCTGGCGCAGGCCCAAGTTCATGGAAGAGAGAAAGCTGACGGCGGCTGAGAAGGGGACGGTCGTTCATGCCGTCATGCAAAACCTCTCACTGCAGGAAATGCCGACGGAAGCTAGCGTCAGGTCGACGCTTGCGGACATGCTGGACAAGCAAACTTTGACGCCTGAACAGAGCGAAGTGGTGGACATTGCCGTGGTGCTCCGCTTCTTCGAGACAGAGATCGGCAAGCGATTGATTGCAGCCAAGCATGTGCAGCGGGAGGTGCCTTTCAGTTACGGACTTCCGGCCGGCGAGGTATATCGCGGAGACGGGACGGAGCTCGCTACGTCAGGCGAGACGGTGCTGATCCAAGGGGTGATCGATTGTTTGTTCGAGGATGAGCTCGGTCTTGTCCTGGTTGATTACAAAACGGACGCAGTGAAAGGCAGCGGGGACGAACAGCTGAAGCAGCGCTATGAGCAGCAGCTCGGGTTGTACACGCGGGCAGTGGAACAAATATGGAAGCGGCCGGTTACCGGGAAATATCTATATTTCTTTGACGGTGCGAAATTGCTGGAAATGTAAAGTGGAGGATGAACTATGCGAATTTTACACACGGGTGATTGGCATTTTGGCCGCACGCTGGAAGGGCGCAGCCGGCTTCAGGAGCAGACCGCCTTCGTGGATGAGCTTGTGCGCATCGTGGAAGACGAAGCGATTGATCTGGTCATGATCGCCGGCGACATCTATGATAGCGTTAATCCTCCCGCAGCGGCCGAACAGCTGTTCTATGAAAGTTTGGCAAGGCTTGCCGACGGCGGGAAACGGCAGGTTGCCGTCATTTCGGGCAACCATGACCATCCCGACCGGCTGGCCGCTGCGGAGCCGCTTGCGGCGAGGCATGGCATAACGCTCATCGGGCTGCCGGGATCGGATATTCAGTCGATCGGCGTTGCCCGTACGGGTGAGCTGGCCCGGCTGATCGCGCTTCCGTATCCGTCGGAGTCGCGGCTGAAGGAGCTGCTCTCGGATGTGGCCGAAGAGGAAGCGCTGCGCAGCAAATATTCCGAACGCGTCGGAGCGCTCATCCGCCGGCAGGCGGCTGCGTTCGAGCCGGGGACGGTCAATTTGATCATGAGCCATCTCTACGTGCTCGGAGGCTTGGAAACCGAATCGGAACGCCCGATTCAAGTAGGCGGCGCGTATACGGTCGACACGTCGGCCTTGACAGCCGGCGCGCAGTATGTCGCGCTAGGCCACCTGCACCGGCCGCAGCAGGTGAAAGCTGTCTCGCCGATCCGCTATTGCGGGTCACCGATCGCATACAGCTTCTCGGAAGCCGGTCAAGCCAAGTCGGTAACGATTCTGGATCTTGCGCCGGGTGGCGTCGCGGAGCCCAAGGAGATTTTCCTCCGCTCCGGACGTCCGCTCGTCAGTTGGAAAGCCAAAGAAGGAATTGCCCAGGTTCACCGGTGGTTGGATGAGAAGCGCGACGCTTCCGCATGGATCGATCTCGAAATCACGATGACGGAAGCGATGTCGATGGAACAGATTCAATTCCTTCGCAAAGCGTATGACGGCTTCATACATATACGTCCCATCTATCCGGAGATGGAGGCTGCCCGGGCGTACGAGCCGAAGGCGGACTTATCGATGGAGGAGCATTTTACACGCTTCTATGCGCGCCAAACCGGCGGTGCGCAGCCCGAGCCGGAATTGATCCGGTTGTTTCTGGAGCTGCTGCAGGAGAAGGATTTGGCGGATGCGGCAGGGGAGTAAGAGATCGCGTTATGATGAAAGGAGGACTTGAGCATGCGTCCTATTCAATTGCAAATGTCCGGGCTTCAGAGCTACCGGGAGCTGCAGACCATCGATTTCGCCGGGCTCATCGATGCCGGGGTGTTCGGTATATTCGGGCCGACGGGAAGCGGAAAATCATCGATTCTTGATGCGATCACGCTGTCGCTGTACGGCAAAGTGGAGCGAGCGAGCGGTGGTACGCAAGCGATCATGAACCATGCGGAGCAGACGCTGTTCGTTGCTTTCACATTCGAGCTTACGAATGCGGCGGGTACGGAGCGTTACCGTGTCGAGCGGCAGTTCAAGCGGGGATCGGAGATGTCCATCAACGGAACGATTGCCAGATTGCTGCACCTTGGGGAGAGCGAAACGATCGTCCTGGCGGATAAGGCCGGCGAGGTCAACCAGAAGGTGCTGCACATATTAGGGCTGTCGATGCAGGATTTCACGCGAGCCGTCGTGCTGCCGCAAGGCAAGTTTGCGGAATTTCTGACACTGACGGGCAAAGACCGCAGGCAGATGCTGCAAAGACTATTCCACCTTGAGCAATATGGAGACCATCTGAGCGCCAAGGTAAGCGCCAAAGTGAAAGAAACGGACAGCGCGGTCAAGCAGCTCGCCGCAGAGCAAACGGGCTTGGGGGATGCCTCCGAGCAGGCGCTGCAGGAAGCGAATGACAGGCTCCGGGAAGCGGAGCAGGAGACGGTCAGGAGCCGCCGTCATCTGGAAGTGCAGGAGAAGCTCCATGAGGAGCATAAACAAATTTTCCAATGGCAGCAGGAGAAGACGGTGCTGGAGAATGAAGCGCGGCGTCTTGACGAGCAGGAACCGCTCATTCGCCAGAAAGAGCTGCTGCTCGGACAAGCGGATAAAGCCGAACGGGTAAGGCCTTATCTCGAACAGCAGGATTCGGCTTCAAAGGACGTGCTTGGCGCGCAGGCGCAGCTGTCGTCGGCGGCGTCGAGCGGTCAGACGGCCGATGCGCGCTTCAGTCAAGCGGCCGAGTCGTTCGAGCGTGCACAGCAAGAGCTGGCGGCGCAGGAAGGGCCGCTGCTGCTGAGACTGGATCAGCTGCAGCAGGCGCTTCTGATTCAGCAGGAGCTGGAACAGGTGCAGCAGCACATCCAGACTTCGCAGCGCCAAGAGCAAGAGGTGAAAGCGGCGCTTGCGGGCAAGCAAGCGGAAATCGCGAGAACCAACGAGACGAAGCAGAAGGCGCTGCTGAAGCAAGCGGATCTGAAGGAACAGCTGAAACAAGCGGAAACGAATACGGCCGCCAGGCAGCTGATGCAAGCGGCGCACCAAGAGAAACAAGCTATCCGGCAGCTGCAAGATCAGCTGTCTCAAGCGCTGCAAGTGAAGGAAGCCAGAGCGAGAGCGCTGTCCGAGCTGGATCGGAGCTTGCTTCAGCACGAGGCCAAAGGACAAGCGCTGCAGCATCAAGCGGGCGAGTGGCTCCGGCAATCGGAGGCGACCCGCGGGCAGGGGGTGAAGCGCTATGAGGCCATTCAGTCTCTCATTCCGAGAGTGGAAGCTCAACTGGAGCAGCTGAAGATCAGCTGGAAAATGCAGGAGCGTCATGCGTTGGCGGCTATTCTGGCTGACGAGCTGGCGGATGGCGAGCATTGCCCTGTATGTGGCTCGACGGAGCATCCTGGCAAGGGGAAAGTTAGCAGCGGACCGCATACCGGTGATGAGCTGGAGAAGCAGATTCAACAAGCCGAACGGCTGCTGCAGCTTATCAAAGAGCGCTTGTACACCCAAGAGCAGCGGATGAACAGGATGCATGCCGTCCATCGGCAAGCGGTGGATCTGGCCGAGCAGGTTAGCCGCTTCGCACATGCTGCGAAGGTTGAGCAAGCCGCGAACTTATCCGAACTTGAAGCTGCTGCAGCGATTGATGAAATGACGCTCCCGAGCGGCAGCGTACGGCAAGAAGGTATGCAGACTCTGCACAATATATGGGAATACATGGAAAAAGCATTGCTTTCATGGGGCACCGCCGCAGACGCTCTGGAACAATCGATCCAAGTGCTGCTGAAGGAGCATACCGCTTACGAGCAGCAATACGTCCAGACGACAGCCCAGCAGAGAGCGGCTGCCAGCTTGCTGGCGGAAGCCGATGCCCAAGTCTCCGCCGTTCAAGGGGCCGTTACGGAGCGGACAACCGGCTGGCAGCAGCGGTATCCTGAATTTACGTGGGCATCGATCGACGAGCAGCTTCAGGAGCTGCTGGCGAAGGAACGCTTGGCCGAGGAGCTGCGGGGGCGCATTGAGCGCAGTATCCCGTTCCTCGAGCAGGTGGCGGCGCAGCTGGAAGAGCTGCAGCGCGCAGCCGCTGAGCACGACCGTACGGCTCTGCAGCTGCACGAACGGCTGCAGGGGCTGGCGCAGCTCGCTGCCGACAAGTCGCGGCAGCTGGCGCAGCGCGCGCCCGGCGCGGCCGTGCCGCAGCTCATCGCGGAGGCGTCCTCCGCGCTGGAGAAGCTGCGCCTCGCCGCGCAGCAAACCAAGCTCGCGCACGCTGAAGCGCAGCGCGAGCAGTCCCTGGCGGCGCAGCGCCTCAGCGCCGCCGCCGAAGCCGCTGCCGCCGCGGAGCGGCAGCTGGCGCAAGCGGAGCGCGCGCTGCACAGCGCGCTCGGGGAGAGCGGCTTCGCGTCGCGCGAAGCCGCAGCGGCTGCGGCGCTGGCGCCCGAGCAGCGCCGCGAGTGGACGCAGCTCGCGGCGGAGCATCGCGAGCGGGAGCAGGCGCTGCGCGCCCAGCTGGCGCAGCTGGCAGCGAAGCTGCAGGGCCGCGTGCTGAGCGCGGACGCGTGGGCGCAGACGCAGGCGGAGCTGGCCGCCGCGAAGGGGGCCGCCGAGGCGGCCCTGGAAGCGCGGGCCAGAGCGGCCCAGGGCGCCGGCGAGCTCGCCTCGCGGCATGCGCGCTGGTGCGAGCTGGAGGCGCAGCGCGCGGAGCAAGCGAAGCAGCTGGAGCGGTTGGGCAAGCTGCAAGCCGTGCTTAAGGCGAATGCCTTCGTCGAGTATTTGGCCGAAGAGCAGCTCATGCAGGTCAGCCGCGCCGCTTCGGAGCGGCTGGGCGAATTGACGCGCCGCCGCTACGCGATCGAGGTTGACTCCGGCGGCGGATTCGTCATCCGCGACGATGCCAACGGCGGCGTGAAGCGGCCGGTCAGCACGCTGTCAGGCGGCGAAACGTTCTTGACCTCGCTCGCCCTGGCGCTTGCGCTATCGGCACAAATCCAGCTTAAGGGGGAATACCCGCTGGAATTTTTCTTCCTCGACGAGGGCTTCGGCACGTTGGACCAAGAGCTGCTCGACATGGTCATCGGCGCGCTGGAGAAGCTGCATATGGACAGCTTGGCCGTTGGGGTTATCTCGCACGTACCGGAGCTTAGGGCGCGGCTCGCCCGCAAATTAATCGTTCAGCCTGCTGAACCGTCGGGCCGGGGTAGCCGTATTGTGATGGAGGAACAATAGTAGGATTGTGCGGGGGATTGGTAGTGAGAGGATCTGGACGAGTGTCATTCGCCCTTTTTATATCCGGTAACCGCCTTGGTAGGTAAAGTCATCATGCCGATTCGTACAAGTTAGCATACACTGCTACATCTTTACGAAGAGGAGAATGGCGTATGGCTACATTTCATGAGGCGCTGAAACATAAGAACAGACTATCGCCTGTATTGTTGAAGCGTGCGGAGGTTGTCGCCGTCGGCGTCGGTTATGCGGATCCCGGCAAGCCTGCGCTTGGCGCTGGTGTTATCGTGTACACGCAGAAGAAGATCGTCCCCTCCAGTCTTACGAGCCTTAAGGGCGTTCTCGCCAAGTCCGGCGCGGGCATCCCGATTCGATTCGTTCCATCCGGAGGATTCAAGCTGCATGATGCGGCGCCTAATGCGAAAGCCGTCAGGCCCAAACTGTTCAGCTCCCGGGTTCGGCCTGTTCCGGGCGGTGTCAGCGTAGGCAAAGTGGACCCGTCCGCAACGGGATCAGGGGGCCTTATCGTCACTAGAGACAATCAGTTATATCTCTTGAGCAATAACCATGTACTTGTCAAAAACAACTCGAATGCCTTCGCTGCTGTCGTGCAGCCAGGTCCTTCGGACTCGGGAACGGCGGCGCGGGACACGATTGGACGGCTGTTTCGTTTTGTCAAATTAAACCCCTCCGGCACGAATTACGTGGATGCGGCGCTCGCCCTCCCGAGCTCGAACCGTCTGCTGAATCCGCGATACTTACTCCGCTCTTCAGGTCAGTTAGTCACGGTTCCCGGTCATTTGGCCAGCTACCCGGTAGGGTTGCAGTTGGTCAAAGGGGGGCGTACGACCGGATTCGTCAGAGGTACGGTTGAGTCGAATAACGCGGACGTACGGGTAACCTACGGCGGAAGCTTAGGTGTATTGACGTTTCGCAATCAGTCGATCATTCGCGGCAACGATGGGGCTGTCTCGCTGCCGGGCGATTCGGGGTCGGTTTGGCTGCGGGCCAGCGACCGCTTCGCGGCAGCGCTCAATTTCGCCGGTACAGGCGACGGAATGCGATCGATTGGCAATCCGATCGGCTATGTGATGTCGGCCTTTGGCGTCAGGACGGCGGTTCCGTTAGGCGGCGGGAAATTCCGCGCAGGCACGGTTACAGGCTTCGCGCCTCCGGGTAACCCGTCTTATGTGCGTGCGCTGACGAAAGCGCAGCGGGACAGCATTCGGGTGGAAACGGCCAAATCCAAGCCATAATAGCGTACCTGCAAGCTCCGCCTCTATACGAGACGGGGCTTTTTGGCGTACCGAAAATATTTTCGCCTCAAAATGCTACTTTCCGTACGCCTGTACGTATCAAGTATAAGCAAATCATTAGATAGAGAGATTGAAGGGAGTCATCGCAACTTGAATAAGACGAAGAAAACGATCGGTATTATGATGCTGGCCGCCGGCATTCTAGCGGCGAGCCTGGTTGGCACGCCGGCTCCCGCGCAGGCCGATATCATCTGGGATCACTGGCAGAAGGCGGAGGCGCTTAGCGCCAGCGGGGAACAAGAAGCGGCCGCAGTACATTGGAAATTCCTTGCGGATCACTATGCGAGCGCTGGGGAATGGGAGAATGCTGCACTATTTTGCGGGAAATTGGATGCTTATTATGACGCGATCGGCGATTACGATCAAGCCATTCATTATTATGAGCTGGAGAATGAATATTGGGTGAAAGCCGGGAGGGATTGGGGGGCTGTCAAGCTGCAGCGGGCAGATCAAATTCGCACGACCGTCGAGCTGTACCGCAAGGAAAGCGGCGAGGCTTCCGTACGTGAGCTCACGGTGCCTGCGAATGGCAAACTGGCGAAGTTCGAACCTGCCTACGGCACCTATTTGGGCATGTACGCCGAGCAGGATCCTAAGGTCGGGAACATGTTTACGAAGAATGAATCGGTCTACGGCAAGAAGCATGCGATTTATTTGGCCTATGCCCATTGGGGTCAAGGCTTCCCGGCGACCTATGCGAAGAGAGCCAAGGAGGCCGGCGGCGCGCTCCAAATCGCATGGGAGCCGGATGACGGCCTGGATCCCGTGACGGACGGCGACTATTTGCGCAAATGGGCGCGGGACGCGAAGGCTGCCGGCATCCCGATCTTCTTGCGCTTTGCCGGTGAAATGAACGGAGCCTGGGTCAAGTGGCACGGCAATCCTGCGCAGTATATCGCGAAATTCCGGATGCTGCATGATGTTTTCGCTGCCGAAGCGCCGAATGTCGCGATGGTGTGGAGTCCCGGAGACGTGCCGGCGAATGACATCGATCCGTATTACCCCGGCGACGCTTATGTCGATTGGGTTGGCGTCAGCCTGTATATCGAGCCTTATGAGAACGGGGATCCGTCTCTGCCGTCGATGCTCGCGACAAGCAATGTTGAGCGGCTGACGCGATTATACGACACCTATGCCGACCGCAAGCCGCTCATGCTAAGCGAGACCGGCGTACCGCATTACTCCTATGCGACAGGCGAAGATTTCACGGAATGGGCCAAGCTCAATCTGCAGCGGCTTTACGAAATCATGCCATATAAATATCCGAGACTGAAGGCGATCACGTACTTTAACGTGAACCAGCAGACGGATAATGCCAAGAATGATTATTCCTTGTCGAGTTCCTCCGAGATTCAGAGCTACTATGCCAAGCTGATCGCGAATCCTTACCTGCTGTCCAAAGTCGCCGATTCGGCTAAGCCTGCGGACAATGCCGGCTATGTGCCTGTCGATGCGGATCACCAATCGTTCACGAAGCGAACGAAGGTGGTTCCGTTCGTCAAAATCCCGGAAGTCTATATCGGGAAGGTCGAATATCTGCTGAACGGACGAGTTGTCGCATCCCAAACCGAACTGCCGTATGGCTTAGAGCTTCGCGCCGGGGAGGTGCCTGAGGGCTCCGTTCTGCAAATCCGCGTGTGGAACAAAGCGGGACAGGAAGTCGCGCTGCGCACGTTCGGCATCTCCTCTCAGGTATCCGTCGAGATCGACGGCAAGGAGCAGTCGTTCGAGCAAGCTCCCGCCATTGTCAATGGCTCGACACTGACTCCGCTGCGCGCGATATTTGAAGCGATGGGGGCATCGGTTGAGTACGAGGCCTCCAGCCGGACGGTGACGGCGAAGAAGGGGAGCACGACAGTGCGTCTGACACTGGACCAGAAGACCGTCTATGTGAACGGATCGGCCGTTCAGCTGGAAGAGCCTGCCCGCTTGATTAACGGCTACACGCTTGCGCCGGCGAGATTCGTCGGCGAGACGTTCGGCGGTCGAGTGAGTTGGGACGGAAGCAGCCGGACGGTCACGATTACAACCAAATAATGGCTGGCTTATATAAAAAAGCTGCTCCATCCTTTGACGCGAGAGTCAAGGGCGGAGCAGCTTTTCGTTTACACGCTTTGCAGAGCTTGCTGAACTTCTTGGATGACGGCTAGCGCCGCGGTGCGGGCACTGGAGAAGGCGCGTTCCGCCAACTCGCCTTTCCCTGTGCAGCCGTCGCCGCAGAAATAAAACGGCACGTTCTCTACGCGGGTCGGGAGCAGGCTGTTAGAGGCGATATTTTTTACGCTGGATACCATCGCTTTCTTCGACACCCTTTTGACGGCCGTTACGTCGCGCCAGCCTGGATAATGCTTGTCGAAGAGAGCTTCCATCTGCTTATTTTTGTTATCGAGATATGTTTTACGCTCTTCTTCATTATCGAAACGATCGCTCAAGTAAGCGATGCCTTGCAGCAGCTGTCCGCCTTCAGGCACTAGCGTATGGTCGGTAGCCGATACGTCGCTGATGAACAGCTTGTTGTCCATATCGCTGATGTAGCTGAACGGTCTGGCCACGACTTGGCTTAACCCGACGTCGTAAACCATTACTTCGGTTGCGGTATTGGATTCGTATGTCGCAAGGAACGGCTCCCATGCCGTGCCTTTCAACAGCTTGACGACTTGCTGTACAGGCATGGCGAAGATGACTTTATCGAATGCGGCTTCGCGGTTCTTCGTTTGCAGGACGAATTTACGGTCTGCATAGCGCAAGCTTTCCACGCCTTCTTGCAGCGCGATTTCCCATTTGCCGGATGCCGTAAGCTTCTCCTTGAGCTGGTTCGTAATAACGGCCCAACTGCCTAGAATATAGTTCACAGGCTTCGAAGAGAGAAACAAATTATGATAGTACTCGCTGATAACCGCACCGGATACGTTGCGGGCATCCTCCGGCGTGATGAAGAAGTTGGAACATACGAGATGCTCCCACAGCTCTTTGACATCCTCGTCGGCATTGGATTCAGCCAAGTAGTCGGCCAAGGTGGCGTAATTTTTCAAATTATGGATGTTCGCGATAATCGCGGCGATTTCACCGACGAACCGCACTTTCTGGGCGGTGCTGAGCAAATCGGTTTTGAGCAGGTTGATCGCGTCAAGCGGTGCTTGCGTCAGTTGGTTATGCTTGGCGTAAAACACTTTGCGCTTATCCACTTGCTTGGAGGAGAAGGACAGTCCCAATTCACGTTCCATATTCGTAATCGTATGGCGATCGATTCCGTAGATGGCATGCGCGCCATAGTTGAGTGTGAATCCCGCTTTCTCATACGTAAAAGCACGGCCGCCAAGCTGCGGGCTGCGCTCGAACAGAACGCCTTCGATATGCGGGTTCTCCGATAAATAGGCGGCCGCGGTTAAGCCGGCGAGACCTCCGCCGATAATTGCTACTTTCATTGTGTGTTCCTCCTTGGGGACTGGTTCTACTTGCAGAAGGGCATTAGGCTCGTCGGAACGTAGGCCCGCCCACATCCAAGCTAAGTTGTTTTTCATCATGGAGAGTAAATCGGCATGCTCTTGCGTACACCAAGTGCGTATGGTGCCCGTGTACATGCAAACGAGCAGTTCAACCTTCCTGGCTTCCGGCAGCCAGTGGAGCAAGCTCTCGGTGAGCACATTCAGCTGGCGCTGTTCTTCGGCTTTCACCGTATCATTTTGCAGTGATAAGGCTTGCAAGCTCCGAATCAACCGGGGGGAGACGCGAATGTTAGACGCCAAGTCTAAAAATAAGCGGTTGATGTGTCCTTCCAGGGACTGCACCTTGGACGGGGGCTGCTTCACCCATTCTTGGATCAGTTGGATTTGTTTGTTGTAAAGGTCGGCGATGATGGCATCTTTGCTTTTGAAATAATGGTAAAAAGTTCCCTTAGATGTCCGTGTTGCCGCGATAATGTCATCGACGGACACATTCTCATAGCCTTTGTCCATGAACATGGATAAGGCGACGTCCATCATGACATCGCGCTTTTTGCGGGTGGTCGCTCGCATGAATTGACTCATGGGCTCACTCCATTCCAACCATCGATTTACTCCTATTATATGCAAAATTAGACCGTTAGTCTACATACGAATTGACCGATGTATAAATTCCTTCGAAGGAAAAATTAATCTAAATGATAGTTTACCGTGTGAGGGCAATAACCTTAGTCTATACTTTTGATCAGAACCCCATGAGAGGATGAATTTAACACTTGAATAAAGAAGCATTAGGTTGGAATTCGCACTTTGAGAAAGCTTTCGAACCTTATCTTACCGAAGGGTACCGTGCGGGACGGGTGTCCTTGGAACATAAACATATGTATCGCGTTCTGACGGAGTCCGGCGAAGTGTTGGCTGAAGTTTCCGGCAAAATGCGCCACATGGCTCTTCACCGCGAAGATTATCCGGCGGTTGGCGATTGGGTTATCGTTGCGGTGCGGGAAGAAGAGCAGCGGGCGACGATTCATGCCATACTTCCGCGCCGAAGCAAGTTTTCCCGGAAAGTAGCCGGTCAAGTTACGGAAGAGCAGATCGTGGCGACGAACGTAGATACGGTCTTCTTGGTCACTGCGCTGAACCTGGATTTCAATATTCGCCGAATCGAGCGGTATTTGGTTCTGGCTTGGGAGAGCGGGGCTACCCCTGTCATCGTGCTGAGCAAAGCGGACCTGTGCTCGGATCCCGAAGCGTTGGCCGCCGAAGTCGCCGCGGTAGCCGTCGGCGTACCCGTCCATGTCATCAGCTCGGCGGAGAACAGAGGACTTGACGAGCTGGCCTCCTACATGGCGCCCGGCCGGACCATTGCGCTGCTCGGCTCCTCCGGCGTCGGCAAATCGACGCTTGTGAACCGCATCTACGGCAAGGAAATTCTCCAGACCGGCGACATCCGCGAAGGCGATGACAAAGGAAAGCATACGACGACACACCGCGAATTGATTGCGCTGCCGGATGGCGGTATTCTGATCGACACGCCGGGGATGCGTGAGCTTCAGTTATGGGACGCCTCCGAAGGCCTCAGCACATCGTTTCAGGATATCGAAGAGCTTGCGCAGAGCTGTTATTTCCAGGATTGCAAGCACGAGAATGAGCCCAAGTGCGCGGTGAAAAGCGCTTTGGCCGACGGAACGCTGCCGCAGGAACGATTTCACAACTACGTGAAATTGCAGAAGGAACTTGCCTATTTGGCCCGCAAAGAGGATGAAAGCCTCCAGCTTGCGGAGAAAGCCAAATGGAAGAAGATCCACCAGTCACTCAAAAACCAGCATAACCGATAATTTGCCACTTGCAGTAGCCTTTTGCCTACAGCTGAATATGCTGTAGAAAAAAGGAGGCAAAGGCCCATGAATCATCCTGAGAAGCATGAGATTTGTATCAATCATATGCATCGTTATGTCAGCGTTACGATGGATAACGGCGCCATGTACGACGGCATTGTCGAGCATGTCGACGGCGACCATCTATACTTAGCGGTACCGATCGGCGGTGCAGAACCGGAACAAATGCGCGCATTCGTGCCATTCGGCTCCCCTTTCCCGTTCTATGGTTTTCCGTATCCCGGTTACGTATTCGGCCGGCGGCGTTTCGCCAGACAGGTTCTGCCTTTAGCCGGGTTGCTGGCTTTATCCTTACTGCCCTATTATTAATAGAAAAATTCTTTTCTGACATCTCGGTGTTCTGAGATGTTTCTTTTATTTGTAACCGTTCCTTGTATAAGGATGGATTGGATTGGATTTTTTGTTTCGTTTCCGATAAAATTAAAAGATGAGAGTTTACGAAAGCGAGGGACAAGCCCAAGAATGAGTGATTGTATTTTTTGCAAAAT
This sequence comes from Bacillus sp. 3255, assembly GCF_031456485.1. Lineage (NCBI taxonomy): Bacteria > Bacillati > Bacillota > Bacilli > Caryophanales > Bacillaceae > Bacillus > Bacillus sp. 3255. The sequence continues at coordinate 77,043 of NZ_JAVDUS010000005.1, forward strand.
TGTTGCGGGGGATCTCCCGTCCAAGAAAGTATATGAGGATGATCAGATCCTTGCTTTTCACGACATCCAACCGGCTGCGCCTGTGCACGTGCTTATTATCCCTAAGAAGCATATTGCATCGCTGGCTGACGCTCAGGCCGAAGATTGGCCGCTCATGGGTCAATTGCAAGCGGCTGCCGCGCAAATTGCTAGAGAACTAGAGGTTGAAGAGTCCGGTTACCGTGTAATCACGAATATTGGGGCCAACGCCGGGCAGATTGTTCACCATATCCATTATCATTTGATGGCAGGGGCCCGGTTGTCCCCGTTAGGCGTACATAATTAGGGGCAACTTTCAGGAAACGTAAGGATTCGATTGACACCCTAATTACTATCACCTATAATGAGATTTGATGAACCGTTTGATCCTAGATGGTCTGTTCGGAGGGAGGGAAATCTGTTGTCAGAAACTCGAGTTCGTAAGAACGAAACTATAGATGCTGCACTTCGTCGCTTTAAGCGTTCCATCGCAAAGGATGGCATTCTAGCAGAAGTTAAGAAACGTAAACATTATGACAAGCCTAGCGTTAAGCGTAAGCTTAAATCTGAGGCTGCTCGCAAGAGAAAGTTCTAGGAGGCAACATGAGCTTAAGCGATCGATTGAACGAAGATATGAAGCAAGCGATGAAAAGTCAGGACAAGTTCAAACTCTCTGTTATTCGTATGGTACGATCTACCATTAAGAATGCTGAGATTGAATTGAAAAGAGCTTTAGACGACAATGAAGTGCTTGACGTACTAACTCGTGAAATCAAACAGCGTAAGGATTCCCTCCAAGAATTTTCCAAGGCCGGCAGAGATGATCTGGCCGACAACCTGAAGGCTGAACTTACCATTCTAACTGAGTACATGCCGCAACAGCTTTCTGAGGAAGAAGTGAAAGCCATTGTACAGCAGACCATCCAGCAAATTGGTGCTTCTTCCAAAGCGGATATGGGCAAGGTCATGACGGCATTGATGCCTCAGGTCAAAGGACGCGCTGATGGCAAGCTTGTTAATCAGTTGGTCCAACAATTATTGGGATAATACTTAAATATGTTTGAATGAATAAGACTGAGCGGATCGCTATCCACTCGGTCTTTTTATTTTTTATTGACGTAGACGAAACAGATCGGGATGTCAGACGTACATATTAATGATAAGGCAGCAATAAGAAAGGAGTGAGTGACGATGCTTGCAGACAACTTATCAGCCTTTCTGACACATCCTGTAACAGCAACGGTTTTATTAATGGTTGGCATTATTGGCATAGCACTGGAACTTTTGTTTTTTAGCAGCGGTTTGCTTGCCTTGGCGGGCGTTGCGGGTTTTGCGCTTTATTTTCTTGGGTACTACTTGGCAGGCTTTGCCGGCTTTGGCGATCTGGCCGTGTTCGGTTTAGGCATCGTTCTTCTCGTCTTGGAACTGTTCGTTCCGAGCTTCGGCATCCTAAGCGTGTTAGGGGCAATCTGTTTGTTCGGCGGCGTGCTGATGGCCTCCTCGGATCCGGCGGAAGCCGCGGTTATGTTAGGAATTGCGCTGCTGGCGGCGATTATCGTCATCCTGTTCGCTATTCGCACCTTCAAGCACCGCGGCGTGTGGAACCGGTTCATCCTGAGGGAGCAACTGACGACTGACAAGGGCTTCACGTCCAACCCGGACCGTTCCCATCTCCTTAGGCTAACAGGCCGGTCTATAACCCCGCTGCGGCCGGCAGGAACGGCCCTGATTCAAGGGGAACGTGTGGACGTCGTTACGAACGGGAATTTTATCGCAGGGGATAAAGAAATTATCGTTGTCGAAGTGGAAGGAGCGCGCGTTGTCGTGCGTGAGACGGATGAGACGAACCTAGGAGGAATGTTGAATGACGATTGAACCTGGACTTTATTTGGTACTGCTGGCGGCGGTCATTATTGTTGCGCTGTCGATTCTGCTCAGCGTGGTACCCGTTATGCTGTGGATTTCGGCACTTGCTTCCGGCGTGCGCATCAGCATCATTACATTGATCGCCATGAGGCTTCGCCGCGTGACGCCGAGCCGCATTGTGAACCCGATGATTAAAGCGACGAAGGCGGGCCTTGATTTGAGCATCAATCAGTTGGAAAGCCATTTCCTTGCCGGCGGGAATGTGGATCGCGTCGTCAATGCGCTGATCGCCGCGCACCGGGCCAAAATTCATTTGGAGTTCGAGCGTGCGGCGGCAATTGATTTGGCGGGACGGGACGTTCTCCAGGCCGTTCAAATGAGCGTCAATCCGCGTGTCATCGAGACGCCTAATGTCTCTGCAGTGGCGAAGAACGGGATTGAGGTCAAAGTTATCGCGAGAGTGACGGTGCGGGCGAATATCGACCGCTTGGTCGGCGGCGCCGGGGAAGAGACGATAATCGCCCGTGTCGGCGAGGGGATTGTAACGACGGTAGGCTCCAGCGATTCCCACAAGGATGTGCTCGAGAATCCGGATCTGATTTCCCGCACCGTGCTGGGCAAAGGCTTGGATGCCGGGACGGCATTTGAGATTCTATCTATCGATATCGCCGATGTGGATGTCGGCAAGAACATCGGCGCACATCTGCAAACGGAGCAAGCGGAAGCCGATAAGCGCATCGCCCAGGCGAAAGCTGAGGAAAGACGGGCGATGGCGGTTGCGGCGGAGCAGGAGATGAAAGCGAAAGTCGTGGAAATGCGCGCGAAAGTTGTCGAATCGGAATCGCAAGTGCCGCTGGCGATGTCAGAAGCACTTCGGAACGGCAAAATCGGTGTGATGGATTACATGAATTTGAAGAATATCGATGCGGATACGCAGATGCGCTCTACGCTCGGCAAGCTGAACGACGGCAAGGGCGATAAAGAATGACCGCGGATGAGGTGATGGTTTGGAGCAGCTCATTGAATTTCTAGTCAAACACTGGTATCTCGTACTGATTGGACTAACCTTCTGGTACCAACTGCAAAATAAAGCCCGCCGCGCGGCGAATCGTAAGCCGTCGCCCAGAGGCGGCATGCCCGCGTTCGGGGGTGCGCCTGACCAAGACAGGAGGCCGCCAAGCCCCGGCAGGCAAGAGGTGGAAGCCGCCGCTCGCGATACGCGCTCCAAAGGCGTACAGGGCGATTACACGCGTTCCGGCGCACCGGTGGCACCGGATGCCCCTAAGCCGAAAGGATCCCCGTTCAGCAAGCCTGCCGCTTCGTTACATGACGCCTCGCCGGTATATGCGGGCGATCTGACGGGACCCGGGGCATTCCCGGAGTCGCCGAGCCGGGAGCAGCTGCTGCAAGGTGTGGTGTGGGCGGAAATATTAGGCCCTCCAAGGTCCAAAAAGCCTTATCGCAAATAAATATGAACAGAGGAAGCGTCACTTTTCGAGCGATCGAAAAGGGGCGCTTTTTGTTTTCCAGTTTTTTCTCATAAAACAAGGGTCATTCGCATAATTTGGTAGAAAGTCTATGCACTTTTTCTGCTGCTCTGATCATCCAGTTAGAGGGGGTACTGCCCAGCTATGCGTCGCTTGACCCGCAAATGGAACCAGTTCACGGCCAAAATCCTGGATTTGCCTCAGGATGTGGTTCAGGACTTGCCGCGAATTACGATGATCGGCAACGTACAGCTCTATGTAGAGAATCATCGGGGCGTGCTTCATTTTTCCAGTGAAAACCTCAAGCTTGAATTAACGAAAGGGACTCTTGAAGTGCTCGGGAAAAATTTGGTCATCCGGGCGATCCTTTCCGAAGAAGTCTTCATCGAAGGTTTGATCGACAATGTCAAATACATGCCATAGGACGTAATACGCTTCAATTGGAGGGGGAGGCTGTCTCATGCAGCAATCATTGTTCATTGCCCGTTTGCGCGGGTATGTGCGCATTCAGATACGGGGAAACGGGTGTGAAAGGTTAATCAATCCCATGATGGAGAATGAATTCTCCATATGGGATATTCAAGTTGCCGGCGACGGGAAGCTTGAATTGAATATATTGATTAAGGATTTCTTCAAGCTTCGGCCGCTGTTGAAGCGGACAGGCTGCAGAGTGCATGTCCAGGAAAGGCACGGGCTTCCTTTCTTCATGGAGCGATTGGGCCGGAGAAAGGTGTTCCTGAGCGGGATAGCAGGCTTCATCCTCGGCATTTATTTGCTGACCTCGTTGGTTTGGCAAGTCAGTGTAGAAGGCAACGACCGCATCTCGGAGGCGGAAATCCTGCAGGCTGCGGCCAAACAAGGGATTCATACTTACCAATGGAAGTTCAGGCTGAAAAAGGCGGAGGACTTATCGCGGGAAATTCAAAGCTTGCTGCCGGGCACAGCCTGGGTCGGCGTTGAAATTCGCGGCACGCATGTGACGATCAAAGTGGTCGAAGCGACGATTCCGGATAAAAAAGAGCTGATGAATCCGCGAAATCTGGTCGCAGCCAAGAATGCGCTGGTGACGGAAATTTTAGCGGATAAAGGCAGACCGATGGTGAAGCCGAACACATATGTCAAAAAAGGGGACGTGCTGATCTCAGGCACGATCGGGGACGAGCAGAACAGCCAGACGGTAGTCGCTAACGGAAAAGTCAAAGGTGTGGTATGGTACACATCCCGAATCGAAACGCCTCTTACGAAGTCGTACCGGGTATATACGGGTGAAACGCGGAATCGCAATTATCTTGTTTTCGGCACCCGCGCTCTTCAGGTTAGCGGCTATGGGAAGCTGGAGTATGCCAACTTTGAGACGATTCCGGAGCGTAAAACGCTTGCCTGGCGGTCTTGGGCGCTTCCTGTCGGATGGCTTCACGAGAAGGTCATGGAAGTCGAAATCGTAGAGGAGCCTATCGACCCGGCTGCGGCCAGAAAGATAGGTCTGGAGCAGGCCAGAGCGAAATTGTTGACGACTGTTGGCGGCGATGCGAGACTCGTAGGCGAAAAAATTTTGCATGAAAAATCAGAGAATGGTAAAATTTATATAGACGTGCATTTTGAAGTCGAAGAAAATATCGCCGAAGAGCAACCAATTGTCATACGAGGAGACTGAGACCTGTTGGTAGAAAACGCACAATCCGTAAAAATAACATTGAAAAATCCGGCAGAAGGACTTGCATTGTTCGGTCCTCGGGATAAGTTCCTGCATGTGATCGAACGGGAAATCGCTGCACAAATTTATACGCGTGAAGCCGAAATAACGATTCAAGGACCGGCTGCGGAAGTGAACTCGCTTCAGCAGCTTTTTGAGGTTTTGCTGCAGCTTATCCGCAACAATTACACGCTGACCGAGCGCGACGTCCTGTACGCCGTTGAGCTCGCGAAGCAGATGAAAGCCGATCAACTTCTGGATTTATTCAAAGGTGAAATCACGACGACACACCGCGGGAAGCCGATTCGCGTCAAAACGATCGGACAACGGAAATATGTCGAAACGATCAAGAAGAAGGATATCGTCTTCGGTATCGGACCAGCGGGAACGGGCAAAACGTATCTGGCTGTCGTCCTTGCGGTTACCCGTCTGAAAGAAGGCGCTGTCAAACGAATCGTTTTGACGCGTCCTGCTGTCGAAGCAGGGGAAAGTTTAGGGTTTTTGCCCGGCGATTTACAGGAAAAAGTTGACCCCTATTTGCGCCCATTGTATGATGCTCTTAATGACGTCTTAGGCCCAGAGCAGGTGGCGAAGTCGCTGGAGCGCGGATTGATCGAAATCGCTCCGCTCGCTTATATGCGGGGAAGAACCTTGGACGATTCATTCATTATTCTGGATGAAGCGCAAAATACGACGCCTGAACAAATGAAAATGTTTCTGACCCGCCTTGGCTTCGGTTCCAAAATGGTCATTACCGGGGATGTTACGCAGATCGATTTGCCTCGCGGCAAATCCTCCGGACTTGTAGAAGCGACTCGCATTCTAAGCGGCATCGAGGAGCTTGGCTTCATTTACTTTGATGAGCAGGACGTTGTCAGACACTCGCTGGTTCAGAAAATCATCGTTGCTTACAATGCTGAAAACGAAAAGTAACTGTGCTGGTTTGTCAGGTAGAGAGGAATGACCTTCCGTATGAAAAATGAAGTGCAAATGAAAGGTAAATTTCATTACCAGCTCAACGGATGGAAATACAGTACGGGGATTCGGATACTGTTGTTTCTCTTGCTGGCTTTAGTATTCTTTACTTCCCTTTACGCAAAGCTCGTACCACAAGTGTATGACATCGAACTCGGAACGACGAGTGAAACGACGATTTACGCACCCAGGCAAATTGAGAACGCGATTGCAACCGAGCAAGCCAAGGAAGACGCGGCCAAGCGCGTTCAGCCTGTGTATCGTATCGTGAATCTCAAGAACGATACCATTATCGACGCTATTTATGATAAATTATTACAAATCAATGCGGACGAAGAAGTGAAGTTTGACGACAAAGTCAGCATTTTCCGGCGGGTGATACCCGGATTGATCAGCGATATGGAGAATCAGGCGGTCAAATCGCTCAGTGCGAGCGGCCAGTACAATGATACGCTGATCGAACAGATCAAGCAGGGGCTCGCGGAACAATCGTATCCGCTGCCGGAGGAATCGTATTTCAAGCTGCCACGGCTAACGAAGGACGAGCTGGCGGAGATGCGGCCGGTCACGAAGGAGATCGTGGCGAAACTGATGAACGATCAAGTGCTGGATGCTCAGACGGCGCGTGCCAAAGTCGCCGAAATGGTCAACACGTCCAATCTGTCGAAGAATACGATGCGTGAGATGGTGACGGAGATTGCAAGAGCCGTCATTACGCCGAATAAGTTCTTTGATCAGAAGGGGACGGATGATGCCAAGGGACAAGCCAGAGAAAGCGTCAAGCCGGTTTACATCAACAAGAATGATGTACTCGTCAAAGTCGGAGACGTCATAACGGAAGAGATTTACGCCAGGCTGGATAAGCTGGAGCTGCTGAAGAGCAAAGCGAACCACCTGCCGCAGATCGGTTTGGGCATCCTCTCCGCTTTATTGTCTTTCGTTGTGTTCATGTTCGTGCGACAGAGTCTGTTAGCGATCAAATACAACAATTCGCAGCTGGTAATGCTGATCCTTATTTTTATAATCAACATCACTTGTATGAAAATTATTTCGCTTGTCCAGAATTTGGACTATCCGTATATCGGTTATCTCGCACCGACAGCGCTGGGCAGCATTTTGATTGCCATTTTATTGGATGCACCGCTGGCTTTCATTTCATCGGTCTTATTCTCCTTGATGGCAAGTATTATTTTTAATGCAGAGCATACGCAGCTGTTCGATTTCCGTTACGGGATCGTTTCGCTCGTTATTTGCTTTACCGCCGTATTTACGATTCAACGGGCAAGCCAGCGGGCTACGATTCTGAAGGCGGGTCTGATGATCGCGTTTTTCTCGATATTGACGATATCGTCGCTCATGCTGCTGGAAGATCATTTCCAACAGAGAGAAGCGTTGTTCTCGATGGCATTCTCGGCCGTTGGAGGCCTGCTCACCGTTGTGTTCGTCATCGGCCTGCTGCCGTTCTTCGAAGTGGCGTTCGGCATTCTTTCGCCGCTGAAGCTGGTGGAGCTGTCGAATCCGAACCATCCGCTGCTGCGCAAGCTGCTGACCGAAACGCCAGGCACATACCACCACAGCGTTATGGTGGGCAATCTGTCGGAGGCTGCTGCGGAATCGATCGGCGCCGACGGACTTCTCTGCCGCGTCGGCTCGTATTACCACGATATCGGGAAGACGAAGCGGCCGAGCTATTTTATCGAAAATCAGACTAATATCGAGAATCCGCATGACCGCATCGATCCGAATTTGAGCAAATCGATCATCATCGCTCATCCGCGCGATGGCGTCGAGATGCTGAAGGACTACAAGATGCCAAAGGCGATCCGGGATATTGCCGAGCAGCATCACGGCACCACGTTGCTTCATTATTTCTACCACAAAGCCATGAAGCAAGCCGAAGAGGAGGGCAGCGACAAGTCCATTCTGGAAGAGGATTTCCGCTACCCGGGGCCCAAAGCGCAGTCGAAAGAAGCGGCCATCGTCGGGATCGCCGACAGTGTGGAAGCGGCTGTCCGCTCATTGCGCAATCCGACGCTGGAGCAGATCGATTCGATGGTTCACAAAATCATTAAGTCCCGTTTGGACGACGGGCAGTTCAACGAATGCGATCTTACGCTCAAGGAGCTGGATAAGATCGCCAAGACGCTGAATGAGACCTTGCTGGGCATCTTCCATGCAAGGATCGAGTATCCGAATGAGCTAGCTCCGAAGAAATCGGGAGCTTGATGACACAATTAGGAGGCACAGCCTATGGCAAGTGTAGATTTGACGCTGGAGTGGAGCAGCGAGCAGGACGCCAAAGAAATTACACCGGCGCTGATGGATAAGATGGAAGAGCTGCTGCGTTTGGCAGGGGAGCTTGAAGGGATCACGGCCGGCGAAGTCGCCTTGACGTTCGTCGACGACGAAGCGATTCAGGAGCTGAACAAGCAGTACCGCAATTTAGATAAACCGACCGACGTTCTTTCGTTCGCCATGAGTGAATTCGGGGAAGATGAAATTCACATTAATTATGAGGATGAGGGAACAGAGAACGCAAGTGACGACGATGAAACGGCTTCCGAAGGGTTCATTGAACCGCTGGGAGATATTATCATCTCGGTCCCGCGGGCGATTGCCCAGGCCGAGGATTATGGACATTCCGTTGAACGGGAGCTCGGCTTTCTGTTCGTACACGGTTTCCTGCATTTGATCGGCTACGACCACCAAAGCGAGGAAGAAGAGAAGGCAATGTTCGCCAAGCAGGAGGACATTTTGCAAAAGGCAGGTTTGACGCGCTAATGACAGACGGCTTCCGTAAATGGCGCAGGAGCTTCCGGTATGCCTACGAAGGAATCAAATATGCATTAGATACGCAGCGCAATATGAAATTCCATTTTTGCGTTGCTTTTCTTGTTTTGTTGGCTGCACTGCTTGTTCATTTGCCCAAAACGGATATTCTGTTTATTATGTTAGCTGTCACTTTGATGATTGTAACGGAACTGATTAATACGGCTGTAGAGAAAGCGGTGGATCTGGCGATGCCGGATCGGCATCCGCTAGCCAAGATTGCCAAGGACGTCGCAGCGGCGTCCGTCTTGGTGTCCGCAGGCTTCGCGGTCATCGTCGGGATGGTCGTCTTTTATGAGCCGATCGACCAGCTGCTCCGCGAGTCGCGTATTCAGCAGACGAATATGTCGGCGGGATCGATCTGGGTGTTGATCGCCTTGGTCGTGCTCACCGTCATCGTCATCGAGACCCGGTTCTCGGACAAAGGCAAATTAGTCCGGCCCAGCCTGTTGACGGCGGTCGCATTCTCCATCGCAACGGTCATTACCGTCTTCGTGGACCAGACGATCGCCGCACTGCTGGCCTATTCGCTGGCCGTAATTATTTTTATTATGCTGTATGACAAAAAAACACGCCCGTTTCCCGCGCTGTTCCTGGGCGCATTGATCGGCGCGGCGGTAACCGTCCTCGCCTTTTCCTGTTTAAATATGCTGTAGCGTGACAATATACGAAAGGAAGGTTAACGGACATGAATCCACAGGAGCTTATTCAACATGCCAAAGAAGCGATGAAAAGAGCCTATACGCCTTATTCGAACTTTAAAGTAGGTGCGGCGCTTCTTGATGCTGACGGCCATGTCCATTATGGCTGCAATGTGGAGAACGCGGCCTACGGTCCGACGAACTGCGCCGAACGGACGGCGCTGTTCCGCGCCATCGCAGACGGCCGCAAGGCAGGCTCCTTTCAGGCAATCGCGGTAATGGGAGATACGGATGGCCCGATTTCGCCCTGCGGCGTATGCCGTCAGGTGCTGGTCGAGCTCTGTCCGCCCGATATGCCCGTTTACCTGGGCAGTCTCAAGGGCGATTTCGCACAAACGACGGTATCCGCGCTGCTGCCAGGCGCATTCACAACCAAAGATTTGCAATCAAATGGAGGATCAGACTAAGTGGCTAAAAAAGAATTCAAATCAGGCTTTGTCGCCATCATCGGCCGTCCGAACGTAGGAAAGTCGACGCTCATGAACCAAATTATCGGACAGAAGATCGCGATCATGTCAGACAAGCCTCAGACAACCAGAAACAAAATTCACGGCGTTTATACGTCGGCCACCGGACAGATCGTATTTCTGGATACGCCGGGTATTCATAAGCCGACTTCCAAGCTTGGCGATTATATGAGCAAAGTCGCCCACGGGACACTGGGTGAAGTCGACGCCGTGTTGTTTCTCGTAGATGTCGTCGACGGCATCGGCGGCGGAGACCGCTACATTATCGAACAGCTGAAGCATGTGGAGACACCGGTCATCTTGGTATTGAATAAAATTGATCTTGTCAAGCCGGAAGAACTGCTCGCTATCATTACAACCTACAAAGATTTGTATAACTTTGCAGAAATCGTTCCCGTATCCGCGCTCAAAGGGAACAATGTTACGACGCTGCTGGAGCAGATCATCCGCTATTTGCCGGAGGGGCCGCAGTATTACCCGGCCGATCAAATCACCGATCATCCGGAGCAGTTCGTATGCGCGGAGCTTGTCCGCGAGAAAATTTTGCACTTGACCCGTGAGGAAATCCCGCACTCGATCGCTGTCCAAATCGAGGATATGCGCGTGGAATCCAACGGCGTCGTGCATATTTCGGCCGTTATTTTCGTGGAACGCGATTCCCAGAAAGGCATCATCATCGGCAAGCAGGGCAGCCTGCTGAAAGAAATTGGCCGTCAAGCGCGCCATGATATCGAGACGCTGCTCGGTTCCAAGACTTTCTTGGAGCTGTGGGTCAAGGTGAAGAAGGACTGGAGAAACCAGGAACGCGTGCTGAAGGATCTTGGCTTCCGACACGATTAAACGGCGATTGCCTAACAGTACCAATTATTTTTCGCATAGAGAAGCTTTCTCTGCACATCCTATGAACATCACGTTCGATGGGGAGAGTGCTGAACATGAAAGACTTTTCGTGGACGTATTTTTCAAAGACCGGTGATGTAGACGCCTATTTATTGTACAAGCAAGTCACCGGACAACCCGGCATGGATGCGGATGTGCAGGAAGAGGATCAGAGTAACGATGAGCCGTTGGAAGGTCTGGACATGTGACAGAAAGATCGTAAGTTCAGAGCGGCCTACATGGGGGAAATCATTTGCTGCGTAGTGTACAGGGGATCGTACTCCGTAGTATGGACTATGGAGAGGGGAATAAGATCATAAGTCTGTTCACCCCCGAGCTGGGTAAAGTTGGAGTCATGGCTCGGGGTGCGAAGAAAGTGAAGAGTAGACATGCCGCCGTTACGCAGCTTTTTACGTACGGCGATTTTGTTTTTTTCAAACAGAGAGGGCAGATGGGTTCCTTGAATTCGGCGGAAATCATTGAAGCCCATCATTCGCTGCGGGAAGACTTGCATAAGTCCGCACATGCCTCCTACTTGGCGGAGATGACGGACCGAATGCTGGGCGACGAGGAAGGAAGCACCTATCTTTTTGAGCAATTGAAAGCAGGCCTGAAGGCGATCGAAGAGGATAAGGACATGCAAATTGTCGTTCACCTCTACGAAATGAAAATGTTTGAGCTGGCCGGTTATTTGCCGGTCACGGACGGATGCGTATCCTGCGGCGAGACGTCGGGGATCACGCACTTTAGCCCGGGCATGGGGGGGACGCTATGCATCAGGTGCCGGCATAAAGATCCCGCCTCGATTGCCGTGGGCGAAGGTACGCTGAAGCTGCTGAAGCTGTTTCCGCGCATGGATATGCGGCGATTAGGGGCCGTTCAAGTGAAAGAGGAAACGAAGGCACAGCTTCGAACATGCATGAGAACTTATATGGATATACATATTGGAGTCAAATGGAAATCACGGGATTTCATCGAGCAGATGGAAAAATACAATATTTAAACAAGTCTGATTTGACATGTAAATTATGGTTTGATATGATTTGATGGCAATCACCTCGCCTTTGTGCTGTCCGCATATCGGTGAGTTTTTTTTATGCTTTTCGGAAAGGGGCTTTATGGGAGATGGATCATTCGCTACCTACACGCGTTTATGTCGTTTCTGACTCTGTCGGGGAGACAGGGGAGTCTGTCGTGCGCGCCGCCGCCATGCAGTTTCATCCGGTACCGGTCGAGATTGTCAGAGCGCCGTTTATCCATGATACAGAAGGCATTGATAAAGTGATTAATGCAATTCGGATTCATGGGGGCATCGTCGTCTTTACACTGGTTATTCCGAAGCTGCGGGATGATCTGATCGCCAAAGCGACGGAGCACGGTATCCCGCATATCGATTTGCTCGGACCCGTCGTCGGCGCCCTTGGTCAAGCGCTGCATCAAGAGCCGCGGCGGCAGCCGGGCATGATACATCCGCTGGATGAGGACTATTTCAAGAAAGTCGAAGCGGTCGAATTTGCCGTCAAATACGATGACGGGCGGGATTTCAGCGGCATTCAGAAGGCGGATATCGTCTTGCTGGGTGTATCCCGCACATCCAAAACGCCGCTGTCGATGTATCTGGCGCACAAGCGCTTTAAAGTGGCCAATGTGCCGTTAGTACCCGAAATGCAGCCTCCTGCGGCTATTTATACGGTTCCTAAAGAAAAGATTATCGGTCTCAGAATTGATCCGGATAAATTGAATGTCATACGTCAAGAACGGCTCCGCACGCTTGGTCTTGCAGAAAATGCAACCTATGCGAATGTGGAACGTATTAAAATAGAACTGGCTTTTGCTGACAAAATCATGAGCAAAATCGGTTGTGTGATCTTTGATGTCTCAAACCGGGCCGTAGAGGAAACGGCGAGCTTGGTCATGGATCATATCGAACGGGTTCAATAACGTTTTTATGTTATTCCTTGCAGGATTTTTTGCAAGTTCATCGTATATAATAGTACGGTGAGATTTCGTCAAAAAAGGGCGTGGACTGTAACCGTATGCGAGCGAGAACTATTATCGTCGATGCCGACGCTTGTCCCGTGAAACCGGAGATCGAAGAGGCAGGCAAGCAGTTTGACGTGCAAGTGGTGATGGTGGCTTCTTACGATCATCGCATGCAGGAACGACCCGGCGTCAAAGTGATTCAGGTGGACCGTTCCGATCAGTCCGTAGACCTCTATATCGCCAATCAGATTCAAGCAGGCGATATTCTGGTAACGCAGGATTTCGGTCTCGCCGCTTTAGGATTAGCCAAGGGTTCCTATTGTTTGACGAATCGAGGACAGGAATATACGGATAGCTCGATTGATTTTTTGTTGGACCGGCGGCATACATCTGCCAAAATGCGCAGGTCCGGGAAGTATGGTAAGGGCCCGAAGCCTTTCACGGAAGAGGACCGCCAAAAATTTCTACATGGTTTGACAAAACTTTTAAGATATTTGCAGGAAATCGAAAAAAAATAGCGAATAGTACTTAGTCTGAAAAGCAACTTGAATTGTGGGTGGATGGATTCATGAGGTACGGACGCATACCTGAAGAGGTCATTGAGGCTGTACTGAAGCGCCACGACATCGTTGATGTCATTGGCAGGCACGTACATTTAAGTAAGCAAGGGCATTATATGAAGGGGCTATGCCCGTTCCATTCCGAGAAAAGCCCGTCGTTTACCGTTACGCCCGAGAAGCAGATTTATCGTTGTTTCGGTTGTCATGCAGGCGGTAATTTAATTCGTTTCGTCATGGAAATCGAAGGACTGAGTTTCTCGGAAGCCGTTACGAAGCTCGCAGAGGAAGCGGATATTCCGATTACTTGGGAAGAAGCAACCGAAGAGCAGAGCGAACAGCAGCTCGAGAGAGCGGCGCTGCACAAGGCTTATGATTTTACAGCGAAATTGTATCATTATATTCTTGGCAACACCGAGCAAGGCAAAGTGGCCAAAGGCTATCTGGCCTCCAGAGGGATTTCGGATAAACTGATCGATACGTTCCAAATCGGTTACGCCCCCGCCATGTGGGATACGCTGGTGCAGCAGCTCGCCAAACGCGAATTCGATTTGGCTTTAATGGAGAAGGGTGGCTTAATATCGGCCAGGCAAGAAGGCGGCGGTTATGTGGACAAATTCAGAGAACGCATCATGTTCCCGATTTGTGACGCAACCGGCAAAGTGATTGCCTTCGGCGGGAGATCGATGGGCGATGCGCAGCCCAAATATTTGAACAGTCCCGAAACGATGCTGTTTAACAAAAGCAGAACGATGTACAACCTCCATCTCGCCAGACCCAATATGCGGAAGCTTCAACAGGCGGTGCTCTTCGAGGGCTATGTGGATGTCATCAAAGCTTGGGAAGCAGGCATTCATAACGGGGTTGCTACGATGGGAACCGCGCTCACCAAGGAACATGCCGCACTGCTGAACCGAAACGCCGAACAGATCGTCATTTGCTATGACGGAGACAACGCAGGCCAATCGGCTGCTTACAAAAGCATACCGATCCTCGAAGAGACGGGAAGCCGAGTAACCGTCGCCATGCTGCCGGAAGGCAAAGACCCTGACGATTATGTGAAAAATTATGGTTTTGACCGATTCGTACGGGAGATTATCGAACCTGCCGTACCATCGATGAAATATAAGCTTTTGTACATCCGCAGAAATTTTAAGCTGCATGAGGACGGTGACCGACTTCGTTATCTGCAATCTGCTGTAAAGCTGATTAGTGAACTGCACTCTCCTATGGAACGAGAACATTATCTGAAGCAATTGGCATCCGAATTCCCGGATTCCTCGTATGAGGCCATGAAGTTAGACCTTCACGAAATCTTGCTGCAGTCGGAAAAAAACCGAACAGATGGGGATAATAAACCGATTCTGTGGAATAATGTTATGAATAATGGGAGACCAGCGGAACGAACACGGAAGAAAACACCATCGCTGCTGCCGGCTTATCACAACGCGGAACGATTGATTTTAGCGGTAATGATGCATGATCGAGATGTCTGCGCACATGTGGAAGAACAGTTAGGAGATCAATTCAACGTTGAAGCTCACGCAGTCTTAGCTGCTTATTTATATGCTTACTACGCTCAGAATGCTGAGCCGGACGCAAGCCGATACATTGCCATGCTGCAAGACGAACAGCTGGAGAGCTTGGCCAGCTCCATCGTCATGATGGGAGCCGGTCATGGAATGAACGAACAAGTGATTGACGACTATATTCGCCAAATTCGTAAAGTTCCGATGCAAGAAGAAGTAGAACGTAAGAAAGAAGAGCAGGTTCGCGCCGAACGCGCGGGAGACCCTCTTCGGGCAGCACAAATTGCAATTGAAATTATCGCCCTAGAAAAAAGATTGAAGTCAACGTAGCTTTTACTGAACAACTAGGGAGGAGGGAGTCCGTACTATGGCGAATGATCAGCGTACAGAACTAGAGACAGAATTAACCTTGGAGCAAGTGAAAGAGCAGCTAATTGAGCAAGGGAAGAAGCGGTCCTCACTTACTTACAAGGATATTATGGAAAAATTAGCTCCCTTCGATCAGGATCCTGAGCAAATCGATGAGTTTTTCGAGCTGTTATCGGAACAAGGGATTGATGTAGGGAATGAGTCTGATGACGATTCCATGAATCATGATGACAACGATCGTGATGAATTTAACTTCGACGATGATCTGGCTTTGCCGCCGGGGATTAAAATTAACGATCCAGTTCGGATGTATTTGAAAGAAATTGGCCGTGTACCGCTTCTCTCTGCGGAAGACGAAGTCGGATTGGCCAAACGGATTGAGAATGGGGACGAAGAGGCTAAGAGACGTCTGGCTGAAGCGAACCTGAGGCTCGTTGTGAGCATTGCCAAAAGATATGTAGGCCGCGGCATGCTGTTCTTGGACTTGATTCAAGAAGGAAATATGGGTCTTATTAAAGCGGTTGAGAAATTCGACCATACCAAAGGCTACAAATTCAGTACATATGCGACTTGGTGGATTCGCCAGGCTATTACGCGCGCGATCGCGGACCAAGCAAGAACGATTCGTATTCCTGTCCATATGGTTGAGACGATTAATAAATTGATTCGCGTTTCCCGTCAATTGCTCCAAGAGCTTGGGCGCGAACCCACACCGGAAGAGATTGCGAAAGAAATGGATTTAAGCACGGATAAAGTTCGTGAAATTATGAAGATTGCACAAGAGCCTGTATCGCTCGAAACACCGATCGGTGAAGAAGACGATTCGCATTTGGGTGATTTCATCGAAGATCAAGAAGCGCTTGCCCCAGCGGATGCCGCTGCATACGAGCTTCTCAAAGAACAGCTGGAGGACGTATTGGATACGTTGACAGAAAGAGAAGAGAATGTGCTTCGCTTGCGTTTCGGACTGGACGACGGACGTACGCGCACCCTCGAGGAAGTAGGCAAAGTATTCGGCGTTACACGCGAGCGGATCCGTCAGATTGAAGCCAAAGCTTTGCGCAAGCTGAGACATCCTAGCCGCAGTAAACGATTGAAAGACTTCTTGGAATAAAACATAACGCTGTGAGAAGGGCCCTGCCAATTTCGGCGGGGTCTTTATTTATGTACAAAAAGTAATGCTAAAGCAAATGCACACAATCACCGATATAGTAGCTAGGAAGGTGAGCGCTAAGATGGATGCGGAAAAACGAAAAATACTTGTAAAAGAAATCGATCATTGGCGGCGGAGCAAATTGCTTCCCGAGCATTACTGTGACTTTTTGATGAATTTGTATATGGACGAAACAACGCCGAAGCCTGCTTCGATAATGGGCGTATCAGCGTCGTCAATAGCAAACAGTTCTTGGAAAATCTGGTTGGTCATTTTGGCGGTAATCGCCGCTCTGGCCTTATCTGCTCTTAATTTTAACTCTTTTGGAATGCCAATGCAAATTGGAATTTCCTCGCTTTTTGTCATCATTTGTTATGTCTTCGCTTATCGTCAGCATAGCAAATCGCCGGTCGTTTCGTATATGCTGTGCGGAGTATCTGCATTGGCGCTGTTATTGCTTGGCGTCTATATCATGGATATGTATGAAGTGACATCGCCTTATTCGTATATTGGTTATTTGGCGTTCTGTAGTGTAGTATGGTTAATAAACGGTGTGGCAGGGCGAATGGGCATTTTCCAGTTATGCGGCTGGTTGGGGCTGGTCGGTACATATGGCTGGCTGCTCCTGCAGAAGCTGAACAATCCAGGCTGGTTCTCGCTTGAAATCAGCTGGATTCCGGTTAGTATTGTGCTTATATGGATTGCGTGGCTTGCACATCATACGAATAAGCAGGCGGCTGGCGTGCTGCTGCTCGTTGGCATGCTCGTGTGGTTCGCGCCCGAAGCGATGACATTCCTCACAGATGTCGAGATAAGTTCCCGCGTCATTCAATTGTCGTTCACAGGGAAATTGGTTACAGCTGGTGCAGCTTTCTTCATGCTGCGAAAAAAATGGGTAGAGTGGGTTGTATAACACATGGTGAAATTATCGAAAAGATTGCAAATGATTGCCGACCGGGTACCGCCTGGATCCAGATTGGCGGACATCGGGTCAGATCATGCCTTGCTGCCGACTTACTTGGCGCAGCAGGGTGTTATTGCGTTCGCAGTTGCGGGTGAAGTGAACCCGGGGCCCTTCGAGGCGGCGACGCGCCAAGTACTGGAGAGCGGATTGTCAGCCAAGATTAGCGTCAGATCCGGCGATGGCTTGGCGGTGATCGAGCCGGGCGAAGTGAATGTCATCACGATTGCCGGTATGGGCGGCAGCTTGATTGCGAGCATTCTGGAAGCAGGCAAAGAGAAGCTGCAAGGCGTAGAACGTCTTGTTCTGCAGCCGAATGTCGGTGAAGATCACGTTCGCAGGTGGCTGCTCGCCGAGGACTGGCGTCTGGATGCGGAAGCCATTCTGGAAGAGGATGGCAAAATCTATGAGATTTTGACGGCGACCAAAGGCGTTTCTGCTGACAGCGGGACTTCGCAGGAACAATTATATGCGGACCGCACGCTGCCTGGCGGCGTTCATGTCAGCAAAGAACGTTTGCTGCTGATGGGACCTTATCTCATGACGGAAGCCCCTGAAGTGTGGTTTGCCAAATGGGCAAGCGAGCTGAATAAACTGGCTATGATCGAAGGTCAGCTGAAACATTCCGCAGCGGAGGCATCCGCGGCCAAAGCGGAGAATATCGCTCGAGAAATTAGGGAAATAAAGGAGGTACTCGCTTGTTTGCAAAAGGTCAAACCGTAATTCAGCTGTTCGAACAGCTGGCGCCTAAGCATTATGCGATGCCTGATGATAAAATCGGCTTGCAGCTCGGTTCTTTGCAGAAGGAGATTACGAAGGTTCTCGTCGCTCTGGACGTTACCGATGACGTGGTGGAAGAAGCGATTCGCCTGGGGGCCAATCTTATTATTGCGCATCATGCGATCATTTTCAGACCGTTAGCCCATCTCCAAACCGATACGCCTGCCGGCCGCTTATACGAGAAATTAATCAAGCACGATATCGCCGTCTATATCGCCCATACCAATCTGGATGTGGCGGAAGGCGGGATTAACGATATGATGGCGGAGTTGCTCGGTTTGACGGAGCTTACGCATCTGGAGGACGTGCATACGGAGAAGCTGCAAAAGCTCGTCGTCTTCGTCCCCGAGACGCATCATCAGGCTGTGCTGGATGCCCTATTCACCGCCGGAGCGGGGTGGATCGGGCAGTACAGCCACTGCTCCTTCAACATCCCCGGAACGGGGACGTTCCTGCCGCAGGAAGGAACGCACCCGTATATCGGGGAAGCGGGCAAGCTCGAACGCGTACAGGAAGTACGCGTGGAGACGATCGTAACCGCCAGCGTGCAGCGCAAGGCGGTTCAGGCCATGCTGAAGGCCCACCCGTATGAGGAGGTGGCCTACGACCTCTACCCGATGGATCTCAAGGGTAGAGTGTTCGGCCTCGGGCGCGCCGGCAAGCTGCCCGCGCCTATGACGCTCCGCGAGCTGACGGAGCTCGCGAAGCGTGCGTTCGACGTGCCCGCCGTGCGCGTCGTCGGCGATTTGGCACGGCCCATCCGGAAGGTGGCCGTGCTAGGAGGCTCCGGCGGCCGCTATATGCGGCACGCCATGTTCGCCGGCGCCGATGTGCTCGTCACCGGCGACATCGACTACCACACCGCGCATGATGCGCTCGCGGCGGGGCTGACGTTGATCGACGTCGGTCACAACGTCGAGAAGATTATTAAGCGCGGCGTGGCGGACTATCTGGCCGCGCAATTAGCCAAAACGGATACGCAGGTGCTGGCGTCCGAAGTGAATACGGAGCCGTTTCAGTTCCTGTAGAACATGAGGCTCTATGAGCATTATCGGAGATTTCCAAGCAAGGAAACGATCAGCAGTTGTATTTCGCAGGCATTCCTAGTATACTAGCCTATGCATCGGAAAGTTTGACAGACAATCGCTGGCTGCGGGTAAGCCGCAGCGAGAGGAAAGTCCGGGCTCCACAAGGCAGGGTGCTGGATAACGTCCAGTCAACGCGAGTTGAAGGATAGTGCCACAGAAATGGACCGCCGATGGCTCGCCTCAGGGCGAGATCAGGCAAGGGTGGAACCGTGGTGTAAGAGACCACGAGGTTCTATGGTGACATAGATCCTGGTAAACCCCACTTGGAGCAAGACCTAGAGGAACGCTAGCCGTTTTCGAGACGGCAGTCTTCGCCTGAGACGCGTTCGGGTTGGTCGCTTGAGCTGTGCAGCAATGTATGGCCTAGATAGATGATTGTCGCTTCAATGGTGGCAGGGGACAGACGCCCGTTACGACCACTGGAAGTACAGAACCCGGCTTACGGCAAACTTTCCATATCTGTCGGTTACCCGCATGGCCTCGGCTATGCGGGTATTATAGTTTTGAGACCACAAGAGACCGCCATACGCATTAGGTTATGCTCCTATTCAGCAACCTACGCGCAGGCGGTCTTATTTGGTTTAGCGATTCAATTCCATACCGGCATATTTCTTCGAAACAAGATTCATCTGACGGAACCACTTTTGCGGCCAATCAAACCCGATGCTCGCTTGCTCCTCGGCTTTCTGCACGGCTTTGACGACATCGATCAGGCCGTAGCCGAAATACTTATCATGACCTGGGTCGCCGAGGTCTTTGGCCGTGTCGCGCATAATTTGGTACACTTCCGTATTTTTCAGCTTCGGGTTCGCCGAACGAATTAACGCGGCCAAGGCAGTTACATGCGGGCTGGCCATCGAGGTACCCGATAAAGCGGCGTATTGATTGTTCGGATATGTGCTTGCGATGCTCACACCTGGCGCCGTCACATCGATATAGTCGCCATAATTGGAAAATGGCGCTTTGTTGTTGTTCGAGTCGCTTGCTGCAACGGCGAACACTTCGGGATACGCAGCCGGGAAGCCCGGTCGCTCCGTGTTGTCGTTACCGCTAGCAGCGATTAAGGCCACATCTTTATCATACGCATATTTAATTGCATCGTGGAGGAAGCCGGAATCCGCATAGTTCCCCAAGCTTAGATTCATGACTTTAGCACCGTGGTCCGCAGCCCAGATGATGCCTTGAGCGACGGAGTATGTGCTGCCGGCTCCGGTCTGGTCCAATACCTTCACTGGAAGCACTTTATTATACCAAGTCATGCCGGCAACGCCCAGCTGGTTGTTCACGAGGGCTGAGATGACCCCGGTGACGTGTGTGCCGTGTCCCACATCATCCTGCGGCTTATCATCACCGCTGATGACATTATAGCCGGACAGCAATTGATCTTTGAGATCGGGATGCTGGAGATCGACGCCGGTGTCAACGACCGCGACGATGACATCTTTGGCACCGCGGTTGTACTGCCAGCCCTGAACGGTTTCAATCAAAGGCAAATTCCACTGGTACCTGCCGAACAGATTATCGTTCGGCATGAAGTTCGGTTCGATGCTGGCGGCTTCGCCATTCGTATCCGCATGATCGTTATGGTAATCGCTCGTATCCTCGTCATCCGTTTCATCTTCATCGTGATCATCATAATAACCGTTCGTTAGATACAAGAAATGAGGCTCCACATAGGCAACATCCCATTTTTTGAAATACGCCATCAATGCTTTGGCCTCCATGCCTTCCGTGCGGAATACATAGGTGTACCCCAGCTTCTGGACGGAGGTGGCTTTGATTTCCGATTTGATTTGCGTGAGCTGAGCGTCCGACGGATCCTGTTTGAACTTCACGACAACCTCGTTCTGATGGTAATGGCTCGTTCCTTGGTTGTCTTCGGGATGATCGACGACCTTGTCCTTTAGTGTATCGGTATCGACGGATTCGACTTTCCAACGGTTTTCATTCGGATACGGTTCGAGCCGTAAATTTTTCATTTGATGGTCCGTGACCTGATGCAAAATATCCTGATGAATGACGCCGATGAGTGAGCTGGTACCGTCCGAGGAAGGTATTCCTTGAACGAAATACACCTGCTGTGCGGCACCGAATTTCGGGGATTGGTAATGCTTGCCTTGTCCGGCCGCGGTTTTGGCTTCCTGCAGATAAGTGCGGGCTTGCTCCCGGTAAGCGGCAGGTATTTCGCCTGCTTTGACGCCTTGTTCGAGCTTCTGCTGATTCCCGGACCAGATCAATACGTCCATCTTCTCATGCTGGGCCTTCATTGCAGTGAGAACTTTGGCTGCAGATTCGCCTGCTTCGATTTGCGCTATCATTTTGGCATAATCAACGGAGCACTGAGTTCGGCACAAATCGTCCGTCAGTTGAACATCCTGCTGAAGCAGAGTAAGCTTGGCATCCGTTTCATACTTGGTGCTGTATACCTCCGGACCGGGTTGATTCTCTTTGTTCGAGTGATGTGGAAACAGCACGACGCCTAAGCCGAGTACTAGACTAATAGAAGTTAAATAACGCCACATGCATAGCCCTCCTTCTGAAATCGTATCGCACCATCTAGCTGCGAAACGAAGTATCTTTGATTAGAGTGAGGAGCTTAGGAATCTTTTATGCACGGAATCGGGAGTTTTGCATATACCTTTTCAGGTTAATTTATGGTAGGATAGGAATAGCGCAATTAGAGGAGGTCTTCATAACATGGCTGTTTTTAATGTCAAAAATCTTTGTGATTCAACTCGTACAAAACTAAAAGAAACAACCGCCAAAATGGAGTTGTTTCTGAATCAACATTCGCTTTCACAACTTAATGTAGAAAATGATCCCGCTATGGATGAGTTTTACCGTGGTTATTTGCAAGATACACGCCACTTGCTCGTGTTCTGTGAAGTGGCTTATGAGAAACTGGGCGTTAGCTTGCGCCGTCCGACTTTCAATGTTGACTTTTCAGAGAAAGTATTATATGAAGTTTATCATACTTGCGTTAATACATTTTTCTATCCTAAGAATGAGTGTTATTCGGAAGATGGCCGTTATGCTTACACAGGACAAGACGCCATCCGTTTCCGCAAGAAACCTTCACGCGAAGTGCGCGATTTGACGATTGAGCTTTCCAAAGTGTTCGAAGAGCTTCGTGAGGATCTGGCTTACTACGAAACAGATTATATCACGCAGCGCCGCATGCAAGGCGAGAAAGTATAAACGTAACGCATAATGTCAAAAGATATAAGAGGTGCCGCTTCTCAGCAGCATCTCTTTTCTTTTCAAAAGGAGATGGAACATGCAGCATGAAGACTTGATCCAGAGAAGCATAACGATTATTACAAGCAATCAGCATCCTCGCGGAGGGTATATCGCATCGCCGCTATTTCCGCCGTATGCTTACAGCTGGTTGCGGGACGGTACGTTCATCGCAAACAGTATGGACCGAGCCGGCGAGCCGGCGAGTGCTGAGCTTTTCTACGATTGGGTGGCAGGCGTATTGAAGAATAAGCGCCCCCAAGTGGACTCCTTATTACATAAGCATGAGCATAAACAATGGATCGACCGCTCCGAGTTTCTAGGAACGCGCTATCATCTGGATGGCCGGGATGACGTATCGGAGTGGGGGCATTTTCAGCTGGACGGTTACGGTGCCTATCTATGGGGGCTAACGGAACATGTGAAGCGGACGGGCAATCGGGACCTGCTGGCAAAGTGGCGCGAAAGCATTGAAATTACAGTCGATTATTTGATGGCGTTCTGGCACTACCCGAATTTCGATTGTTGGGAGGAGTTTCCGGATTATGTTCATCCGGCGACGCTTGCCTGCGTTTATGGCGGTTTAAGGGCGCTCGGAGAGCTTGAGGAACGGCAGCCGCTTCTGGAGAAGGCTGCTCTGATTCAAGATTTCATCTTACGCCATTCTGTACATGACGGCCGTTTCGTCAAATCGATTCAATGCGTCGATGAGCTGTGGAAGCCCGTCTTGACCGGGGTTGACGCCAGCTTGATCTGGCTGGCCGTCCCCTTCGGCGTGTGTCAAGCAGACGATCCGTTGATGGTCAAGACGGTGGAAACCATCGAAAATGATTTGAAGCACGAAGGCATTCAGCGATATGTGGAAGACCGCTATTACGGGGGAGGCGAGTGGCTGATCCTGACAGCCTGGTACGGTTGGTACCAGCAGGCGCTCGGCAATCGTTCTGAAGCCCAGAGGTGCTTGGACTGGATCGCGAGCAAGGCGGATTCGCTTGGTCGTCTACCCGAACAAGTGGCAGATAGTCTAAGGGCTCCTGAAGCCTATCCGGAGTGGATAGCCAAATGGGGAGAGCCCGCGCTGCCGTTGCTGTGGTCTCACGCGATGTACTTGGTGCTATCTGACAGCCTCTCCTGAGCATAGCTCACCCTGCCCACGGGCAAATTGTTAATGAGGTGATGAACTATGCCGGATGTAAAATGTTCAGTTGCTAACTGCGAATATTGGACGCAAGGGAACAACTGCAACGCGGGAACGATCATGATTGAAGTCGATCAGCATGCCAATGCCAGCTACAATGAGGAATTCGCAGGGGAATCATTTGATACCGATCATCAAGATGCAGCGAGCAAAGCCGCGAATACTTGCTGCCACACTTTCCAAGCAAAGAAGAAGCAGTAGCGATGCGACAGCATGGAGGCCGTCTGGATAAATCGACGAAAGCGCGATTCCAGAAGGAACAGTTTCAGAAGGAAAGCGGCGTAACCCATCAAGAGGAGTATGCGGCAGAAATCACGGCGCCCTCGCGGAGAATCAATTATGCCGAGCCGTATAAGGCTAAGAATGCGGAGAAGGTCGCTCAATCGGATGTGCCCGATGAAGAGATCGATGAGCTTGTAGAGGCTGTTACACGCAATAAGGCGGTAGGGTACATCGCATTGTTCGTAGCCTTGGCTTCGCTTTTCGTATGGCCTGTGCTTCTTGGCGTATCGGGCATCGTGCTGGGCATCATCGCCTTTTTTATGGGAAACAAGGGACTGGGAACGTGGTCCGTTGTCCTAGGCTTTATCGCTTTAGCCGCCTATTTTTTATTGGTTCCTTTTTATGCCTGAAGGAGCAGCAGAACAAGCCGAGATATCGGCTTGTTTTTCTTTTTGGACAAAAAATCGGGGATTTTCGAGTTTCAGAGGGATAATTCGCGGGTAAAGTCCCGTTATGGCGTAATTATTAACCTTATCCTCCCGTTTGCTCGTACTATTTACCTTCAAGAGTCATATTCGCACCTTTGAATGATTACAGTATTATTATATAATAAACAGTGATATTTCAAATCTAAATTTAAAATTAAGGGAGGTGTACCTACTCTCCTTGGCGCGGCCGCCGTGCTTCATAGGGGATAGGTAAGGTATTGGAAGATCCTTTGCCCGAAACGTTAATTAGCTTCATATTAATGTTTGCGCTGGTTTTGTTGAATGGTTTTTTCGTCGCAGCTGAATTCGCGATGGTCAAAGTAAGAGGTAGTCGAATTGATTCGCTTGTTGAAGAAGGTCGCCGCAATGCTAAATTTGCACAAGGGATTATGAATAATCTCGATGCATATTTAGGGGCATGTCAGCTTGGGATTACATTGACTTCGTTGGGACTTGGTTATGTCGGGGAGCCGACGTTCGCAAGAATTTTAGAACCTTTATTTGCTCCACTGCATTTGCCAGATTCGGTGTTCCACACGATTACCTTTCTTATCGCATTTTCATTGATGACCACTTTGCATATTACATTGGGTGAGCAGTTCCCCAAAACGTATGCGATTCGTAAAGCTGAACAGATTACATTGCTTTCCGCAGGACCGATGGTATTATTTTACAAGATTATGTATCCATTCATTTGGTTGCTCAACGGGATTTCCAACTGGATGCTGCGCCGCGCGGGTATTGAGCCAACGACGGAGCATGAATCCGCACATACCGAGGATGAGATCAGGGTCCTCATGAAAGAAAGTCACAAAAACGGACTTATCGATAACACAGAGCTAACGCTTGTTGATAATATATTCGGATTCGCCGAGACAACAGCTAGAGAAATTATGATCCCCAGAACTGAGATGGAATGCTTGTATGCCGGGTTGTCTTATTCCGAAAACTTGGCGATAGCCATCAAAGAGATGCGCACGCGCTATCCGGTCTGCGATCCGGATAAAGATAATATTATCGGATTCGTCCATATCAAAGATTTGTTGAAGCCTGACGCTAACTTGAAGGGAATTAAGAAAATTATCCGTCCGATCACGACGGTACCGGATTCCATTCATATTGCCGATTTGCTCAAAATGATGCAAAAAAGAAAAAGTCAGATGGCGCTGCTTATCGATGAATATGGCGGAACTTCCGGTCTGGTTACGCTGGAAGACATCATGGAAGAAATCGTTGGCGAAATTCAGGATGAGTTCGATGAAGAGCGTCCGACGATTGAGATGAAGGACGAAAACACATTCTCGATCGATGGGTTACTATTGATTGATGAAGTTAATGAGTATTTCGGTCTCGATATTGAGTCCGATGATTACGATACAATTGGCGGATGGATTTACTCACAGACGGAGATACCGCCGAGCAGGAACCAACAGGTGAATTATAACGACGAGTTCCTGTTTATTGTGGAGGAAACGGATCATCTGCGTATTTCACGGCTCATCGTCCGAAGAATGACGGAACAGGACGAGATTTTGCAGCAAAATATTTCTTGAACGGAAAGAGGGACAGTCGAATAGACTGTCTTTTTTTTCAAGATATAAGAATTTATATGTTTTGGGTTTGGGGTGAGCGAAGCTTACCCCTTATTTAAATTACTGAAACCAATATTTTTCGATGAGCATCGATACTGGGATGCCTTTGTAGAAAAGCATAAAGAACATATTCGACCTAACGTAGTGAAAAAAGTACAGTAATTTCGTGGCTGCGGAGATCCCCGAAACGGAAGAATGGAGCCGATTACTAACAGAGGATGTATTCCAGGTGAATCATCGACATGTGGTATTTACGATCGATGAAGGGCTGATTTTTTGCTGCATAGAAAAATGTTGAAAGAGTTCATGGACGAAGCCGTACGGATGATTAAAGAACATTTTGAGAAGAAGCATAAGAGCGGACCGTCAGGTCGATATTCCCTGACGGTTTTTCTTAAACTGCGGCGGGGCGGGGCTCTCTCGTTGAGGGAGCCGAGCTTTTCTTGATCTGCCGCAGGCCGTAACTGGAATTTCTCCCGTTATTCGCGAGAAAATTAGCCCAGTTGTACGAATAAAGGGAATTCCTCCCGTTAATTCATTCCCATTTCGCGTAGAGGCTGCAAGTGCGGGCTGAATAACGGGAGGAATTCCTGTTATTCAGCCTTCGAGATCCGCCAGGCTGCATTTAACAGGAGAAATTCCCGCTATGGGCGGGACTCTCGGCAGAGGCTTGGCTCTCTAGGAGGAGCCGAGCTTTTCTTGTGTCGTCCCCGCAGTGAAAATTTGGGATGGTCGCGAGGGCACAAAACGTGTACAATGAAAACAACAATAGTTGAAGGAAACGAGGTTTGACGGATGAACAGCAACACCACGAGCAGTATGAACAGCATTGATCCTAGAGTATTGAAGGAGCTGCTGCAGCTTCAGATCATGGGCAAAACAAGCCTGCTCGCCGGCAATGCCGAAAGTTCGAGCACCGACGATTCCAGCGACTTCAGCGCTTTGCTGAGCACGCTAATGGGACAAGCCTCCGTCTCCGGCGATGATAACGGATCTTTGTCGGGGAATCCAGCGAACAGGATCCCAAGCTCTTTGACTGCTTTGAATCGGGCGTATTCACCGCTGCAATCGGTGAGCCATGCTTCGGCAGCCTCGCAATTCGACGGTTTGATTCAAGAAGCCAGCAGCAAATATGGGGTAGCTGTTCCGCTGGTGAAAGCGGTTATTCAGCAAGAATCCAGTTTCAACCATCAAGCGGTATCACCGGCGGGCGCCAAAGGTTTGATGCAGCTCATGGACGGTACGGGCAGAGGGTTCGGCGTCACGAATCCGTTTGATCCTCAGCAGAATGTGGATGCCGGTACGCATTTCTTAAGCAACCTGCTCAAGAAGTATAACGGCAATGAAGGCGTAGCGCTGGCCGCATATAATGCCGGACCGGGACGTGTTGACCGGCTGGGGATTAGAAACGATCAAGATTTAGCGAACAAACTGCATTTGCTGCCCAAGGAAACGCAAGCCTATGTCTCCCAGGTGTTAGGTCATAAGGTGAAATTTTCACTGTAAAAGGGAGCTCTCTTAAGCTGATTGTCGCATGCATCATGCGGGAATCGGCTTTTTGTGTTACAGTGATAACTTGAGTCCGTTATCTATTTAGGCTTTAATGAAAGAAAAAGGGGAATGAACGCAGTTATGTTATATCTCGATTATGCGGCGACGACTCCGCCCTATGAAGAAGTTATAGATACGATAGCCGAAGTTATGAAGACCCATTATGGGAACCCTTCCTCGATTCACGGGCTTGGCGTAGGGGCCGAAAGGCTCCTCGACGGGGCGAAAGAGGTTATCGCGGCGGCTCTCGGCGTAAAAGCTGCTCATATTATTTGCACGTCCGGCGGGACGGAAAGCAATAATTTGGCGATCCGGGGGGCGGCCTACAGCTACCAGAACCGAGGCAAGCACCTCATAACGACATGCATTGAGCATCCCTCGGTGAAAGAGGTGTTCGGCCAGTTGGAGCGGGAAGGCTTCCGTGTCACTTATTTGCCGGTCAACCGTCTGGGCCGCGTAGAGCTTGAATCGTTGGAGGCGGCGCTCAGCGAGGATACGATTCTGGTCAGCGTGATGCATGTTAACAACGAAGTAGGAACGATACAGCCTATCAGGGCAATCGGCTCCTTGCTGGCCAAATATCCGAAGGTGTTGTTCCATGTGGACGCCGTCCAAGGCGCCGCGAAGCTGCCTTTCTCGCCGAAGGAGTGGGGCGTGGACCTATGCAGCGTTTCCGCGCATAAGTTCCGCGGTCCTAAGGGAGCGGGTTTTCTGTACCGCAGAGAAGGCGTGCAGCTGAAGCCGCTTCTGCTCGGCGGCGGCCAAGAGGGCGGTCTGCGCTCCGGTACGGAAAATGTGCCGCTCATCGTCGGCATGGCGAAGGCGCTGCGAATCTCGATGCAGGGGCTTGAGGCGAAGGTGGCGCACAAATACAAGCTTAGAGGCCAACTGGTGGAGGGCATCCGGTCGATCCCCGAGCTTACGCTGACAGGCTCTGAAGTGAACGAAGAGATGGCGCCGCATATCGTGCATTTTGCTTTTGCCGGTATGAAAGCCGAGGTTGTCGTGCATGCCTTGGAGCAAAGGCAGATGTATATTTCAACGAAATCAGCCTGCGCTTCCGAGGAATCTGATCCCAGCGCCGTCATGCTGGCCTTGGGCTGCACGCGCGAACAGGCTGTGAGCGGCCTGCGAGTCAGCTATTCGGACGAACATACGGAAGCGGATATAGCGAACTTTTTGGCGGCGCTTAGAGCGGTTGTGAGCGAGCTGTCACCGATGATGGACCAAACGACAGGAAGAAGGGGCAAGCAGATATGAAACCGGATTGTTTGATATTGCGTTTCGGCGAGCTGACGCTTAAAGGCAAAAATCGCAAGCGCTTTGAGCGCAGCGTCATCGCGCAAATTCGTAAAATTTTAGGAGCATTTCCCGATTTGAGGTATATTCCGGAATATGGACGCGTATATGTGGAGCTAGGGGGTGCTCCATACGAGGAAGCGTCCGCGGCTTTGCAGCGCGTGTTTGGACTTGCGTCGTTCAGTCCGGCTTACCATGCAGCGATGGAGGTCGAGGCCATTAAAGAAACGGCGCTGCGGTTGATGCGTCATCTCCCCAAACAGCCGGCAACTTTCAAAGTGACGGTGCGCAGAGTCAATAAATCGTTTCCGCTGGATTCGCAGCAGATGAATTATGCCGTAGGCGGTTATGTCCTCGAAGGGATGCCAGGCCTCAAGGTTGACGTTCGGCAGCCTGAAACGGAGCTTCGTGTCGAGATTCGCGAGGATCAGGTGCTCCTGTATGCCGAAGTGATCGAATGTGCCGGCGGTTTCCCGGCGGGAACCAGCGGCAAGGCGCTGCTGATGCTTTCCGGGGGAATCGACAGTCCGGTGGCGGGTTGGCTGGGCATGCGGAAGGGACTTACGCTGGAAGCCGTTCATTTCCACAGTTACCCTTATACGAGTGAACGCGCCAAGGATAAAGTGCTGGAATTGGCGCATCAGCTTGCGGGCTATACCGATTCCATCCGGCTGCATCTCGTGCCTTTTACGGATGTGCAGACGTCCATTCACCGTTTCTATAAGGATAACTTATTAGTAACGTTAATCCGCAGAGCGATGTACCGCATTGCCGAGGGGATCGCCGAACGCGAGGGGCTGAGCGCTTTGCTGACAGGTGAAAGCCTGGGTCAGGTAGCCAGCCAAACGCTGCCAAGCTTGAATGCGATCGGGCGCGTCGTGTCTCTGCCGATTTTGCAGCCGCTCATGATGATGGACAAGCAAGAGATTATCCGAATCGCCGAACGGATCGGCACATTTCCGATTTCTATTTTGCCGTACGAGGATTGCTGCTCGTTGTTTCTTCCTCCTTCCCCTAGTACGAATCCGAACCTGAATATGGTGGAAAGACTCGAGGGCAGTATGGACTTTCTGCCAGACTTGATTCGCAAAGCCGTGGAGCAAACGGAAACGATCGAAATTGTACATGGACAATTGAACAAGGTGCCGGACCCGCATTTCTTCTAAATGCGTTCCCGGCGCCAGCAGTCGGTGATTGTTCACCAGCTCGCCATGCACCGGGAGGTTGTAAAGCATGATTGATGCGCTCATTTTGTTCCTGCAAATTATGTTGATCAATATTGTGCTTAGCGGCGATAATGCGGTTGTGATTGCTTTGGCAAGCAAAAACCTACCGCTGGAACAGCGCAAGCTGGCCGTCTGGTGGGGGGCGTTCGGGGCCATCGCCCTGCGGCTTGTGCTGACGCTAGTGGCGGTAAGCTTGCTGGACATTCCGTTCATTCAAGCGGGGGGCTCCATCTTGCTGTTCTGGATAGCAATCAAGCTGTTGACGGATGATGACGGGCATACGAATGTGAAAGAAGCTTCGACGCTCGGGAAAGCGATCTGGACTATCATTGTCGCGGACTTCGTCATGAGTCTGGACAATGTTCTGGCGATCGCGGCCAAAGGGAACGGCAACAACACCGTTATTATTTTGGGTATTGGGCTCAGCATCCCGATCATTATTTGGGGAAGCACACTCGTCATGGAGCTGCTGCATAAATTCCCGATTCTTGTTTACATAGGCGCAGGTATACTGGGGTATACGGCCGGCGAAATGTTCGTTAAAGACGAGAAGATGATCGACTGGTTCCTGCACGACTATGAATTTTTGCACGTTTGGATTCCGATCGCGCTCTGCACGCTGGTGATTTTGATCGGAGCTTCGGTGAAATGGCTGCGTCTGTTTCAGCTTAGGGCAAGAAACGAATAAATGGGAACACAAACCGTCAAGCTGGTTAAAACCAGTGAAGCGGTTTTTTTCTATTTATTGGACATCGAATTGAAACTTTTTTCCATTTTTGTCGTCTATCTATGAGATAGGTATGATGAGAAGGGAGTTACCCAAGTGAATGCCAGATTGTTAAACAAGCGCGCAATGCGTATGACCTGCTTCATCGGCAGTATTTTACTGGCTCTATGGATGCAAGGGGCCGGCTTTTGGGCGAATTCCGCTCAAGCGGAAACGGCGGTTCCTGTGCAAATCGAATCCCAAGTCGGATTCGGCGCGACGAACGTCAAGCAAGGCCGCTGGACGCCCGTCACGTTGACCCTGACCAATCAAGGCGCCGATGTGGCAGGGGATGTGGTCGTGCAGATTGCCAACCCGAACCGGAGTAAGGATTTCACGTATGTGCAGCATGTCGAGCTTCCGAGAGGGAGTACGAAAGCGGTTACGATGCTCTTGCCAGGTTATGCGTATACCAAAAGCAATAATACAATCGCATTTTATGAGAAATCACAAAATAACGGCAAGAAAATACCGCTGGAAGGCCGAACGTATTTGGAAGCCTTTAATTTGCCGAAGGAAACGATGCAGGTAGGCGTGCTGGCCAGGGATGTGGATACGCTGAATTTCCTTACGCTGCTGAATCAGTCCGGGGTGAAAGTGAACGTGCTCCATCTGAAGCAACCGGATATCCCGAAGGCGTCGCTGGGACTCGACGGCATCGACGTGCTGGTGCTGAACGATTTTGCTTCGGATACATTAGCTTCTGAGCAAGTGCAGGCGATCCGGCAGTGGACGAGATCAGGCGGTACGCTTCTTCTGTCCGGCGGCGCAGGCTACACGAAGACATCGGGCCCTTTCGCGGAGGCGTCCCCCATTACATATGAAGGCACGACATCGGTCACCAAGCTGACAGAGCTTGAGAAGGCGGGGGAGAAGGAGCTGGTTCTCGCCCAACCGTTTACGCTATCGAGCGGGAAACCGGTTAAGGGAGCGGAAACGGTATACGCTGAGGGGGAGATTCCCGTTGTTGCAAGAGCTCCTTACGGTAACGGGTTCGTCGTTTATGCGGCCTATGATTTATCCCTTAACCCGCTGGCTTCGTGGAACGGGAATCAGCGGCTCTGGGAGAAGGTTCTGCAAGGGCCGATTCAATCGGCTAATGCGCTAAGTACGAACCAGATGAAATTCGGCAATAACGCTTTCTGGGAAATGGACAGGGCTTTGGACTATTTCCCTTCCATACAGCCTCCCAAGCTGCCGATGCTGGCTCTCGTCCTATTGTTGTACGCCTTAATCGCAGCTCCCGTGCTCTACATCGTTTTGGCGCGTTTGGACCGGCGGGAGTGGGCTTGGTTTATCATTCCGGTCATCGCGCTTGTAACCAGTGCCGGCATTTTTCAATTCGGTGCCACGAACCGGGGCAGCATGATGGGACAGACACTGTCTGCCGTAACGCTGAACGGATCCGGGGGAGGGGCGAAGACGACGTGGATGTCGATATTTCTGCCTAAGGGCGGCGATTTGGAACTGAAGTTGGCGGGGAAGCCCGCTATCTCGCCACTCCTGCAAAGCGACATCTATCCCGGTCTGCTGCTTCATGAAGGCAGCGAGATGGCGATCAGACAAGAGCCGGAGGCAGCTGTCGTGAGGCTTCAGGATATTCCTTATTCATCGATCAGCAAACTGCTCATGAAGGAAGATCAGCTTCCTTCATTCGGCAAGCTGGATTACCGCATCACGGAGCTAACGGCCCAAAGTGCGAAAGGTCAAATTATAAATAACACGGCGAAAGAGTTAACGGATGTCGCTGTCATAATGAATCAAACGTACATTCAGGTCGGCTCCATCCCGCCGGGCGGATCGGCGAGCTTCGATACGAATATCGGTATAGGGAACATGAACGGGCCCGATATCGCGCAAATTGCTTTTCCGTACGGAGCGAATAACGGGGTGGATGCCGGTTTGCAGCAGCGCGCTATGCTGGCAACCTATTTGAATGAGAAAGTCAACTTCTCCGGAAGCTTCACGCCGATGATCATCGGATGGGCGAAAGAACAATCCGGCATCTCTTTAGCATCCTCAGGCACGATCCCGACGGATCAGCTGACACTTGTCGCTCAAGAAATGAAGATCGATTATGTGACGCCGGAAGGCAAGATCATGATTCCAAGCTCGGCGATCGTCCCGAATCTGACCGAAAACCATATGAAGATGAGCGCGGTACAATTCCAAAACGGTCCCTTCATGCAGTTGGGCAGCGGCGATCTGACTCTGGAATATCCATTGCCTGCCATTGCGGGAGCTGCCTATCAAACGATGACGCTCAGCGGCGATCCGAATCCCGATGTGACGACGGAGCTGTGGAATGCAAATACGCAGGCTTGGGAGCCCGTGACCTTAAAATCCATACAGACCTGGGAGGGAGCCGCTCTGCAGCCATATTTGACAGCAGGCCATTCGATTCGATTGAAAGTAACGACCATGCAAAATAACACCATGTTCCGCATCCCCGCCATCTCGCTGGAAGGAGCTGTACGGCGATGATTTCTATTACGGAGCTAACGAAAACATACGGCAACTTTACGGCGCTTGATTCATTGACGATGGAGATTGCCAAAGGAACGGTGTTTGGCTTCGTCGGTCCTAACGGGGCAGGCAAGTCGACGACGATGTCTATTTTGGCGACACTGCTGAGCCCGACGTCCGGCACAGCCAGAGTAGGCGGATTTGATGTAACCGAGAAGCCGAAAGAGGTTCGCAAATTAATCGGCTATATGCCGGACTTCTTCGGTGTGTATGATAATTTCAAAACAACCGAATACCTGGATTTCTACGGGGCCAGCTACGGGATTCCCCGGGCCGAACGGATGAAGCTGATCCCGCAGCTGCTTGATCTGGTCAATTTGACCGAGAAGGCTGATTTCTACGTGGACTCGTTATCCCGTGGCATGAAGCAGCGGCTTTGCTTGGCCAGATGTCTGGTTCACGAGCCGGAAGTGCTCATTCTGGATGAGCCGGCATCCGGATTGGATCCGAGGGCGCGTATCGAAATGAGAGAGATTTTGAAAGAGCTGAAGGCAATGGGCAAAACGATCATTATCTCTTCACATATATTGCCGGAGCTCGCTGAGATGGTTGATGAGATCGGAGTCATTGAATATGGGAAGCTGATCGCCAAAGGGCGGGTATCCGACATTCAAAGCCGCATGAAAGCAAACCGTGTGCTCCAGATTCGGATGGTTGGCGGGGCGGAGGAAGCATTGGCATATTTGAGAGAGCAGCCGCATGTTACGATGGTGCTGCACGATGAGAAAGGGCTGCATGTCCACTTTGGCGGTACGGACGAGGACCAAGCCGGCCTCCTCGCCCGGTTGGTGGAGAGAGGCTTTCCGCTCCTTTCCTTCAGCGAAGCTTTGACGAATCTGGAAGACGTGTTCCTGGAAATCACCAAAGGAGGCGGCGCACATGATGAAGGTCAAGTTAAACTGGATTAATCCCGTGTTGGAGAAAGAGTTTCGCTTGCGTATGCGAACCATACGTTCTCCGCTATCGATTCTGGCATACTTGCTTGCGATCGGGCTTATCGCGCTCGGCTTCGCTTATATCAATATGAACCATCAGCAGGCAGGGGTGCTGAGCAGCGCCAGAAGCAGCGAATTGTTTTATTTTCTTAGCGGCACTCAACTCGTACTGATCGCCTTCATGACGCCGGGGCTGACAGCCGGCGTCATTAGCGGCGAGCGGGAGAAGCAGACCCTGAACATGCTGCTGACAACGCAGCAAAGCTCGGGGACGATTATTCTCAGCAAGCTGTTTGCGGCGCTTAGTTTTATGGTTTTGACCGTAGTGGCGACAATGCCGCTTTATAGCATCGTTTTCCTCTACGGGGGCGTATCGCCGGCGCAAGTAGCCGCCGTATTCGCTTTTTACTTATTTGTTATGGTGCTCTTTGGGGCTGTCGGCATTTTCTTCTCGACGATATTAAAGAAAACCGTCATTTCCGTTATTGCGACTTACGGTTTTGTTTTGTTTATTTTTGGATTTACGGCTTTGGCCGGCATGTTTTTTGCGAATATCGGGCGCACAGGGTTAAATGAGCAAATCTTAGGTTATTTTCTAAGCTTCAACCCGATGGCTGTGCTCATATCGCTAATGGTTCCCGATTTCGCCAAGGAATTGTTCAAGGGGCATACCTATTTGCAAATGTGGCATATTTTCGCAGGTGTATACCTGCTGCTTTCAATCGTGCTTATCTGGCTCAGCGTCAGATATTTGCGGCCAATCCTGAGAAGAAAGAAATAAGGGTTCAGAAAAGAGCGTGGTGAGAATGAAATTCACATCTCTGGAAGAACTGCTGCTTCCTGTCAGACGGCGTCTGCTGCAAGTGAAAGGGCTGCAATTCACCGTACGGGGTGTAACGATCGGCTTATTCGCAGGCTGCTTGTGGATGGGGCTTGCGCGCCTCTTGCCGCTCAGCGGATACCGGCTTGCAGCATTCATCAGCATGCTGGCGGCTGTCATCGCCTCCGGCATCTGGCTTTACGTACGCCGGCCAAGCATGGCGGATGCAGGATATGCGCTGGATCGCTGCGGTTTGGAAGACAGGATGACGACGGCCCTCAAGTATCAGGAGGTCAACACACTGATGGCAGTCCTGCAGAGGCAGGATGCGATGGAGAAAGGCACTCCGATTGTAGAGTCGCAGCTGAAGCAAGTGATTAAGCTGCATGTACCCATGAAATGGCTGCTGACGCTTGCGGGTATGGCAGCCTTGTTATTGATCTTGGTCATGCTGCCGAATCCGCAGGACGCGGTGCTGCAGCGAGAGGAACAAGACCGGGCTTGGGTGGAGCAGCAGAAGAAACAGGCGGCAGCGTTAGCCGCCCAGCTGGAAGCGAAGCCCTCGCCGCTGCCGGCGATGCAGCAGATCACCGATGACTTGAAAGAGTTAGAGCGCCGGTTGGGTCAGACGCCAACCACTGCCAAAGCGTTGGAGGAGCTGGCCAAAACGCTGAAAAACATGGAAGACCGTTTAGGCGAGCTGGCCAAGCAGCAGCAGCGCGCCGACCAGTGGGCGGAGTCGATGCAGCGCACGCAGGAGCTGCGGGAGCTTGGCAAAGCGGTTGCGCAGCGGAGCCCCGAGAGCATACAGCGCGAAGCGTCTAAACTTGCTGAGCAGGTGCAGAAGATGACGCCCGAGCAGAAGCAGCAGCTCGCCAGTGAGCTGGAGCGGCTTGCGGCGTCGGCGGCCGCGGCATCGCCTGAGGCGGAGCAGCAGCTTCGCGAGCAGCTGGCGCAAGCGGCAAGCGCTCTGCGCGCCGGCGACAATGCCGCTGCGCAGCTGAGCCGCCTGCAGGCGGGCCTGGCAGGGGCGAGCGCAGCGCAGGAAGCGCTCGCGGCGCAGCAGGCCGAGGCCGCCCAAGCGGCGGCCAGCCTCGCCGCCGGTGCGCTGCCTGAGGCGCGCGAGCTCGCCGCTAGCGGCGCCGCGCCGGGGCAGGCGTGGGCACCCGGGGGCCGCGCGGAGCAGCTGGCCGCCGCAGGCAGCCCTGCGCCGGGCGCGAGCGCACCGACGGCCGGACAAAGCGCCGCAGGCCCGGGTGCCGGAGCAGCCGCCGGAGCAGCCGCAGGCGCTGGCGCCGGTGCGGGCGCCGCGCCGGGGACCGGCAGCGCACCCGGGGCCGGCAGCGGAGCCGGCGGCACGCAGGGCGGGACGGGCGCCGGCTCGCGCGGCCTGGTGACGACGCCGCGCGAACGGTCCGGCACCGGCGGCACATACGCCGACGGGGGCCCGACGCGCGGCAGCGGCGGCGAAGTGAGCCAAGGCGGCTCTGCGCCCGCTCTGGACGGGGCATCGCGGCCGTACGAGGACGTCTACGCCGATTATGCAGCGGAGGCGTCGAGCGCCTTGAACCGCTCGGAGCTGCCGCAGCATATGCAAAATTTGGTGCGGGACTATTTCCTCGAAATTCAACCGCAGCGTTAGACAGAAAGGTTAGAGGATACTGGAGGGAGAGCGGAACGGATGGTCGAATCGAAGGAGCAATTGGAAGCGTGGGGTGCGGCGGTTGCCCGCATGAAAGAACAAATCGGACGCGTCATCGTCGGTCAGGAAGAAGTTGTCGAGCAGCTGCTCTGGTGCATCTTTGCCGGAGGTCACGCGCTGCTTGAAGGCATCCCCGGGCTCGGCAAGACAATGCTCGTCAAAACGATCGCGGATACGGTCGACCTCAGCTTCGCCCGCATTCAGTTCACGCCGGACTTGATGCCGGCCGATATTACGGGCACGAATGTCATTCAATTCGGAGCGCAGGGCGAAACTTCGTATAAATTTCAAAAAGGTCCTCTATTCGGCCATCTTGTGCTGGCCGATGAGATCAACCGGGCTACGCCGAAAACACAGAGCGCCCTGCTGGAAGCGATGCAGGAGAAAACCGTAACGGTTGGCACGGAAACCTACTCGCTGCCTTCGCCTTTCTTCGTGCTGGCAACGCAGAATCCGTTGGAACAGGAGGGGACGTACCCGCTGCCGGAAGCGCAGCTGGACCGGTTTTTGCTCAAAATTCACGTTACCTATCCGACGAAGCAGGAGCTGAAAGAAATCGTGCTGCGCACGACCTCCGCACAGACCCTCCAAGCGGATAAGGTGGCGGACGGGGAATTGATCCTGCACATTCAGCAGGGGCTGAAGCATATTCTTGTGGCCGAAGATGTTCTGGACCATGCGGTCGAGCTGCTGCTGAGCACTCATCCCGATGAGCCGGCGGCGCCCGAAGATGTTAAGCGGTACGTCCGTTTCGGTGCGGGGCCTCGCGGCGTGCAAGCGATGATCGCCGTGGCCAAAGTAAGAGCCTTCCTGGCAGGCAGGTTTCATGTGTCCAGGCAGGATCTTCATGCGGCAGCCGTCCCGGCGCTGAGGCACCGCTTGTTTCTGAACTTCGAAGGCCAGGCGATGGGCATATCGCCGGATGCGATTATCGCTTCGGTCATTCGATCGATGGAGCAGAACCGATGAACGGCGGCAACGATTTGCTTGAGCCTGCGCTGATGCGGCGCCTGGATCATCTGGCTATTGCAGCCAAGAACCGGATCAGGGGCACGATGCAGGGAAGAAGGAGGTCGAAGGATATGGGGTCGTCGCTGGAATTCGCCGATTACCGGTTGTACACGCCTGGCGACGATACGCGCCAATTGGATTGGCATGCTTACGGACGGACGGGCAAGCCGTTCATTAAGCTCTTTATGGATGAACAGGAGCTGCAGGTTAACCTGTGGCTGGATGCCTCCGAATCGATGAACTTCGGCGGCCGGGCGATGGATCGTGCACGTGCCGGCACGAAGTGGGACTATGCTTTGCAATTAGCTGCGGGCATCGGTTACTTATCGCTGGGGCGGTATGACCGGGTTAGCGCAGGTGCATTTGCGACAGTCATGACGAAGCAGTTGAGGCCTCTCCGCGGCAAAGGGTCTGCTCTACGGCTGTTTGAATTTTTGGGCAGTTGTTCAGCGCAAGGCCCGGGAGATATCGGTGCGGTGTTCCGGAATGGTGCCGTTCTGCCGCGCCAGCCCGGGATGACCTGGCTATTCTCGGATTTTTTGTACGAGGACGGGGTGGAAGAAGCCTTGAAATATTTGCTGGCTGCGAAACAGGAAGTGGTTGTTGTGCAGGTGCTCGCCCGCGAAGAGCTAAGTCCCGGTCTCTCCGGAGAGCTGCGGCTCATTGACAGCGAATCCGGGGAGGCGAGGGAAGTGGCCATGAGCGGCAAAGTGCTGCAGGCGTACAGCGAAGCCGCCCAAGCGTATATTCAATCCTTAAGAGCATTCTGCCATGGGCGCGGTATCACCTATTTGCTTGCCGTCACGGATGTGCCTGTCAGTGATTTCCTGCTTGGGGAGCTTCGCCGCAGCGGATTGGTCCGCTAAAGTTTCACCGCTGCGGAAGAGGCATGCTGCGCTGCGCTTGCCAGAAGCTCCAACCGTAAATGATCAGGAAGATGACGATGAGTACAGTCGAGCAGCGGTACATAAGCGCATAGCTGCCCGTGATGTTAGCGAATGCTCCTAACACCATGGCGCCAAGTCCGATGCCAAGATCGTTGGCGGAGAAGAAAGTGCCGCTAGCGGCACCGCGCCGGTCCGGCGCTGCACGCGCGATGGTCCAAGCCTG
Organism: Bacillus sp. 3255; assembly: GCF_031456485.1. Classification (NCBI taxonomy): domain Bacteria; kingdom Bacillati; phylum Bacillota; class Bacilli; order Caryophanales; family Bacillaceae; genus Bacillus; species Bacillus sp. 3255. The sequence continues at coordinate 116,061 of NZ_JAVDUS010000005.1, forward strand.
CAAGGCCGGCTGCAAGGAACCGAAGCCTACGCCGTAGCACAGCGCGGCGATGGCGAGACTCAATTCCGAATGCGCGTAGGAGAGGAGCAGCAGTCCGCTGATAGTGAACAAAGCTCCCAGCAGCAGTACCCACACGGGACCTTTGCGATCGAAGAGCACCCCGGTTATCGGTCTCACGATCAACACCATAGCGGCATTACATAGGAAAAACCAGCCGACATTCGAAATGCCGGCTTCATGACCATAAAGCGTGATGAAGGTCACGATGCCTCCATAGCAGATGGCGGTGAACAGCAGCATAACCGAAGGGAGAATGGCAGACCGCTCCCACAAACGGTCGATAAGCTTCGGACGTTGTGCCTGTTTACGGGGAGACACGGGCTTCTCATAGGAAATAAACAGTGAGCTGAACAAAGAAAGAAGTGCCAGCAACGTGGAAATTAGCAGCACGCGATGGAAGCTGAAGGTTTGCATCAGCCATAATCCCGTCAGCGGGGCCAGCGCCATGGCAAACGTATTGGAGAGGCCGTAATAGCCCATGCCTTCGCCTCTTCGTTCAGGCGGAATGATGTCTGCGATGACCGTCCCTAAGGATGTGGTCGACATTCCCCATCCGATGCCATGGACGAAGCGGGCGGCTAAGATAAGCGCCACAACGGCCATATATGAATAACCGGCGATCGTCAGCGTACAGATGGCGAGACCGACAAGCAGTACATGTTTGCGTCCCAGCAAATCCAGCGCCCTTCCGGCAAACGGCCGGGTGATGAGCGATGATATCGTGAAAATGCCAATCACTAGCCCTACCTGCATATCGTTTCCACCTAATTGCGCTACGTGCGTAGGGATCGTCGGGATCAGCATTTGGAAGCTGAAAAAGAGCAGCAAATTCGATAGCGAAGTGATGAGAAAAGCTTTGGTCCAAAGCGGCTTACGCTTTTTTCTTTCATTTAGAGATAAAGATTCCATGGTACCTCCCTAGTTGGACATAGGCAAACCTGTTAGACAGGGGAAAACGGAATGACACGACTGTTTCGTAGTATGTCCAATGTCAAACAGCCTGACGCATGTTCACTGCGAACGATTAACGCTACGGAAAGGTGAGCAATTATGCAATTCGCAACGTTAAGCGGCCTATGGTTCGCGCTTGCAATCCCGATCATCATCCTGCTGTATCTGCTCAAAAGGCGGTATGCCGATACGGAAGTCTCCAGCCATATGCTTTGGCGGCGCGTGCTTCGCGAACAGGAAGCCACCCGTCCGTGGCAGCGTCTCCGCCGCCAAGCGCTGCTGTTCCTTCAGCTGCTTGCCGCAGCGCTGCTCGTCGTGGCGTTGATGCAGCCGTTCGTTCGGGGCCAACAGACGGCGAAGGCTCATATTTTTTTCGTTATTGACGCTTCGGCCAGCATGCAGGCGGTAACCGAACAAGGATCGACTCGGCTGGAGCAAGCGAAGCGGCATCTGATGGCCTATGTTCGCAATGAAGCCAGTCATCGGATGTATTCCTTGCTCGTCATGAAAGATCAACCGGAGTTGCTGGTACAAAGGGAAACGGATGTATCTGCACTTCAATCGGCGCTTGATAAAGTAACGCCTTTCTATGGCAGATCCAATGTCCAGGAATCCCTGTCCTTAGCCTCAGCCCTGACGCGAGAGGACCCTGACGGCGAGGTGCGCATTTATACGGACGCCCAGTGGGCGGAGCAGCCGGAAGAGCTGGTATTTTCAGTTCCGTTTCAGGTGGTTGGTCTGCAGGAGTTCCAAGCCGATCAGGTGCGGGAAGAAGAGGCGCCGATCAATGTATCGATTGCCCAGTTCGGGGTTAAAAGTGCCGACGCGGATACCCATCGGGCGGTTGCCGTTCTGAAAAATTGGGGAAATCGCAGCACGGACATCGAACTCCGTCTTTACGGCGATTCGCAGGTCCTTCGCTCCGGCGCCTACAAGCTGCAAGCGGGAGAGCAGCATACGGTCTTTTTCGACAAGCTGGCTTATGCCGGCCGCTATCGGCTTGAACTCGGAACAACCGATGCCTTGCAAGCTGACAACGCCGCAAACGCTTTTCCCGAAGGGACGGGGCGAACGCAAATTACCTATGTAGGCGAAGGCAATCTGTTTTTGCAGAAAGCGCTTCTTTTGGCGAAAACCGATGTCCTGCAAATTCAACGAAGCGATGACGGTACGTATCCGGTGCCAACCGTCCCCCCTGACATCATCGTGCTGGACGGAATTGACGATTCGGCGCTGCAATCGCCGTCATGGAAGAAACTTCTGGCATCAAAGCCTCTGTGGAGGTTTGCTTCTTCCGCCCAGGCAACTTCGAATCTAGCTTCCGAACGAAAGTTCGAGATTGCGGACCATCCTGTTACACGTTATATCTCCATGCAAGACGTTACCTTGGCACATGCGTACAATCGGAAACTTGCACCTTGGGAGAAAGTGCTTGTTTCCGCTGCGGGGATTCCGCTTATTGCGGCAGGCACCGAAGACGGCGTGGCAAGGATTTCGTTTGCTTTTCCGTTGGCGCAGTCAGACTTGGCTCTCCGCTCAGAGTTTCCTATTCTCGTGCAAAATACAATCACATGGTTGAATCAACAGCATGGGGGTCAGTTGGGCCGGGTCGTGGCAGGTGAACGCATCGATGTTAATTTCCATCCGCAGGCTGTGAAAGCGACTTGGACGCCGGAAACGGATGTCGCTGGTACAAACGCTGGAACTAATGCTGGAGGAACTAACGCTGGCACTAACGTCGGCGCTGGCGCCCCCGCAGAGCAGGCGGAGCTTCTGAATCATAGCTTGGCTGCGAGGCAGCCTGTACCGAAGCTTCCGGGTCTATATACTTTGAAGGAATATGACGAGTCAGGCAATCAAGTTCAGGAGAGACAGCTGGAAGTCGTCATGGACGCAAGAGAATCGAATGTGAACGGGAAGGCGGAGCTTAAGCTCCGCTATGCAGGTGAAGCGGAGGATCATCACCGGCCGGACGGTGCGGATACGACAGGAGCCTCTTCTCTCGTTCCATGGATCGTTGTTGCGCTGCTGTTGCTGTTAACCGTGGAATGGGAGGTGTACCGGCGTGGGTATTCAGCTTGATCACCCATCCATCTTATTCATGCTCTTGATGCTCCCAGTCTATATATGGTGGTTATGGCGCAGTGTTAACCGGCTGCAAGGCATGAGGAAAAAACTCGTCATCACGCTTCGCACCGGAGTACTGCTGCTTCTTGTATTGGCGCTCTCCGGTGCGCAGCTGTATACGAGCTTGCATCACAAGAACGTCGTCTTTGCTGCCGACCTCTCGGACAGCGTGAAGCAGGAAACGGCGGGAGCGCAGTGGATACGCGACGCCGTGAGAGGGCGCACGTCCGCAGAAGACGAGGCTGGGGTTATCTCGATGGCGCTGCAGGCTTCCGTTGAGAAGCCGCTGGATGCAAGAGACACGGACAGCTTCCAATTCGCCTCTCCGCCGCAGCCGCAATTCTCCAATATTGCGTCCGGTTTGCAGCTCGCCTCCGGTCTTCTTGCCCAAAGGAGCGGGCGTATTGTTCTCATGTCGGACGGCGAAGAGAATGTGGGGGACCTGCTGCGCCAGGGCAGGCTGCTGCGCGATCGCGGAATTGCGGTTGACGTTCTCCCGCTGGCGGGTCAAGAACGCAAGGATGCGGCAATCGCGTCTGTGTCGGTGCCGGAGAAGCTGTTTCAAGCGGAAGCTTATACGGCCGAGGTTGCCATACGTTCCACGACCTCGGGACCTGCGGCGCTTCGCGTGTTTGAAGACAATCAAGAGATCAGCTCGCGATCGGTTCAGCTGAATAAAGGGGAGAATCGCTTCGCTTTGCAGCTTCTTGCCAAAGAGCCGGGCTTCCACCGCTACCGGGCCGAAGTGTATATGGAAGGCGATGAGCTTTCGGCCAACAATACGCACTACGCTTTCAGCCGAGTAGAAGGTCCTCCGAAGGTGCTCATCGTTGAAGGGAAGTCCGGGACTTCCCCTAACCTTGAGGGAGCGCTGCAAGCTTCGCTCACTCCATACGAAACCGTACAGCCGGAGCTGCTTTCCAACGATTTTATGACGTACACCGGCTATGAAAGCATTATTCTGAACAATGTAGCGGCTACGCAGCTGCCGCAGCTCAAAATGGAGATGATCGAGACAGCCGTTCGTGATTATGGCGTCGGGCTCGTGATGTTCGGAGGCGACAACAGCTATGGGCTTGGCGGTTATTTCAAAACGCCGATCGAGCGCGCGCTGCCGGTGTATATGGATTTGCGGGGGAAACGGGAAATTCCTTCGCTCGGCATCGTGCTTGTGATCGATAAGTCCGGCAGCATGTCAGGCGATAAAATGATGCTGGCCCAAGAAGCGGCGTCCCGTACGGTCGATCTGCTCAGAGAGAAGGATACGCTGGGCGTTCTGGGGTTTGATTCTTCGCCCCAATGGTATGTGGAGCCGCAGAAGCTCAGTCGGAAGCAAGACGTCATCGCCAAGATCAATTCGATACCGGCAGACGGCGGAACGGAAATCTATACGGCGGTGGAAGAGGCTTATGCCAAGCTGTCCAAGGTGGATGCGCAGCGGAAGCATATGATTTTGCTGACGGACGGCCAATCCGCGACAACGCAAAGCTACGAGGCATTAGCGGAGCGCATGCAAAAAGATAACATCACGATGTCCACGGTCGCGATCGGTACGGATGCGGACCAGGCTCTGCTTAGCCGTATCGCGGAGCTGGCGAAGGGCAGGTATTATGCCGCCGTCGATCAAACGACGATTCCGGCGATTTTCAGCCGCGAAGCCGTACTGATCTCTCGAACGTACGTCGTCAATCAACCTTTCGTGCCAGCCATCACCGGCGGTGCGGATTGGTCCCCTCTGCTGGCCGGCGGCCTGCCTGAGCTGCAGGGGTATATCGCCACCACGCCCAAAGAAGCCGCCGAGGTGGTGCTGTCGAGTCCGGAGCCTGACCCCGTGCTTGCACGGTGGCAGTACGGTTCGGGCCGGTCAGTTGCCTGGACGAGCGACGTGACCGGCGCCTGGAGCGGCAATTGGGTGGGATGGCCGGCATTTGCTCCCCTGTTAACGGGAATGATCAAGTGGACGTTCCCGCAATTTCAAGCATCGCCGCTGGAACTTAACGGACATCTTGACGGCAGCCAGATGATGTTGGAAGCCAAGATCGGCCAGCTGGCGATGGACCAATCGGGCGGTAGCGGCGAGCTTCGGGCGACGGTGACGGATGAATCGTTAGGCACGCGGGAGATTGCCTTTACGTCGACGGCGCCTGGAGATTATTCAGCACAGCTATCTGTGGATAAGTCTGGCGTCTATTTGGCCAAAACCGAGCTGCTGGCCGGAGGCGAAGCCGAAGGGAGTTCGAAGCGCGTCATCGGCACTTCGACGACGGGGTTCGTGATCCCGTATTCGCCGGAATACCGGATCACGGACGGCTCCGGGCTCAGCAAGCTGCAGCAGCTCGCTGAGCTTACCGGCGGCCGGATGCTTTCGCTGGAGCATCCGGAAGATGTCTTCGCTTTCGCTTCCGCCGGGCAGAAGCGATACACCCCCATCAGCCATTACTTGCTGATGGCTGCTCTCGCGCTGCTGCTGCTGGACATTGCAGCGCGCCGCGTGCCTCTGCCGCCCGGCCTGCGGGCGGCAAGGTTCCGGCAGGCCCCTGACCACGCAGGGGGCCTGGCTGCTCCGGAGACGCCGCTGGGGCGTCTCCGGGAGCGCAAGCAGCTTGCGGAGCACAAGCTGCAGCGTAAGCGCGCGGCGGCGGAGGCTCCGCCGACTGCTGCGCCGGCTGCGAAGCCTGCGCCCTCAGGCACAGCGCCGGATGTGCCCGCGCCGCCTGGCGCTGAGCCGCCGTCCGCGCCGCCGCCGGACAGCATGAGCCGTTTGCTTGAGGCCAAACGGCGGGGACGCAAGTAGCGGGAAGGCTAGCAATTTGAGGCCAGGTGCGATACACTCTATGTTGAATGGTGTCGAACCGGACGCCGCGCTGATCATTGAATAGGAGGGAATTCGCATGGCTCGTAACAGCTATTCCATCGGCATCCTGTTAATTGGCCTGGCCGTATTGCTGCTGCTCGGTAAACTAGGCGTTTTTCATTTTCTTTTCTCATTTTTCTGGCCGATCTTTGTCCTCGGTCCGGGCTTGCTGTTTCACATTTTGTACTTTAACCGCACGTGGCCGGCAGGCGTCCTTGTCCCGGGAGGTATCCTTACGACGTACGGTTTGATGTTTTTTTTCTGCAACATATTTGGCTGGGGATCGATGGCGTACATCTGGCCGGGCTTCATTCTCGGCGTAGCCGTCGGGTTATACGAGCTTCATTTATTTGACAGGGGGAGCGACAGAGGCGTATGGATTGCCGCTCTCGTGCTCGGCATCGTCTCCGCCGTCCTGTTCGGGATCACGCTGCTTGTTCAGCTCGGGATCTATGTAATCGCTTTGCTCCTTGTGGCAGCCGGACTTCTTATGATTTTTCGCAGGCGCAGCGGATGGTAATGCAAGCGTTACGCTGGAAAGAAATGGCCCGGCCGCTTGTTAAAGTTTTATGTTGCCGTTCATTTTTCTTGCATAATGTCGAGAAACTGCGTATAATAAACATAAATGTCAAGCGTCGGCGCTTTTGTCCGACGCTTCTTTTATGAACAGAGACGAAAATTATAGGGTAGAGAGGGTTTGACAATTCATGCAGGCAAGAGACAAGATCCGCAATATTGCAATTATCGCTCACGTTGACCACGGCAAAACCACACTCGTAGATAAATTACTTCAACAGTCCGGCACATTCCGTGAGAACGAAGCGGTCCAAGAAAGAGCGATGGACTCCAACGATCTCGAGAGAGAGCGCGGTATCACCATTCTTGCGAAAAATACGGCGATTAATTATAAAGACTTCTTAATTAATATCGTAGATACACCAGGACACGCCGACTTCGGCGGTGAAGTGGAACGGATCATGAAGATGGTTGACGGTGTTCTGCTCGTTGTCGACGCCTTCGAAGGCACCATGCCGCAAACGAAGTTCGTGCTTCGCAAAGCACTGGAAAGCAATCTGTCGCCTGTCGTCGTTGTCAACAAAATCGACCGTCCTAACGCCCGTCCGGCTGAGGTGGTAGATGAAGTGCTGGACTTGTTCATTGAGCTTGGAGCTACAGACGAGCAGCTTGACTTCCACGTCGTGTACGCATCCGCTTTGCAAGGAACATCCAGCTTGGATCCGGATAAACAAGATTCGAACATGGAAGCTATCTATGAGACGATCGTAAGCCACATTCCTGCACCGACGGAAGATGTGGACCAACCGCTGCAATTCCTTGTTACTTTGATGGATTACAATGAATACCTGGGCCGTATCGGCGTTGGACGCGTTAACCGCGGTAAAATTCGCCAAGGTCAATCGGTTGCCGTCATGACGCGCGAAGGCGGTATGAAGCAAGCTCGTATCGAGAAGCTTTTCGGCTTCAACGGCTTGAAGCGCATTGAGATCGAAGAAGCGGCTGCAGGGGATATTATCGCGATCGCAGGTATCAAAGACATCAACATCGGCGAAACAGTGGCGGATCCGGCGAATCCGGAAGCTTTGCCTGTACTCAAAATCGATGAGCCGACGCTCCAAATGACGTTCGTTGTCAACAACTCTCCATTCGCAGGCCGCGAAGGCAAATGGGTAACTTCCCGTAAAATTCGCGAACGCTTGTACAAAGAGCTGGAAACCGACGTGAGCTTGCGTGTCGAAGATACAGACAGTCCGGATGCGTTCATCGTTTCCGGCCGCGGTGAGCTTCACTTGGGCATTCTGATCGAGAACATGCGCCGTGAAGGCTTCGAGCTTCAAGTGTCCAAACCGGAAGTCATCATCCGTCAAATCGATGGCCAGAAGATGGAGCCTATCGAGCGTCTGATCATCGACGTTCCGGAAGACAGCATGGGTTCCGTTATGGAGAGCTTAGGTTCCCGCAAAGCGGAAATGGTCAACATGATCAATAATGGCAGCGGCAACGTTCGTCTGGAGTTCTTGATCCCGGCTCGCGGTCTGATCGGTTACAGAACGAACTTCTTGACATTGACGCGCGGCTACGGAATTATGAATCATGCGTTCGACAGCTATGGCCCTTACCAAGGCGCTAATGTCGGCGGACGTCATGAAGGCGTGCTTGTATCCAGCGAAACAGGCGTCTCCACGCTGTACGGTATTCTTTCTGTCGAAGACCGCGGGATCCTGTTCGTACACCCGCAAACAGAAGTTTACGAAGGTATGATCGTCGGCGAGCATACGCGCGATAACGATATCATCGTTAACATCTGCAAAGAGAAAGCGGTCAACAACATCCGCTCCGCGAACAAAGAAGAAACCGTCAAAATGAAGACTCCACGCATTTTCTCCTTGGAGCAGGCGCTTGAGTACTTGAACGATGACGAGTATTGCGAAATTACGCCAAAATCGGTTCGAATTCGTAAGAAAATCTTGAACAAAAGCGAACGTGAGCGTGCAGAGAAACAACGTAAAATGGCAGAGGCGAACGCATAATTCACAAAGTTTTCTTAATAAGGGAAATGTTAGCCGATCGGCTGCATTTCCCTTTATTTATTTGCTTAATTGAGCGATAATGAGAGAATGAGCGTTGATCTTATTTAAAAAGTGAAATGGAGTGCATCCTGTTGACAGCTTTGAACGAATGGTTTGGCAATCACATTTATATGACTTACTTGATGATTTTTGTCTTCATGTCTTATGTATATAATAAGGTTTTTCGTACGCGTAAACTGCCCATCCTCAAGACAGCCGTCGTCTATGTGCTTATGGCCATCGGTTCGGTGATGCTGCTTGTATTCCAAGTGGCAGGTCTGCCGATCGTGCTGTGTCTGGCTGTAGCCATTTCTTTGATGTTTCTCGTACGCATCCGTTATTTCATCGAGAAGCGCAGCGGCACGAGGAGCACGCCTGAATGACAAGCTATTGGTTGACGCCGGTCGTAAGCGGCTCGCCGCTTGTGCTTGGAGCGGAACGCATCCGATGTACACCGCAAGCAGCGCTGGATTCGCTTCGCGAGCTGGCCGGCCGGAAGCATCCGCGGCTGTTGCCCCTATTCAAAGCCAGCTTATTGCTGAGCGATGACGAGGAGCTTTGCGGCTCTGAAGTCATGGACTTGGATTTATCGATATCCGAAGCGATTGTCTTCGACGGGGCCCCCTTCCATCTGTCCCATTGCGGAGAGGCCTTTCTGGATCATCTGCTTTCACGGGAGCAAGCGCTGCAGCTTGTGAGTGAATGGGAGTTAAACACGGAGGAAGAAGGCAGCGTTCATTACCGTTCGTGGATACGGGAGTGGCGGCGTTGGCTGGCTGCCGGTTATGATGTTATTTTACTCAGGGAGGATGGCTAGGATATGAATCTTCAAGACACATTTTTTAACTGGCTGCAAATGCACATTGTCCAAGAAGGCAGGCCGGATGATGAAGCTGCCAAAGAAACATTGGATTTCTTCGCGATGATTCTCCGTGAGGATCATGGCGTCGGCCACATGGAGCTTGTGAATGAAAGTGATCCGATGAAAATTCATATTTCCTATGAACGAGAAGGAACCCAGAGTGTTGTCAGCTTTGACCGCGAAGCTGCGGAGAAGCTGCTCGAAGACATCCGGGCTAATCCTGTTTACAATAACCAATAGGCTCATTTAGGACATATCTTGAATTATCCGACGTACAATAAGGTATATCTGGGTGATAAAGGAGTGTTCGCATGAGTTGAAAATAGATACATAAAGGTGGAACGCTTGCCACCGGCTATGCTATACTGTTAGTGTAAGGATCGTTTTCATCCACCTTGTAGGAGGCGCAGACGATATGGCGGTACACTTCCCAGCTTTACCGGAGCAAATGATTGACCGCGCCCTGACGATGACAACAGTTGAATATGCGAAAACTTGTGCAAGCCGTGAGTGTGCCAAGCCGCCCGGCCAAGTTTTTGATGTCATAAAAAAAGCCTAGATCTGCTTCGAGCAGTCAGGCTTTTTGTTGTCTTCCGCCAAATTATTGAGGGGGAGCTGCATGCCCGGCATGGTTCGCGTCATGAGCTCCAGTCGTGTCCTGAGGGTTGCGAATGTCACGTGGCAGCTGCGGCATAGCCCGGCCCATGATATCCGCCATTTGTTCAGCAAACCCGGTAATCGGCCTTCCTGCTCTCATATTATCCCGAATGTTGCGCAGTCGTTGATCCAGGTCGAGATCGGCGGTCACGATGGCATTCACTCCGTATGGATCCTTTTTGAGGGCTTCCGCGACCGAATATTTGACGGTTCCTACTTTAGCCCGGTCCATATCTTTGCGGAGATTGATGCCGACAACGGCCGTATTGCCGAACACGACGCAGTGCGCACTCTCCACTTGCGGGATCGAGGTGGCTAAGCTTTCCAAATGTTCAGCAACAGCTTTGGAATCTTTTATTTCCAGCTTTTGCGGAGCGATTTGTTGAACTCTTACTTGCTTTTGATTTGTATCTTGAGAGGGGGCACCACTTTTCGGCGCTTGACTACAGCCAGTCGCGAGGGTCAGTACCAACAAAAATACGCACAATAGTCTCACTAGAATCGATCCTTTCCTTGAATCTCGCGTTTAGTTTATCCGTTACTAACAGGTTGTATGTATGGAAATATAACCACTGATCTAACGCCAAATCTGGGAGGGGACACACCAATGAAAAAAATTTACGTGTTGGATACCAATGTGCTGCTTCATGACCCTAATGCATTATTTTCATTCGAAGATAATGAAGTAGTCATACCCGCCGTGGTGTTGGAGGAAATCGATTCGAAGAAACGGAATGCGGACGAAATCGGCCGTAACGCTAGGCATGTTTCGCGATTATTGGATGGTTTGAGGACCAAAGGAACCTTATCCGACGGCATCACGCTTGAGCGTGGGGGCAGCATCAAAGTGGAGCTTAACCATCGCAGTTTTGCTAAGCTGCAGGATACTTTTTCCGAATTGACGAACGATAACCGCATCTTGGCTGTTGCGTTGAATTATCATCTGGAAGAACAGGCGAATGATTTCCCGAGACCGGTCGTTATCGTAAGCAAGGATACGCTCGTTCGGATTAAGGCCGATGTGCTCGGCATCACTGCCCAAGATTATTTAACTGACCGCATCGTAGCACAAACGGATATGTACACGGGCTATATTACGCTGTATGTGCATCCGTCCGTGATCGATGAATTTTACTCCTATCGTTTCTTAACCGTGACATCGCTGAATTTATCGTATATGCTGCACCCTCATGAATTCGTTATTCTGCGGGATGAACTCGGTTCATCCAAATCGGCACTGTTGAAAGTGACGCCGGACGCCAAGAAGCTGGAACCGCTCTTCCTAAGCAACGATCCCATCTGGGGAATTGCCGCGCGGAATGCGCAGCAGCGCATGGCTCTGGAGCTTCTGCTCAACGACGAGATCCCGCTCGTCACCCTGACTGGGAAAGCGGGTACCGGCAAGACGCTGCTCACGTTAGCCGCGGGACTGATGAAGATCGAAGACGACCGGAAATATAAGAAGCTGCTGATTGCGCGGCCTGTCGTTCCTATGGGCAAAGATATCGGTTACTTGCCAGGCGAAAAAGAGGAAAAGCTGCGTCCGTGGATGCAGCCGATCTATGATAATTTGGAATATTTGTTCGATACGAAGAAGCCGGGCGACATCGAGAAAGTGCTTGCCGGTCTGGGCAGCATTCAGGTTGAAGCGCTCACGTATATTCGCGGACGGTCCATCCCGGGGCAGTTCATTATCATCGACGAAGCCCAGAACTTATCCAAGCACGAGATCAAGACGATCGTTTCCCGTGTAGGGGAAGGAAGTAAAATCGTACTGCTCGGCGATCCCGATCAAATCGACCACCCGTATCTTGATGCTTCAAGCAACGGTTTGACATATGTGGTGGAACGATTCAAGCAGGAGAATATCAGCGGGCACATCACCTTGGAACGAGGTGAACGATCACATCTCGCCCAGCTTGCTGCGGATTTGCTTTAGACAACAACAAACCCTCACTCCCAGACAGGGAATGAGGGTTTTCTTGGCTTAACGGAGGAATTCGATACGTACGCGGTACGCCTTGGCGATCCCCTGCATCAGCTCTTCGAGCTGACGGTCGACGACGTAAATATCTTGGCCCCCATCCTTATAAATGGCGAGAAGATGCTCCTCCATTTGTAGGGAGGCCATATCGACGTCATCTTGCTTACTATCCTCGGTAAAGTGGAAGGAGGCGACGATTTTATCGTACAAATAGTGATGTTCGGAACGGCTAGTAAAGCCATAATCGCCGAAAAGATCGGTTAATTCAGCATTCTCGGGCAGCAAGACCAGCTCCATCCGATCCGTTGGGATGTTGAACTTAGCCATGACGTCCAAGAGGGCGGTATGCTGCTCCTCGCTGCTGACAATGAGCATTTCTTTGTCTCGGTCGAACAGGTCAACCTTTCCTGCCAGTGCTTTCACGATTTGTGCATAGAAGCCCGGCAGTTTGCCTTCGGGTATATCCATGAGCAATCCAATTTTGTGTTCCATTTGAGTTCCTCGCTTCTTGAAATCGTCCTTGTCAGTTTACAAGGATATTTTGAGTTTCACAACAGCTGAGCCGTTTTTGGTTTCTACGCTAATGACATCGAGATAGGAGACGATTTTCTTCGGTATGAAGCCAAGCTGAAATTCTTTGGCGAAATCCTCGATCGTCGTATCCGGGAGCTCGAAGCCGTTGAATTCCAGTTTATCCACGGAGAAGCGTACTTCATTCATCTGGGGATTCTCCTTGAGCAGGAAACGGCCTTCGATGGCGACTTGTACGGAATCTTTCTGGCCTTTGGCCAAGATCGCGCCATCGGCAAATTGGAAATTCAAATTTTTCAATTGTTCGTTTTGGGCATGTAAGTAAGTATTGAAATCCGTATCGCTGATCGTGATGACCGGATTCTGGATGGATGATAAGTCCATGAATTTCTTATCTTGGGTTACATACTGCGGGAGCTCGCGGAAAGCGGCGGATAGGTTTTTCAAATATTCACGGAATAATGGAATGCCCTCTAATTTCCACTGCTCATTCAAGGACTTGATCTGATCTTGGATGGCTTGTGCTTGCGCGCTTACGGCGAGCTGTTTGTCCAATTCTTCCTGCAGCTTTACGAGTCTTTCGCGCTGCGCGAGATATTTCTCTTTGGTCTGTTGAAGCTCTTGGCGAGAGGTTTGGAGCTCTGTTTGCAACGTTTTTAATTTATTGAAAGATTCTATGAATGCAGATACTGCGCGCTGATCGTTCGACAAGATCATTTGCAAATATTCGAACATTCGCAATGCGTCGGCAAAGGAATTTACGGAAAACAGCAGCATCCAGATGGAGTCCCGGTCACCGGTATAGTAAGCTCTGATCACTTGGCCTGCGTGCTTTCGTGTGCTGTCTACATGGACGCTATGCGCTGTGATGTTGAGCTCGTTCTGTTTGATTTGCTCTACGAGCGTTGCATCTTGCTCATTCAGCCGGCTGAGTTCTTTATCAATCTCATAAATGGTAAGCCCTTTCTGCACGAGTCCCTTGGCTTCATCGGTTCCCGTTTCGACAGCGAATGCCGTGCCCAATGGGGCCGTCAGTTGCGCAAGGAGCAGCAGGCTCATCAACACAGCTATGTATGTACGTTTCATTGCATGCATTCTCCCCCTATAAACAGATTATCATATTTCTATTAAATGAAGCACAAAAAAATACTTACCTCCAAAGAGAAGTAAGTATTTCGGTCTGCCCGCTATTTTTTGGGGGGAGCGATAAGCTTCAGGATTTCGTCAAAGCTCTTGACGTTCTTCGGCACTTCCTTCGTTAGCGGCGTGCTTTGATTAATAGCATCGTAGGTTTGGTGGAGGACAATATGGTTATCCTGCACTTTGCCATCAACGGTGAGCTGGAAGACGAGATCGAGAGTTTGATCGCGGATAAAGCCGGCTTCATCGACGGCGACGGCCATTTTGCTTGGCGCTTTGATCTGGGCGGTACCAGGCTGCGATTTTTTGAGAAGCTCTGCCTTGTCGCTTGTAAGGAAGCCGTTATTTTGCAAATTGGAGATGAACTCCGGCAGTTTGGATTGAAATAATGTGTTGATGTCCTTTTCATTCTTGCTGGTCACTTCGACGCTGATGGATTTCGCGGTGCTTCCATCCTTTAATTTGACAGGTTCTTTGGCCTCATTGTACCATTTGGCGTCGATGCCGTTGAAAACAAGCGTAGCCAGAGCTGAAGACAGCTGCGATGTATTGGCGAGCGTATCCGGCGTCAGCGGCGATTTGCTGTTTTGACTCAGTTGCTGCAGATCGACTGCATAATACTCGTCCGGCGTTTTATTTAATGCTGGCATATTAAAATACATTTTGCTATCTTTAATGAGAATTGGTATCTCGATAGGTGAAGATGAGCCCTTAGGCGTAATTTTCATATCGGTCTGATACTGGATCGGGTTCAAGCCTGCTATCCCTTTCCATTCGATCGTGCTTTCTTTCACGAAGGATAGCAATCCGTTCGTCAAAGGGTTGGACCCTTTGAACAGAGCGTCGCCGATCGCAAGCGTTGTGCTGCCTTCAAAGGTATAGGATTTCATTTCCTTTTGCTTGTTTAGCGATTGTTCGAATGCTTCTTTCACTTTGGTATTGTCCGTACATGCGGTTAACGATAGCAAGCTGATAGCCGTTACCGCCGTAAGGGTGATCCACTTCTTTGACATGCGATTGTCGTCTCCTTCCATAATCATTCTTCATTATAATGGTTTCAAGCGGCTTTGTCTTTAAGTAAACAATTGGGGTGATCTTATGAAGCATCAGCTTGGGCATCCGGAAGTGATAGCGGCCTTGATAGAGGCAATCCGGTCAGCGCCGGAGGGGGCTATCACTTTCCGTGATTATATGGAACTATGTCTTTACAGCGAGCCCTACGGATATTATCGGAGTGAACGTCCCAAGATCGGGAAAGAAGGCGATTTCTACACCAGTTCCTCGATCGGTTCCGTGATGGGGGAAATGATTGCCGCTTTCCTGGCGGGACAAGCTAGCCAAGATCGTCCCCTTCATCTCGTCGAGTGGGGAGGAGGCAGCGGACGCTTAGCGCTGCATCTTCTGGATGAAATGCGCAGGATCGCTCCTGGCGTCTATGAATGCCTAACTTACACGCTCATAGAAAGCAGCGCGTATCACCGGAGTTTGCAGCAGCAGGCACTTCAAGGGCATGCGCCGCGGATTCGTTCGCTCAGCGAGCTGGAATGGCTGGCCGAAGAGCCGGAAGAGCAGGTGTATGTCTTGGCGAATGAACTGCTGGATGCTTTCCCTGTGCACCGAATTCGCTGGAAGGAAGGCGGCTTTCAAGAGTCTTATGTGACCTGGCAGGAGACGGATCAGGCTTTCGCAGAAATTTGGCGGCCTATCCGTTCCAAGCTTAGATTAGACAGCATAGAGAGTTTAAAAGTTCAATGGATCGACGGTCAAATCGGAGAGCTGAATCTGGAAAGTGAAGCGTGGATCGCCCGCATTTCACAGCGCATGATTAGCGGAGGCTGCATCCTCATCGATTACGGCGCAATCGAAGCGGAGCTATATGCCCCTCATCGATACCGGGGGACGTTGATGTGCTACCGGAACCACCAGGCGCACGATGATGTATGGGTTCATCAAGGGGAGCAGGATATTACCGCTCATGTCAATTTCTCAGCGGTGGAATCGGCAGCGCGCCTTCATGGGTTCGCCTCCTGCAAGCTTCAAACGCAGCGCGAGTTTCTGGTGGAGCAGGGCATTCTGCAGAAGCTGCAGGATCATGATGATTCGAACCCGTTCAGCGAAGTGTCCAAACGCAACCGTGCAATCCGCCAGCTGCTTCTAAGCGATGGGATGAGCGAGCTGTTCAAGGTATTTACCGCTGTCAAAAGCGGAAATGAAAAAAGGTGATCCGAAGGATAGCCCTCGGATCACCTTTTTTTGCTTTGTTGTTACTAGTGCCGGTATTAGACGGACATTTTGAAAAATGACCAGTACGTAAACCCGCTGAAGGAGAGAATCATATATCCCCAGAACAACAATATGTAAGTACGTTCTGACAAGCGCATATAGCCCAGAATGACGAATACGGCTGTTTGGAAAAAGAAAATCAAAGACATTGGGATCATATCGCCAGCCAAGCTCATTAGCGCGATTACAAGTGTCCAAAAACCTAAAACCCGAAACATGCGATCCATTCTCGTTACATCCCCCTCTCATACCACGTTGCACTTTAACTACATCACATTATACCTTTTGAATTGTTTAGTGTAAACCGTCAAACCGTGACGAAATTGAAAACATTTCATCATATAGTTGTAGTATGTCTTTTTATCCAGATCCCATGTATGAGTGTCAAAAAATTTGGCAATACCATTTAGTATCAAATAGATTCTATGAACTCTAGTACGGGCATAGAAATAGTAATAATGGCGCGAATCAATTTATACACCGGTACCTGCAAATTGATTCTTCTTATTCATACTGAAAGATGACCCCTATTTATCGTAAAAAGCTGGCCTCTTTCAGTTAGATGCATCTGTACATTATGTTAGGAGGTTTAACCTATGTCGGCAATTAGACAGGATGCTTGGAGCGATGAAGACGACTTGATCTTGGCGGAAGTGACATTGCGTCACATTAGAGAGGGAAGCACGCAATTATCTGCGTTTGAGGAAGTTGGAGAACGGATCGGACGCACGGCGGCAGCTTGCGGATTTCGCTGGAACAGCTTTGTCAGAAAGAAGTATGAAGCGGCGATTCAGATCGCCAAGGCACAGCGGCAGAAGAGAACGCAGATGAAGAAGCACGCCGCTGTATCGATCTCGGGCTCCTCTTCTATCGGGTTGTTGGATAGTACGGAGTTAACAACGGGGAAAGCAGAAGCTTTCACCGAGGAAACGCTTTCGATCGATGCGGTGATCCGGTTCCTTCGGCAATGGAGAAACACGTATCAAGATATGAACCGTCATATTAAAAACTTGGAAAAAGAGCTGCAAGACAAAGAGGACGAACTCGAGAGACTCGGCCGCGAGAACAATAAGCTTAACAAGCAAGTGAATGAAGTAGAAACCGATTACCGCGTCGTGAATGACGATTATAAAGCTTTGATTCAAATTATGGACCGGGCAAGGAAAATGGCTTTCTTGGTGGAAGAAGAGGAAGAAGAGAAGCCGCGGTTCAAGATGGATGCGAACGGTAACTTAGAGAGAGTAGAGTAAGTTCGTAAGTTTCAATCGAACTATTGCAGAAAGAGCTTCAGCTCAAGGAGATCCTTGGTCTGAGGCTTTTTTGTTGTATAATGATGACAATGGCAATGAAATGAGGGATCGACATGCGATTGATGATTATTGGAGCGGGTTCGTTGGGGCTCTTGTTCGCCGCAAAACTATCCGCCCTGTGCGAGTATATGAAGGTAGTTACCAGAACGCGAGAGCAGGCAGAACGGCTCAGAGCGGAGGGGATCCGTCTTGCCGGCACGGGCGTGCCGCATCGGACGACGCGCGGGGGAATCATAGAGTTCGAAAGTTATACGGAAGAGACGTCTGCAAGTGATTTGGTGCAATCTTACGACTATATTTTACTGATGGTCAAACAACCGGCGATCACGCCGGAGCTGGCAGCCTATATCCGTTCGAAGCTATCTTCCGGCACGCGTCTCATCAGCTTTCAGAACGGGGTCGGCCATGAATCGATACTAGGCGAGGCGCTTCCGGCAGAGCGACTGCTGCTAGCCGTTACGACCGAAGGGGCGCGGCGCGAAGGGGATACATCCGTTGCTCATACGGGGCATGGCGTTACTTACTTGGGGAGCTTGCGAGCCGATGAAGAAGAATCAACGCACTTTTTGTTAGTGAATCTTCTGAAGGAAGCAGGATTTCAAACATTCATGTCGAACAACATGGAAGAGAGAATCTGGAGCAAGCTGTTGATCAATAGTGTGATCAATCCGTTAACCGCCATCTTGCGTGTGAGAAACGGGCAATTGTTGGATTCTGCTTGGACAATGTCGCTCATGAGGGATCTGTACCGGGAAGCTTGTCTTGTCGTCGAGGCTCGGGGCACTCAAGTGCCCGATCATTTGTGGGACACCATCTTGCAAGTTTGTGAGGCGACAAGGCTGAATCACTCTTCTATGCTACAAGATATCGAACAGGCCAGAAGTACCGAGATTGACCGTATTAATGGAAGCTTGCTGCAGCTAGCGGATGAACTGAATCTTGAGCTTCCTGTACACCGTACGGTGTACCAGTTAGTGAAAGCGTTAGAATAAGCCGGTGTAGGTGGTTATCAGGATGGACATGTTATTCAGTTGGATTTCTACGGTTTACGCAGCACTTGCTGTGGCGCCTTTTATTACGTTTATATTGCTATGGTTCCTCGTATATATGTTTCTTCGCGATAAGAAGATGACGACTCGACTGACCATGGATGTGACGACCTTGTTCCTATTGGGCTCGGTTTCTTTGATGTGGAACCAGCTATTTCATACGGATTTCGGCTTCTGGCTCATTACCCTTGTACTACTTATTGCCTTCGGGATTATCGGCGGTTACCAAACGCATTTAAAAGGGAAGACGGATCTGGTAAGAGTCGGCAGAGTTGTTTGGAGGCTCAGCTTTCTAGGACTTGCGACGCTGTATATTGTGCTGTTCGTTCTCCACGTTGGTAAAAACTACTTGTTTTCGACCTAAGCCGGCTGCTTTGAGGTGAATTTACGAATTGAGCGATAATTCGAAAGTCTTTGTAATATTTATTTGAGTTTTGTAGAAAATAACAATGAATATCGTCTAGATTTTATTGACCGATGGTTGTATAATTAGAAACCGTGGGGCACTTTCATATTCATTATTTTTTTACAAATATTCTTACTTAGGTAAATTAACACTGGACAAAGCGTGGGTTTGTGTTATAATTCCTTGCGTAGAGTCTAGTAAATTTTTTTACCAGAGGTATGGGTTAACTATTATAACATCTATGAAGCGGTTTCATCCTTTTTTGGGTTTAAGGGTGTTAAGATCATGTTAGGAAAACTATCAAACACACCTGACCATAGATATTCTAGACATACATAATTTTAGAGGAGGCGTTTTATGAAAGCGACAAAGTGGGTTTCAACAGCAGTAGCATTAACGCTTATGGGCAGCGTTGCAATTGGTTGCGCGAAAAACGAGGAAAGTCCTTCTGCATCTCCAGCTGGCGATACGAAAGGTACAACAGCTCCTGCGTCCAACAAACCACAAGAAATCAAAATTAACTTCACTGCAGAGCCGCCGGTAATGGATAGCTCCAAAGCAACGGCGAATGCCGCGTTTACATTCATCAGCGCATTTAACGAAGGGCTTTACCGTACGGACAAAGACGGCAAAGCAACTCCAGCTCTTGCGAAAGATTTCCCTAAAATTTCTGCAGACGGTCTAACTTACACAATCGACATTCGCGACAACGCGAACTGGTCTGACGGCCAACCGGTTAAAGCTCAAGATTTCGTTTATTCCTTCAAACGTACTCTTGATCCTGCGACTAAAGGCCAATACAGCTTCATCGTTGCTTGGATTAAAGGCGGAGCAGATGTAACGAAAGCAAAAACGCCTGAAGAAGTTAAAAAAGCGCAAGACGCTCTTGGCGTTAAAGCGATCAGTGACAAGCAAATTGAAATCAAACTGGAAAAACCAGTTGCGTTCTTCACACAATTGCTTGCATTCGCAACATTCTTCCCGCAAAGAGAAGATTTCGTAACGAAAGCCGGCGACAAATACGGCGCAGAAGTGGATAAAGTCATCGGTGCAGGTCCGTTCATCCTGAGCAAATGGGATCACGGTCAAACACTTGAGCTTGTTAAAAACGAAAAATACTGGGATGCTGCTAACGTAAAACTTACGAAAGCAACTGTCAACATCGTTAAAGATAGCAACACAGGCCTGAACTTGTACGAAACAGACGCTGCTGATTTGACAGAAATCAACCGCGATCAATTGAAACTGTATGCCGGTAAGCCAGACAACCTGCCTAAGCCAGAGTTGACGAACTCTTACCTGATGTACCAAACGAAGAAAGTTCCTGCCTTGGCTAACAAGAAGATTCGTCAAGCCCTTGGTATGGCGATTGACCGTCAAGCTTACGTAGATACCGTACTTGCTAACGGTTCCGTAGCTTCCACGGGTCTAGTTCCAGGCGGTACTTCCGACGGTGCAGGCGGCGACTTCCGTAAATCCGCAGGCGACACGCAGCCGAAATTCGATGCAGCCAAAGCTAAGCAATTGCTTGCTGAAGGTTTGAAAGAAGTTGGCTTGACAGCTCTTCCGAAAATGAAAGTGAACGCAGACGATACAGAAACTGCGAAAAAATCACTTGAGTTCATCCTTGCACAATGGAAACAAAACCTTGGATACGAAGCGGAAGCGAACCCGGTTCCACACGCACTGCGTATCGAGCTTTCTTCCAAGCATGACTTCGAAATCGCACTTTCCCTATGGGGCGCAGATTACAACGATCCAATGACATTCTTGGATATGTGGGTAACAGGCGGAGAGTTTGACGAAGGCGACTACAGCAACCCAGAATACGACAAACTCATTAAGTCGGCTCAAACCGAAGTGGATCCGTCCAAACGTGCGAAAGCAATGGTTGAAGCTGAGAAAATCCTTATGGATGATCAAGGCGTATCCCCGCTGTACTTCCGTACACGCGCTTACTTGAAAAAGCCGAACATCGAGGGAATCATTCTTCCTTCCTTCGGTCAAGAGTGGGAATTGAAATGGACGTCCATCAAGTAATATAAAGTTTTTATAGGTTGAAGAATTAAAGGAAGGGGCCGTTCGCACCTCGTGGGAGCGGCCTCTTCTAGATTTCTTCGAGCTTTAAATGAATAAAGGAGGAGCAATATGGTCAGGTTCATTCTTCGCCGCTTCTTATATGCGCTTATCACGTTATGGCTGATCGCATCATTCACATTCGTATTGATGAAAAACTTACCAGGTAATCCACTAGGAGAAGGCGCTGAACGGATTCCTAAAGCTACGAGAGATATGTTGCTGAAGCAATACGGTTTGGATAAGCCATTATGGGAACAGTATTTAACTTTCATGAACAACATCATCCATGGCGATCTAGGAGCTTCCTTTCAATTTCCTGCTCACAAAGTTACAGATATTATCAAGCAAGCTTTTCCGTCTTCGCTTGAACTTGGTTTGATTTCGATCGCGATTGCGATTGTTGCAGGTCTGACGTTAGGGATTATCGCGGCGCTTAAGCATAACAAAGCAGGCGATTACACAGCAATGTTCATCGCCATTCTAGGCGTTTCCATTCCATCTTTCGTTCTTGGTCCACTTCTTTCCTACTATGTCGGCGTCAAATGGGGAATTCTTCCTGCCGGATTGTGGAAAGGGCCAAGCTATCGCATTTTGCCGGCGATTGCGCTTTCATTCGGAACCATTGCCATCCTGGCTCGTTTGATGCGGACATCGATGCTCGACGTTCTTAATCAAGATTACATCAAAACGGCGAAATCCAAAGGCTTATCCAACTTTACGGTCGTTGTGAAGCACACGATCCGGAATGCGATTTTACCGGTCATTACCATTATCGGTCCAATCTTCGTTAACGTCATTACAGGAACACTCGTAGTTGAACAAATTTTCTCAGTACCAGGCTTGGGTAAACACTTCGTTTCATCGGTTTATTCCAATGACTACACCATGATTTCTGGATTAACGATCTTCTATTCGGCCATTCTCATTTTGGTTATCTTTATCACAGATATCGTGTACGGTTTCGTAGACCCTAGAATTCGTCTTGGGAAAGGCGGGAAATAATACATGCAAACTCCGAATAATGCAACAGAGACTAACTACAAGTTTGCTCCCGTTGCAAAAGAAACATTAACCGGCGAAAGAATCGTAAGACCTTCGCTCAATTATTGGCAGGACGCTTGGAGACGACTTAAGAAAAATAGACTGGCAATGGCTGGCTTAATTATATTGGTTGCTTTAATCGTATTGGCGGTAATCGTTCCTTTTGTTTCGAGTTACGACTATCAAACGCAAGATCTGAAAATTAAAAATATTCCACCGAACGGACAGCATTGGTTCGGTACGGATGACTTCGGCCGCGACGTATGGACCCGCGTATGGTGGGGAACTCGGATCTCCTTGTTCATCGGGATCGTAGCTGCACTGATTGACTTGGTTATCGGTGTCATCTACGGCGGTATCTCCGCATACTACGGCGGTAAAGTCGATGAAGTGATGCAGCGTGCGATCGAGATCGTCTATGCGATCCCTTTCCTATTGATTGCGATTCTGCTTATCATGGTTATTGGCTCAGGGATTCCATCGATTATTTTGGCCATGGCCATAACCGGCTGGGTGCCGATGGCCCGCTTGGTCAGGGGGCAGATGCTCACGCTCAAAGAGCAGGAGTTCGTCCTTGCATCCCGTACGCTGGGCGCGTCGCCGATGAGAATTATCATGCGCAGCCTTATTCCGAATGCGCTTGGGATTATCATTGTTCAAATCACGTTCGTCGTTCCTTCTGCGATCTTCACCGAAGCTTTCTTAAGCTTCATCGGTCTTGGTGTTAAGCCGCCGCTCGCTTCATTGGGTAACCTGCTGTCCGACGGCGCTAACTATATCCGTTTGTACCCGCATCGCCTGATTTTCCCGACTATCATTTTCAGTTTGATTTTGTTAAGTTTCAACCTGCTCGGTGACGGGCTTCGTGATGCGCTAGATCCAAAAATGCGCAAGTAAGAAGGGGTGAATAATAATGAGCACCAAATCCAAAGGCAATTTGCTGGAAGTAAAAGATTTGCGGGTATCCTTCCGCACGTACGCGGGTGAAGTTCAAGCTGTTCGCGGCGTTAATTTTTCTTTGAAAAAAGGTGAAGTCTTGGCGATTGTAGGGGAGTCCGGCTGCGGTAAATCCGTAACGGCACAAACGCTCATGCGTCTAATTCCTACTCCGCCTAGTTATATAAAAAGCGGCTCGATCATGTTCGACGGTAAAATGGACATTACGAAGCTTTCCAATAAAGAAATGGAAAAAATTCGCGGATCCGAAATCGGAATGATTTTCCAGGATCCGATGACCTCGCTGAATCCGACGATGAAGATCGGCGATCAGATTACAGAAGGTATCATCAAGCACGAAGGGATCAGCAAGAAGGCGGCTACCGAAAAAGCGATCGAAATTTTGAAGCTTGTCGGGATTAACTCTCCTGAGGGCCGTATTCATCAATACCCGCATGAGCTTTCCGGCGGTATGCGTCAGCGTGTCATGATCGCAATCGCGCTTGCTTGCTCTCCGAAGCTGCTTATCGCAGATGAGCCGACAACGGCACTTGACGTTACGATTCAAGCGCAAATCATCGATTTGATGAAAACCATTTCCGTGAAGACGGACTCATCTATTATTTTAATTACGCATGACCTTGGTGTCGTTGCCGATATGGCGCAGCGCGTCGTGGTTATGTATGCAGGGAAAATTATCGAGCAAGGGACGGTAGACGAAATTTTCTACGATCCTCAGCATCCTTACACATGGGGCTTGCTGCGCTCGGTGCCTCGTTTGGATACGAACAGTGATGAAGAGCTTGTACCTATTCCAGGTACGCCGCCGGATCTATTCGCGCCTCCAAAAGGGTGTGCGTTTGCGGCGAGATGTCCGTATGCAATGAATCAGTGTTTGGAAGTCGATCCGGAGCATACGACGCTTTCCGAAACGCACAGCTCCGCTTGTTGGCTGCTGCATCCGGACGCGCCGAAAGTTGAACGTCCTGTAGGAGTGGGAGGTCATCAACATGTCTAAAACGAATCAACCCATCTTGCAAATTCGCAATATGAAGAAGCATTTTAATCTTGGCGGCGGCAAAGTGCTTAAAGCCGTTGACAATTTCTCGATAGAAATTAACCGCGGTGAAACATTCGGTCTCGTTGGCGAGTCCGGTTGTGGGAAATCGACTGCGGGAAGAACGATTATCAATCTGTACGATGTTACAGATGGCGAAGTCATTTTCGACGGTGAAAATGTTCATAAGCTCAAAGGCAAGAAGCTCAAAGAATTCAACCGGAACATGCAGATGGTATTCCAGGATCCTTACGCATCCTTGAACCCTCGTATGACGGTAGGGAATATTATCGCTGAAGGTATAGACATTCATGGTCTGTACAAAGGCACAAAACGCAGAGAGCGTGTGATGGAGCTGCTTCGCGCCGTAGGTCTGAACGACGAGCACGCGAACCGTTTCCCGCATGAGTTCTCCGGCGGTCAACGTCAACGTATCGGGATTGCCCGGGCGCTGGCGATCGAACCGAAATTCATCATTGCCGATGAGCCGATCTCGGCGCTGGACGTTTCCGTTCAAGCACAGGTTGTCAACCTGTTCAAACGGCTGCAGAAAGAAATGGGCTTGACTTACTTGTTCATTGCCCATGACTTGGCGATGGTGAAGCACATCTCCGATCGTATCGGGGTTATGTATCTGGGTAATCTCGTCGAGGTCACGACATCCGATGACCTGTACGCGAAGCCGCTGCATCCGTATACGCAATCGCTGCTTTCGGCGATTCCGATTCCGGATCCGGAAATCGAGCGTACACGCGAACGCATCATCCTGCAAGGCGACGTGCCGAGTCCGCTCAACCCGCCAAGCGGTTGCCCGTTCCGTACGCGTTGTCCGCAAGCGATGCCGCAATGCGCGGAATCGATGCCGCCTAGCAAAGAAGTGGAGCCTAATCACTTCGTCGCTTGTCACTTGTATTAATCCAATTAGAGCCGTCCCGTCAGGGGCGGTTTTTTTGTGAACAGCTCTCCAATCAATTGTAATTAATTAAAATACAGTTTTGACGATTGCGGTCCTACCGTGTACAATCAAAGGATAGTTGTTTTATTTGGTATGAAGAGGGGACACTAGTCGCATATGCAAATGGAATCTTTTCATTGGAAGAAGAGTCAGAAGCTGGCTGAGGATTATGTAAGCGGGGCGGATGAGGCCCGTTCGTTGTTCCCGTATCATTTCGGCGATGATGCCGATTGGCAGTCGCGGATGAAGTGGCTGGATGAAAGGAAGAGCGCGCCTCGCGCTGACAGAGGCCGCTTGATTGAAGTGCTGCGCACATATAATGAGAGAATCGGCAATAACGGCCCTGCAATGGACCAAATTGCCGCGCTTGCCGGTGAGGAAGCGCTGGCTGTAGTGGGGGGCCAACAGGCGGGTTTGTTCGGAGGCTCGCTGCTCGTTCTGTACAAAGCGATAACGCTCGTACAGTTGGCACGGGAGTGGAGCTCGAAGTTAAAACGTCCGGTCGTGCCGGTTTTCTGGATTGCCGGCGAAGACCATGATTTCGATGAAGTGAATCATATTTATACGCTTTCGCAATCACAGCAAATCGATAAAATCAAAGTGGATCATCCGACAGGAAGGCGCACGTCCGTCAGCAAGCTTCCGCTTGCCCCTGAAGCTTGGCGGGAGGCCTTGTCCGCTATGGACCAGTCGTTGATGGATACGGAGTTCAAGGCTTCGCTGATGGCCAAATTGGAGGGTGTAACGGCAGGGGGAGCGACGCTGTCGGAAGCCTTCGCCCGCTTAATGGCCGTGCTGTTCGGTGAATACGGCCTTGTGCTGATCGATGCCGATGAACCGTCCCTGCGCAGTCTGGAGTCGGGGATGTTCGAGCAATTGGTTGTGCACAATGAAGTACTGACAGCCTCCTTGTTGAAAAGTCAGGAAGAGGTGCTGCATGCCGGGTACAACGCTCAGGCGGATATTGCCGCTGATGGCGCAAATTTATTCGTATATGCGGATGGCCAGCGCTTGCTGCTGCATCGCGAAGGAGACCGGTTCGCCGATAAGAAGCAGGAGCACCGCTTCACGAAGGCGGAGCTTCATGATTTGGCGATGACGAAGCCTGAGCAATTCAGCAACAATGTGATGTCCCGTCCGTTGATGCAGGAGTATTTATTCCCTGTGCTGGCAACCGTGCTCGGACCGGGTGAAATTGCTTACTGGGCGCTGACCAAGCATGCGTTCGAGCAGTTCGGCATGCGAATGCCCATCGTTGCGCCGCGGCTGGAGTTCACGCTAATCGAGGGTACGGTACACAAGCAGATGAATAAATACGCGTACAGTTTCGAGGACGTTCTCCACCGTTTTGAAGAGAAGAAGCAGGCTTGGCTCGATGCGCAGGATACGCTGCACTTGAACGAGCGTTTCGATCAGGTTAAGGCGGACTTCCGCGACAGCTACACGCCGCTCGTGGAGGCTCTAGGGGCGATTAATCCAGGGGTAAGGAAGCTGGGGGATACGAATTTGGCGAAGATTGTGGAGCAGATCGAGTTTCTGCAGCATAAGGCGTCGGAAGCGTACAAAACGCAGTTTGATGCGACGCTCCGCCAGTTGGAGCGGATTCGCCTTACGATTTTACCGTTAGCAAAGCCGCAGGAAAGAGTGTATAATGGGTGTGCTTATATGAATCGATATGGGAATGATTGGCTTCGTGATTTGCTCGAGACGCCGATTCCTGTAGACGGTATGCACCGCGTTTATTATTTGTAGGAGGAACGAACGATGACAACTGTAGACAAAAGTATCGTTGCTGATATGGCGTTGGCCCCTGACGGTCATTTGAAAATTGATTGGGTACAGGCGCATATGCCTGTTCTGAATCGCATTCGCGAGCAATTCGAGAAAGAGCAGCCGTTCAAAGGGCTGAAAGTAACGATTTCCTTGCATCTGGAAGCGAAAACCGCGTACCTGGCCAAAGTAGTGAAAGCCGGCGGAGCGGACGTTACGATTACGGGAAGCAATCCGCTGTCCACACAAGACGATGTATGTGCGGCGCTGGTCGAAGACGGGATTACCGTTTATGCCAAATATAACCCGACTCCCGAAGAGTACAAAGAATTGTTGATCAAAGCGCTAGAAACGAAGCCTGATCTGATTATCGATGACGGCGGAGACCTGGTGTCGATTCTGCATTCCGAACGCAAAGATTTGGCTGCGCAAGTGCGCGGCGGTGCCGAAGAGACGACAACCGGCATTCTGCGTCTGAAAGCGATGGAGAAGGAAGGCACACTGGCATTCCCGATGGTCGCGGTCAACGACGCGTTCTGCAAATACTTGTTCGATAACCGTTACGGTACGGGGCAATCCGTATGGGATGGCATTAACCGGACGACTAACCTGGTGGTAGCCGGTAAAACCGTCGTTGTTGTCGGCTACGGCTGGTGCGGCAAAGGCGTTGCAATGCGGGCCAAAGGACTTGGCGCGAACGTGATCGTGACCGAGATCGATGCGATCAAAGGTGTGGAAGCGTACATGGACGGTTTTGCCGTCATGCCGATGATGGAAGCGGCGAAGCTGGGCGATTTCTTCGTTACGGTAACGGGCAACCGCGATGTGATTCGCGGCGAGCACTACAAAGTGATGAAGGACGGAGCGATCTTGTCCAATGCCGGACACTTCGACGTCGAAGTTAACAAGCCTGAGCTGGAAGCGCAGTCGGTGAGCAAACGTACGGTTCGACGCAACATCGAAGAGTACCAGCTGACGGACGGCCGCAAAATTTACATACTGGCGGAAGGACGTCTTGTCAACCTCGCGGCAGGCGATGGTCATCCGGCGGAAATTATGGATATGACGTTCGCGCTTCAAGCGATGTCGCTGAAATATGTGAACGATGAGTATGAGAAATTGGGCAAAACAGTTGCGAATGTTCCATATGTATTGGATGAGCAAGTGGCCAGATTCAAGCTGGAGTCGCTCGGCACTAGCATTGATTCCTTGACGGAAGAGCAGAAGCAATATTTGGATAGCTGGGCGGAGCACTAAGAGAAGTGAGTCTTCCAAACCACGATGGAGTGGGTTGGAAGGCTTTTTTTGTGTCGCCTCAGGGTGCCGCGCAAGAACCGAGGATCCGTCAGGCTGCATTTAGCAGTAGGGACTCCTGCTGTTGGCGGTACTTTCGGTGGAGGTTCTGGCTGGCTGCGTTTAACAGGAGAAACTCAGCTATGGGCGGGACTCTCGGTGAAGGTGGCCTGTCTTCTTGTTCTGCCACAGGGCGTAACTGGAATTTCTCCTGTTATTCCTGCGAAAATGAGCCCAGTTGTACGAATAGAAGGAATTCCTCCCGTTAATTTTCCCCTTTTTTGCGTAAAGTCGGCGGATGCGGGCTGATTAACGGGAGGAATTCCAGTTATTCAGCATTCGAGGATCCGTTTGGCTGCAATTAACAGGAGAAATTCCCGTTATGGGTGGGGATCTCGCTGAGGGAGGCCTGTCACCTCGTTCGGGCGCTGGGCGGCGCTACGCTGGACGACACTCTGGAGCCGATCTCTCTTCTGCCGCAGGGCGTAACTGGAATTTCTCCCGTTATTCCTGCGAATATGAGCCCAGTTGTGCGAATAGAGGGAATTCCTCCCGTTAATTTTCCCCTTTTTTGCGTAAAGTCGGCGGATGCAGGCTGATTAACGGGAGTTTTTCCTGTTACCCGGCATTTGTCGCTCGGCAAGCTGCAATTATCAGGAGAAATTCCCGCTATGGGCGGGGATCATAGTGTAGGCTTGGCTCGTTGAGGAATCTGACCTTGCACTTTGTAACGCTGGACGACACTCTGGAGCCTATCTCTCTCCTGCCGCAAGGCCCTAACTGGAATTTCTCCCGCTATCACTCATCGTCACCTTTGCTGCCTGCAACCTTTCCTCCTCATACTCCGTTTATAGGGTGTAAAACCTAAAATTTGGTAGCGAAGGGGTTGGCAAAATGGGGGTCAACACGTTAAGAAGAAAGGCAAGTCTGCTGCTTGCCATGTGCATGCTGGCAGGAAGCCTGCTGGCCGGCTGCAGCTCATCCAAGGAGGATTCCGCACCGGGGGCAGCTGCCAGCTCGTCGAAAGCTGATTCGCTTCACGTCGAGGGGCAAACGGCAGCAGTCGCGCCGGCGGTCAAACAGCAGTCGACGAAGAGCTCCGACGCCAAAGAAGCGCCCGCTGCAGAAGCCGGGGCGGCGCCGTCCGAAGGGAAGGACGCTTCGATGACGATCATACCGGCGGCGACAGGCAGCGACGAAGCGGCCGGATTCAACCGCAAGTTGATCTACCGTGCGAATCTGGTCATGCCTGTCGATGACTACGCCAAGGCGCAGACTGGACTGCGCGATCTGGTCGCGCTTAGCGGCGCGTATATTTTGCAGTTCTCGGAGAACGCCAATACAGGCGAGAAGGGCGGCACGTTCACGATCAAGGTGGCTGCCAGCGGCTTCGTTTCGTTACTGGACGGGTTGGAGAAAATCAGCCCCGCTCTTCAGCGCAGCGTGCAGGGGCAGGATGTGACGGAGGAGTACGTCGATCTCAGCTCCCGGTTGAAAGCGAAGCAGCTCGTTGAGGAACGTCTGCTCAGCTTCATGGAGAAGGCAACGAAAACCGACGATTTGCTGGCGTTTTCCAATGAATTGGCGAAGGTGCAGGAAGCGATCGAACAGATTAAAGGGCGCATGCGATATTTGGATCAAAATGTGGCTTATTCCACCATTGAAATTCGGATGTATCAGCTAACGGATAAGAAGCCGCTTTTGTCCGATCCGAGCAAGCTAACTTTAGGAGAACGGATCCAGAAGTCATGGAATTCTAGCCTTAACGTACTAGTCGCAGTCCTGCAGGCTGTCCTTGTTTTTGCGGCTGCCGCCTTCCCGGTACTCGTTATTTTACTGCTCATCGGGGTTCCGATTTGGGTATACAGGCGCAAAAGAAACAAACAGCTTCAAGCGGTGCGAAATGAACTGAAAGAACAAAATGCATCTTTGAACTCACTTGAAGAAGAGAAGCAAGGAACGAAAGACGCAGAATAGACCTAAAAAATGAAAAAATTTTCACAAATCCTGCTCATGAAGCAGGATTTGTTGCGTTTTTGGCGAATAACACTAAAAAAGTGGTGAAAAGTGGTACGAAGTGGAGGGAAAGGGGGCGCCATGCTATGTTCATGGGGGAATATCAACATAGCATAGACGAAAAAGGCCGCATGATTATCCCGGCCAAGTTTCGTGAAGCCCTGGGCGAATCCTTCGTTATCACACGCGGTCTGGATCAGTGCTTATTCGTATATCCCCGATCCGAATGGGCGATACTCGAGCAGAAGCTGAAAGCACTGCCGCTGATGAAATCGGATGCGCGCGCATTTACCCGCTTTTTCTTTTCCGGTGCTACAGAGTGTGACCTTGACAAACAAGGGAGAGCCAACATTCCGGGCAATCTCATCGAGCATGCCAAGCTTGAGAAAGATTGCGTCGTAATCGGTGTATCGAACCGGGTGGAGATTTGGAGTAAGCAAATTTGGGAAAGCTATGCAAATGAATCGGAACAATCATTTAATGAAATAGCGGAAAAGCTTGTCGACTTTAACTTTGATCTATAGTTGCCATAATTAGGAGGACATCAAGTGTTTCATCATGTGACGGTATTGAAAGAAGAATCTGTTGAAGGATTGCATATAAAGCCGGATGGCGTATACGTGGATTGCACGATGGGAGGAGCGGGGCATAGTTCCTTGATCGCTTCCCAATTAGGTCCGGAAGGGCTATTGATTTGTCTGGATCAGGATGACGTAGCTTTAGCGAATGCGCAATCGGTATTGGGACCTTACTTGGATCGTGTAAAGATTGTGAAGAGCAATTTCAGAGATTTGGAGCACGTGCTGCAAGGCGTGCCGAGAGCGCTGCGCGACGGGAAACCGCAGGTTGACGGCATTTTGTTCGACCTGGGCGTATCCTCCCCGCAGTTGGACGATGGAGAACGCGGCTTCTCCTATCATCAGGACGCGGAGCTCGATATGAGGATGGATCGTACCACGGAACTAACGGCCAAAACGATCGTCAACGAATGGCCGCAGGATCAAATCGCGCGAATTTTGTTCGAATATGGCGAAGAGAAGTTTTCCCGCCGCATTGCGGGGGTCATTGTCGAGGCTCGGGCTAAGGCACCGATCGAAACGACCGGCGAGCTGGTGGAATTGATTAAGGAAGGGATTCCGGCGGCAGCCAGACGTACAGGCGGGCATCCTGCCAAGCGAAGCTTTCAAGCTTTGCGCATTGCCGTGAACGACGAATTGGGCGCCTTCGAAGAAGCGTTGGAGCAATCCGTCCGCTGTTTGGCGCCTGGAGGCAGAGTTGCTGTCATCACCTTCCATTCCTTGGAAGATCGCATCTGCAAACAGTTTTTCGTTAAAAATGTGGAAAAATGTACATGTCCGCCGGGTTTTCCAATGTGTGTATGTAAGAAATCCGGAGATCTTAAATTAGTCACTCGTAAACCGATCATCCCAAGCGAGCATGAGCTAGAGGTGAATCAGCGGGCTAGATCCGCCAAGCTGCGCATTGCCGAAAAGCTTTGATACAAAAGGAGGAAATTGATATGCCATCTTATATCCAAGGGAATTTGGCGCTTGACCAGAAACGGAAAGTTCCGGCTGCGAAGGTTAAGATTAAAGAGACAACGAAGGTTGTTTACCGCAACAAGTCGCTGCCCCCTCAAGAGAAAATGCTATATCTGTTTACGGTGCTCCTCTGTGTCATCGTGGCAGGTGTCATTATTTGGCGATACGCGGCGATTTATCAAATGAATGCCAGCATTCTGAAAATGCAAGTCGAAATTCGCGACATTCAAGCTCAAAACAGTGCGCTGAAGCAAGAGGTCGAGAAATTGCAGAGCCCGGAGAGAATAAAGGGAGAGGCTATTCGCCTCGGCTTTAATTTGGACGACGTGAAGAAATCGGATACCCAAGCCAAAGCCTCCAAATCGACCGCCGCCAGCAAAAATACGAAAGTAGCTTCATCTAAACCGTAACGGGCAGGTATATGATATGACAAAAAAAATTAAGCTGCGTTCCTTACTTATCGGAGGGTTCTTCACCCTTCTTTTTGTTGTCCTCATAGTGAAAGTCTATTGGATTCAGGTTGTTGACGCATCGTGGTTGCTAGAGAAGGCCGAGCAGAAATGGGAGACCGACCGGATTATTGCGCCGGTGCGCGGAACGATCATGGACCGGAATGACAAGGTGTTAGCCGTGGAAGGCACGGCTTATACGGTCACGCTGAACCCCAAAATGATAGACGGGCTGCAGGTGGCAGACGATATTTCGCGAGGTTTGGCAGATATATTGAAAGAATCCGATGCGACCAAACCGGCGCTTGAAACGAAAATACGAGAGTTGGCGACAAGAAAGAAGCCGGATGGCAGCGATTATGCCGTCAATGTCGAGATCCGCAATGAAGGGTGGAAAATTGATAAAGAGAAGGCTGACCAAGTTCGCGATTTCATTGCCACGATGCAGACGAGATTGAATAAATCGTCCAAAACGAACATCGGCATAGGCATTATCGAAGAGAAGAAGCGCTACTATCCTGGCGAGACTTTGGCCGCGCATATTCTGGGCTATACGAACAAAGAAGGCAAGGCGTCGCTCGGCATGGAGCTGAAGCTGGACGATACGCTGAAAGGCGTGCCCGGTATGCTTAGCTATGAAAAGGACGGCAAAGGGGTGGAATTGCCCGATGCCAAGGTAGATTTCAAGCCTGCGGAAGACGGGAAAAATGTTCGTCTAACGATCGACAAGAACATTCAATTTTATTTGGAAAGCGCGCTGGCCAAGGTTACGGAGAAATGGCATCCGAAGAGCTTAACCGCGATTGCGGTCGATCCGCAAACGATGGAAATATTGGGGATGGCGAATACGCCGACCTTCAACCCGAACTCATACTGGAACATTAATGACCAAGCCGATTTCAAAAATGCCGCTGTAGCTTCGCGGTATGAGCCGGGGTCGACATTCAAGCTGGTTACCCTAGCCGGTGCCGTAGAAGAGGGGGTCTTTAACCCTACCGAAATGTATCAATCCGGGAAAATCAAGGTAGCGGACCGCGAGCTCCATGACCACAACTATGTGGGCTGGGGGAAAATCTCTTATTTGGAAGGGCTAAAGCGTTCCAGTAACGTGGCCTTCGTTAAACTCGGTTTGGAGAAATTGACAGAACCTAAGTTCCGCGATTATATTACGAGATTCGGTTTCGAGGAGAAGACGAATATCGATATGCCGAACGAGGTGTCCGGGCTCATCGATATGCGGTATAAACCCGAGGTCGCTACGGCGACGTACGGCCAGGGGAAAGTCGTGGTCACGGCGATTCAGCAGACAGCCGCCTATGCGGCAATGGCGAACGGCGGGAAGCTGATGTGGCCGCATATCGTGAAGGACATCGTTGATCCGAAAACCGGTAAAACGATTGAGTCTTTTGCGCCTAAGGTCGTCAGACAAGTCGTCAGCGAGAAAACGGCGAAGCAAGTTAGCGAATATTTGGAGCAGGTCGTATCGGATCAAGACGTTGGTACGGGTAAGCTGGCTTTCATGGAAGGTTATAGGGTAGCGGGGAAAACGGGAACGGCGAATATCGTCCGCCCGGGCGAGAAAACGTACTCGACGGATTCCTGGGTCATTTCCTTCATCGGTTATGCGCCTGTCGAGAATCCGAAGATTCTTGTCACCCTGATCGCGGATCAGCCGGAACTCGGAGGCAATTACCATCTGGGCGGCCAGGTGCTGGCGCCGGCCTTCAAAGAAATCGTCGGCGAATCTCTGCAATATATGGGCGTAAAATCTAGCAAGCAGGCGCAAATGGTCACGAAGGCAGCCAATAAGCTGACGGTGCCGAACTTCATGGCGATGACGGCAGAAAGCACTAAAGCTATGGCGAAAGAGAGCGGACTGACTCTGGAAGTGTTTGGTAAAGGTGAGAAAGTCGTCGATCAATTCCCTAAGCCGGGTACTGAAATCGTCTCGACGCAACGAATATATGTTGCGATGCAAAACGTAAGTGAAATGCCGCTTCCTAATCTGGTCGGCAGATCCTTGCGAGATGCCGTAGAGGCTTGCTCCTTTTTCAAAGTGAATTGCCAAACGACCGGTGAAGGATACGTATCGGAGCAAGCGTCGTTGGGTGAAGGAGAAGCGCGAAGCGTAACGCTGCAGTTGAACCCGCTCAATGAGAAAACGGCAGCTGCGGGTGCCGCGAGCGGAGCGACGCCGCCACCGACGAACAACAGCAAAAATGAAAAAAGCGATGCACAGAAACAAGTAGCCAAAAAGTCGCCTTAAAGCTTGCCGTAGAGCCGGAATAGAGCGCCATAGCGCAGGCAACTGTGAGAGCTTGTTCTAACCCCTGTTTGTCCCGAATAGTCATGTTAGGAATGAGACTGACTTATTCGGGAAGGGAGAATGAACGTTCATGCGAGTTTCTAACGTTACCGTCCGCCGCAGATTGTTCACTGCGCTCATCATTGGCACGATCATCTTCACAGCGCTTATTGTTCGACTCGCCTATGTTCAGCTTTGGATAGGACAAGAGTTGGCGAATAAAGCGGAGGACAGCTGGCGCAGACAGATTGAATTTGCGCCGAAAAGAGGAGAAATTCAAGATCGCAACGGCATTACGCTGACCTACAGTATGAGTACGCCAACGATTGTCGCCATCCCCGTACAGATTGAAGATCCGCAAAGCACGGCAGCCAAATTGGCGGAAGTGCTTCAAGGGAATGCAGACGACATTTACAAGCAAATCACGAAGAGAACGTCGCAAGTCGACATTAAGCCGTCGGGACGTAAAATTACGATTGAAAAGGCGCAGGAAGTCCGCAATCTTCACCTTCCCGGTGTCGTTGTTGCTGAAGACAATAAAAGATATTACCCTTTCGGCAGCTTGGCGGCTCACATTCTTGGCTTCGCCGGAATCGACAAGGGTCTGACAGGTATCGAGGCCAAGTACGACTCCCAGTTGACGGGGATTCCCGGCCATATCTCGTACATGACCGATGCGGCAGGCAGAACGCTCAAGGGGACGACCGACAAATATACAAGCCCCAAAGACGGGCTTAACGTCAAGCTGACGATCGACAGCCACTTGCAGTCGGTCATGGAAAGGGAATTGGATCAGGCGATGGTCCAATACCAAGCGCAGAACGTTGTAGCCATCATGATGGATCCGAACAACGGTGAAATATTGGCGATGGGCAGCAGACCGACCTATGAGCCCGGCAATTACAAAAATTATCCGTCCGAGACTTACAACCGGAATCTGCCGATCTGGAAAACGTACGAGCCAGGTTCGACATTCAAAATTATTACGCTCGCCGCAGCGCTTGAGGAGAAGAAAGTCGATCTCAAGAACGAGCCGTTCTACGATCCCGGCTTCATCGAAGTCGGAGGAGCCAGATTGCGCTGTTGGAAGCGTGGCGGGCACGGCAGCGAGACGATGCTGCAAGTCGTTCAGAACTCCTGCAACCCCGGCTTCGTCGTGATGGGTCAGCGGCTTGGCAAAGAGAAGCTGTTCGATTATATTTCCAAATTCGGCTTCGGCAAGAAGACCGGCATCGATATGGCCGGCGAAGAGAACGGCATCATGTTCAAGCCTTCGCAGGTCGGACCGGTCGAGCTGGCGACAACGGCGTTCGGCCAAGGCGTTTCCGTGACGCCGATTCAGCAGATTACGGCGGTTTCCGCAGCGATCAATGGCGGCAAGCTGTTCAAGCCATTCTTGGCCAAATCGTTCACGAACCCGGATACGGGAGAGGTCGTAAATAGCGTGGAGCCTGAGCTGGTGCGCAATGTCATCTCCGAAGACACTTCCAAACAAGTGCGCGAAGCGCTCGAGAGCGTCGTAGCCTTGGGCACGGGGCGCAACGCGTTTATCGACGGTTACCGGGTCGGCGGGAAGACGGGGACCGCCCAGAAGGTTGTGAACGGCCGTTACTCGCCGGATGAGCATATCGTTTCGTTCATCGGCTTCGCACCGGCGGATAATCCGAAGGTGATCATTTATGCGGCTGTCGATGACCCGAAAGGCATTCAATTCGGTGGTCTGATCGCTGCTCCGCTCGTTAAGAATATGATGGCTGACGCACTTCGCTATATGAAGGTGGAGCCGGACAAAAATCAGCTCAATAAAGAATACCGGTACGGCGAAACGCCGGTTGTCGAAGTTCCGGACTTGGTTGGAGCGTCGGTTGATGATATATTAGAAGATCTGAACATGAATTTTAAACTGGCCAAATCGGGGAACGGCAAATATGTAATCAGTCAGGCGCCCAAAGCGGGAACGCGGGTCGATCAAGGCTCTACGATTCGCATCTTTCTATCCGACAATGCGCCGCCGCAATAAGCCTCGCCAAAAAGATTTTGGCAAGTAAGACATGTTTTGCTTTTCCATATGCATAAAATTGTCCATAATAGTTAGGAAAAACGTTAAGGAGAGGTTGCTCATGAAACTGCAGGAGCTTGCTTCGGTACTCCTCATTACCTATATACACGGCAATGCGGACACGGAAATTACGGGGATTGAAGCAGACTCTCGTAAAATAAAACCGGGGAATCTGTTCCTTTGCATCCCCGGACTGACCGTTGACGGTCATGATTATGCCCCAAAAGCGATTGCGCTTGGGGCTTCTGCTCTTGTTACGGAAAGGGTGCTCGATCTGCCCGTGCCGCAGCTTGTCGTGAAAGACGCCAGATATGCGATGGCAGCCTTGGCGGCGCATTTCTACGGCTACCCCAGCCAACAAATGAAAATGATCGGCGTGACGGGAACGAACGGCAAAACGACGACGACCTATTTATTAGATAAAATCATTTCGGACCAGGGCTTCAAGACGGGTTTGATGGGAAATATTCATATTAAAATCGGCGAGCAGTATGAAGAAAATAAAGCGACCAATACGCAGGAATCTTTGGAGCTGCAGCGGATCCTGCGGAAAATGGCGGACGCTCAGGTCGATTATTGCGTCATGGAAACATCTTCCCACGGACTGGAAATGGGCCGGGTCAAGGGGATTCATTTCCGCTCGGGCATATTTACCAATTTGACGCAGGATCATCTGGACTATCATCAAACGATGGAAAACTATGCGGCAGCCAAAGGTCTCTTGTTCTCGCGGCTTGGGAACGGATTCTCCGGCGATCCGCAAGAGCGTCAATACGCCGTTCTGAACGCGGACGACGCCGCATCGGAGCTGTTCGGCCGATTGACGGCGGCGCAGGTTATTACATATGGCATTGAACAGCCTTGCGACGTACGGGCCACGAACATTCGCATTACGGCCAAAGGGACATCGTTCCAGCTTGTCTCCTTTGCGGGGAATGCCGACTTCCAGATGAAGCTTGTCGGGAAATTCAATGTCTATAACGCTCTGGGAGCGATCTCGGCTGCGCTGGCGGAAGGGTTCCCGCTGGAGGCAATCAAGCGTTCCTTGGAGAGCATTGCCGTCGTGGACGGACGCATGGAGGTGGTCGACGAAGGCCAGGATTACTTGGTCTTGGTGGATTACGCCCATACGCCGGACGGGTTGGAGAACGCGCTGTCCACCGTGCGCGAATTCGCCGAAGGACGGGTTGTGACGGTGTTCGGCTGCGGCGGCGATCGCGACAAGACGAAGCGTCCGTTGATGGGCAAGGTGACGGCGTCCTATAGCGACTATTTATATGTGACATCGGACAATCCGCGAACCGAGGACCCGGAAGCTATTCTTCGGGACATCGTTCCCGGCTTGCAAGAGGCGAATTACCCGGATAACCGGTACGAATTAATTGCCGATCGCAAAAAAGCGATACAAAAGGCTATTGAAGGGGCAGGCCCCAAGGATGTAATATTGATAGCGGGAAAAGGCCACGAAACGTATCAGGATATCATGGGAGTCAAGCATGATTTCGACGATCGTTTGGTGGCCAAGGCTGCGATAAAGGGGAGAACACGATGATTCGGCGCACATTACAGCAGATCGCAGACATGTTGGGGAGTGAATGTTCAGGCATAACAGACGGAGGTGCAGTGAGTATCGCCGGCATTTCTACGGATACCCGGACGATACCTGCAGGCAGTCTGTTCGTCCCGCTGATCGGGGAGAAATTCGACGGGCATACCTACGCGGAAGAAGCTTACCATAAAGGGGCGGCGGCCTTGCTCTGGCAGGAAAACCGTGGCGATGCGCCGGCCGGCGTGCCGCACATTCTGGTCAAAGACAGCCTCACGGCTTTGCAGCAATTGGCGAAGGCCTATCGCCAGGAGCTGCCCGTACGCATTATCGGGATTACGGGCAGTAACGGGAAAACGACGACGAAAGATTTGGTTGCCGCCGTTCTGGGTAGTACGTATAAGGTGCACAAGACGAAAGGCAACCTCAATAATCATATCGGCCTGCCGCTGACGCTGCTGCAGCTGGAAGAGACGACGGAATTCGCCGTTGTCGAAATGGGCATGAGCGGACGCGGCGAGATCGAGCTGCTCAGCAAATTGGCCGAGCCGGATGCCGCCATCATCACGATGATCGGCGAGTCGCATATGCTCCAGCTCGGATCGCGCGAGGAAATCGCTAGAGCGAAGGTGGAGATCGTCAGCGGCATGCCGAGCGGCAGTCTGCTCGTGTACAACGGTGACGAGCCGCTTATCGAGCAGGCGCTGAGCGAAATCAGCCTGCCGGAAGGACTGCGCAGGCTCCGCTTCGGTCAAGGACAGGAGCTCGCGAAGTTTCCAATCAGCATCCGGATGGATGCGGACGGCGCGCACTTCCATATCAATACTCCGGGCTATCCGGAATTGTACATTCCCTTGCTCGGCACGCATAACGTCATCAATGCGTTAGCGGCCATCGCGATCGGCGAAGCCTTCGGCGTTCAGCCGGAAGCCCTTGCAGCGGGGCTTCGCTCGCTGCAAATGACCAGCATGCGCATCGAGAAGCTAACGGCAGCCTCCGGGCTGACCGTGCTCAACGATGCGTACAACGCCAGCCCGGCATCGATGCGGGCTGCGATCCTGTTGACCGAGCAGCTGGGCGGCTTCGGTCGGAAGTTCCTCGTGCTCGGCGACATGCTGGAGCTTGGCGAGCACGAAGAGCGGTTCCATCGCGAGATCGGCGCGATGCTGTCCCCGGAACGTGCGGACTACGTCTTCACGTTCGGCCGGTTGGGCCGCTTCATCGCCGAGGAAGCGGCGGGGCGGTTTCCGAAGGAGCGCGTACGCGCCTTCGACGACAAAGAGCAGCTTGCAGGCGAGCTCGCTGCTGTGGCGCAGCCGGACGATCTCGTGCTCGTGAAGGGCTCGCGGGGCATGCGGCTGGAGCAAGTAGTGAACGCCTTGCTGGCCTAACCGCCGGCTCATTATCAATTATGAATCAGTAGATCGTTTTCGCATGGCGTTAACGAGCAGGGGGAACCAAACGTGGAGAACGCAATTTTATTAACGATGGGCGTTGCATTCGTGCTCGCCTTGATTATGGGGCCGCTGTTTATTCCGATTTTGCGGCGGATGAAATTTGGCCAGCAAATTCGCGAGGACGGCCCGCAAGCGCATTTGAAAAAGCAAGGGACACCGACAATGGGCGGCGTCATTATTTTATTGGCGCTCGCGCTGGCGACGCTTCGTTTTGCCGATAAAAATACGGATTTGCTCATCTTGCTGATCGCGTCGCTTGGGTATGGTCTCGTCGGCTTTCTGGACGATTACATCAAAATCATTTTCAAACGCTCGCTAGGCCTTACGGCGAAGCAGAAGCTGTTCGGGCAGCTGCTCATCTCGGCGATCGTGTGCTATCTCCTGGTCATGCAAGGGCATAGCACGGACTTATATATTCCGTTTGTAGAGTTTCATTTCAATCCGGGCTGGCTGTATTTCCCGCTGATGGCGATTCTCATGCTGGGCGCATCCAACGCGGTGAACTTCACCGACGGGCTTGACGGCTTGCTGGCCGGGACAAGTGCAATCGCATTCGGCGCATATACGGTAATCGCAATGAATAATACGCAGCCGGAGGCCGCGATTTTCTCGGCGGCCATGGTTGGCGCTGTGCTTGGCTTTCTTGTGTTCAATGCGCATCCGGCCAAAGTATTCATGGGAGACACCGGGTCGCTCGGTATCGGCGGCGGGCTTGTCGCCGTGGCGATTTTGACGAAAGCGGAGCTTCTGCTGGCGATCGTTGGCGGCGTGTTCCTCGTCGAAATTTTGTCCGTTGTCATCCAGGTCGTTTCTTTCAAGACTAGAGGCAAGCGGGTGTTCAAAATGAGTCCGATCCATCACCATTTCGAGCTGGTCGGATGGTCGGAGTGGCGTGTCGTAATTACATTCTGGGTCGCAGGTCTCGTACTTGCCGCGCTCGGACTATATATGAATGAGGTGTTGTAGAACATGAGGCATCCGCGGGAATATCGTGGACTTGAAGTGGTTGTTCTGGGCTTGGCTCGCAGCGGCGTCGCTGCGGCTAAGCTTTTTCATCAAAAAGGAGCCCTTGTCACTGTCAATGACAAAAAAGAGCGGAGCGCATGCCCTGAGGCCGACGAACTGGAGGCCCTGGGTATTTCTGTTGTATGCGGGCATCATCCGGAGTCCCTGGTGCACGAAGGGGTTTCGCTTGTCGTGAAGAATCCGGGCATCCCTTACACGGTTGAGCCGGTCCGCAAAGCATTGGAGCTCGGTGTTGAGGTTGTGACCGAGGTCGAAGTGGCTTATCAGTTCTGTGAAGCGCCGATTATCGGCATTACCGGATCGAACGGCAAAACGACGACGACGACGCTGATCGGATTAATGCTGGATGCAGCAGGCTTGTCTCCGGTGGTCGCCGGCAACATCGGACGTGCGCTGACCGAAGCGGCTCCCGAAGTGACGAAGGAGAATTGGATGGTTGTGGAGCTGAGCTCCTTCCAGCTCAAAGGAACGACTTCGTTCCGTCCGAGAATAGGAATGCTGCTGAATGTGTATGAAACTCATCTGGACTATCACGGTTCGATGGATGACTATATTGCCTCCAAAGCGAAGATTTTCGCCAATCAAACGGCGGAAGATACGGCCGTGCTGAATTGGGATCATCCGGTTTGCCGGGCGCTGATGCCGTCGCTGCAAGCGAAGCTGTTCCCGTTCTCGATGAAGGAAGCGCTGGATTACGGGGTTTATTTCGAGCAGGGCTCGGAGAACCTCGTTTATGCGAATGGGCAGGGCGAGGTCGTGACCATTATGCCGGCCAACGAAATGGGGATTCCGGGCAGTTTCAACCTGGAGAATGCTTTGGCAGCGGCTGCAGCCGCCCTGACAGTAGGCGTACAGCCTCAGACGATCGCCGAGGTGCTAAGAAGCTTCCATGGCGTAGAACACCGTCTGGAGCTCGTGAGAGAGCTGGATGGCGTGACCTTCTACAATAACTCCAAAGCCACGAACGCTGCGGCAACTATCAAGTCGATTGAAGTGTTCGAGGGGAAGCTCGTTCTGATTGCCGGCGGCCTTGACCGCGGTTCCGATTATATGGAGCTGCTTCCGACGTTCCGCGACCGGGTTAAAGGTGTCGTAACGCTGGGGCAGTCGAAGGAGAAAATTAATCATATTGCCGAGCTGGCAGGGATTAGCCGCATTCAAACCGTCGATACTGCTAAGGATGCAGCGGATGCGGTGGCTCAAGCCGTGCAGCTTGCCTGGCAGATGAGCGAACCCGGGGATATCGTCCTGCTTTCACCTGCTTGCGCAAGTTGGGATATGTTCCCCTCCTATGAGGAGAGGGGACGCATGTTTAAGGAGTCCGTGCATAACCTTTAAATAGGGCTTATCCACATTTGGCCCAGAACACATAAAGAGGTGTCTGTTATGGGTAAAGCACGGTCCGCTCCTGATATCTGGATAATTATTCCCACCTTGCTGCTTTTGACGATTGGCA
The DNA here is from genome assembly GCF_031456485.1 of Bacillus sp. 3255. Classification (NCBI taxonomy): domain Bacteria; kingdom Bacillati; phylum Bacillota; class Bacilli; order Caryophanales; family Bacillaceae; genus Bacillus; species Bacillus sp. 3255. Next base: position 157,849 of record NZ_JAVDUS010000005.1, read on the forward strand.
TTATTATGGTGTACAGCGCGAGCAGCGTACTCGCGTTTCGCGAGTTCGGTGATTCGCTCTACTACTTGAAGCGGCAGTTGATATTCGCCGTTCTCGGTGTTGTCGCCATGTTTTTTACGATGAATGTGGATTATCTCGTTTTGAAGAAATTCGCCAGAATTACGCTGATTGTGTGCTTCATCATGCTGGTCATCGTGCTGATTCCCGGCATCGGCGTCGTTCGCGGCGGCGCGCGCAGCTGGTTGGGGATCGGCGCCTTCGGCATTCAGCCGTCGGAGTTCATGAAGATGGGTATGATTCTTTATTTGGCCAAACTGCTCTCCGAGCAGCAGTCCAAAATCACCCATTTTACGAAAGGGCTTTTGCCGCCTCTTGGCATTATGGGGCTGGCTTTCGGGCTTATTATGCTGCAGCCTGACCTGGGGACCGGCGCTGTGCTCGTCGGCGCATCGCTGCTCATCATCTATACGTCGGGCGCAAGATTGCTTCATCTCTCTTATCTAGGTATGATAGGAGTTGCCGGTTTCGTAGGGTTGGTCATCGCCGCACCTTACAGGCTTAAGCGGATCACCGCTTTCCTGGATCCTTGGCAGGATCCGCTGGGTGCAGGTTATCAATCTATTCAATCGCTTTATGCGATAGGACCGGGCGGTTTGGTAGGTTTGGGGTTGGGCATGAGCCGGCAGAAATACAGTTACTTGCCGGAGCCTCAGACGGATTTTATTTTTTCCATCATTGCCGAAGAACTTGGCTTCATAGGCGGTACGCTGGTGCTGCTTCTGTTTACGATTCTTGTTTGGCGCGGTATGCGGGCGGCGATCACGGCCCCGGATACGTTCGCGAGTTTGATTGCTGTCGGCATCATCGGCATGATTGCCGTGCAGGTTATTATTAATATCGGCGTTGTCATCGGGATGTTCCCGGTTACCGGCATCACGCTGCCGTTCATAAGCGCAGGGGGTTCATCGCTCACGCTCATGCTGACCTCGGTCGGCATCCTGCTTAATATATCCCGTTATTCGAGGTGACAGGGGAATGAAAACGATTGTCTTCACCGGAGGAGGCTCCGCAGGACATGTGACACCCAACATCGCCCTCATGCAGAGGCTGAAGGAGCTGGGTTGGGAAATTAAATACATAGGTTCAGCTACAGGCATCGAGAAAGACATCATCGGACATGAAGGGGTTCCGTTCTACGGGATTTCGTCCGGGAAGCTGCGTCGGTATTTTGATCTGAAAAATTTCAAGGACCCTTTCAAAGTCATGAAAGGCGTGTATGAATCTTATAGATTGCTCCGCCGTTTGAAGCCCGCCATCGTCTTTTCGAAAGGCGGGTTCGTTTCCGTCCCGGTCGTTGTGGGCAGCCGCCTCAATAAAGTGCCGGTGATCATTCACGAATCCGATATGACGCCAGGCTTGGCTAACAAAATATCGATACCGCTGGCGACGAAGGTATGCGTGACGTTTCCGGAATCGCTGCAGCATGTCTCGAAAGATAAGGCGGTACTGACCGGCTTGCCGATCCGCGCGCATATCCGCAGCGGCAAAGCGTCTGCCGGCTACCAGCTGTGCGATTTCCACAAGCAGAAGCCGGTAATTTTAATTATGGGGGGCAGCTTAGGCTCCCAAGCGATTAACCAGGCGGTGAGAGCGAATCTTCCCCGCCTGCTGGAGCAGTTCCAGATCGTGCATTTGTGCGGCAAAGGCAATATTTCGGCGGAGCATGCCGCGCTGCGCGGTTATAAGCAATTCGAGTACTTAAATGAAGAGCTGCCGGATGTGCTGGCGATGACCGAGCTGGTTATTTCACGCGCCGGCGCAACGTCGATTTATGAGTTTCTAGGTTTGGAGAAACCGATGCTGCTCATTCCGCTTTCCTTGCAAGCGAGCCGTGGCGATCAGATCCTGAATGCGAAGTCCTTTCAGAAAGCCGGATACGCCGATGTTCTGCAGGAAGAGGAATTAACACCTGAGACACTGCTGGCGCGCGTAGAGTCGCTATACGCCGACAGAGCTTCCTATAAGGCCGCCATGCAGGCGCGCAACGACAGCGATGCCGTGGCAGCCATCGTGAAACTGATTGAATCCCATAGCTTATCAAGTTAGATTTTCGAAAGCGAATGGGCGATTGTCACACTCTATCCGATTTTACATAAACTATACTATAACCGTGACAGACACCTAAGGCTTGATACGGCACCGCTGAAAGAAGACCGGCCAACTTCAAACAGGGTCCGTATTTATGAAATTATGGAACTTCAAACCGATGGCTCAATAATTTCGCCCTACGTTCTGTGAAGGAGGTTTTCCCATGCAGCAGTTAATATCCGACTTACAGGCAGCAAATATTGGCGAGATTCGAACGAATGAACGACTGGCCCCTTACACGACTTGGAAAATCGGAGGTCCGGCCGATTGTCTTATCCTCCCTCATTCGAAAGAGCAGGTTGCAGCATGCATTCGCTTCCTGCATCAGCGCGGAGTGCCGTGGACGATTATCGGCCGAGGATCCAATCTGCTCGTCAGTGACAAAGGCATTCGTGGAGTCGTCATTAAGCTAGGCTCGGCGCTGGAGACTTTGCGCTTCGAAGGCGCGACCGTATATGCCGGCGGTTCCTATTCGTTCATCAAATTGTCCGTCTTAGCGGCCAAAGAAGGTTTAACCGGACTGGAGTTTGCTTCTGGCATTCCCGGTTCTGTGGGAGGCGCCGTTTACATGAACGCAGGGGCTCACGGGTCCGATGTGTCACGCATACTCAAGCAGGCTGAAGTCATCCTGGACACAGGGGAATTGGTCACCATGCAGGTGGAGGATTTGCAGTATGCTTATCGGCATTCCATTTTGCATACATTACCCGGCATTGTAACGGAAGCTGTCTTTGAACTGCAGGTCGGAGAACGCAAAGAAATTGCGGGCGCCATGGCGGCGTACCGGGATCGGCGTCTCCGCACGCAGCCGCTGCAATTAGCTTGTGCCGGCAGTGTATTCCGCAACCCCGCAGGGGGATTCGCAGCAAAGCTCATCGAAGATGCCGGCCTGAAAGGCAAACGTGTCGGTGGAGCGGAAATTTCTACGCTGCACGCCAATTTCATTGTCAATACCGGAGATGCTAAAGCCGAGGACGTTCTCACTCTCATAACCGAAGTACAGCAGATCGTACAATCGAAGTACGGCATATCGCTCGTACCTGAAGTGCTGGTGATGGGTGAGAGGTAAATCGGAGGTGGAACTTTGGAGAAGCTCGTTATCGAAGGTGGAAGACCTCTCACGGGAGCCATCCAGATACACGGCGCGAAAAACGCCGCATTACCAATCTTAGCAGCATGCATCCTAGCTAGCGGCACTCATACTCTGCACAACGTTCCGAACTTGCTGGATATCGACACGATGATGCGTATTTTGCGCGCACTGGGCTGTCGTGCCGAACAGCAGGAGGATACGGTATCCGTTACAACATCCACAGCACATTCCTCACATATTCCGGAAGAATTGATGGGTCAGATGCGATCTTCCATCTTTCTGATGGGTCCGCTGCTCGCCAGATTCGGCAGTGTCACGGTGTATCAGCCCGGCGGCTGCGCGATCGGCGAACGTAAAATCGATTTGCACCTGAAGGGCTTGCAAGCGCTCGGTGCCAGCATCGAAGAATTCGCGAACAAAATTGTTTGCACGGCCGACTCCTTGCATGGGGCAGAAATCGTCCTCGATTTCCCCAGTGTCGGAGCTACGGAAAATATTATGATGGCCGCTGTTAGGGCGGAAGGCATCACAACGATTTATAATGCGGCAAGGGAGCCGGAAATACAGGATTTGCAAAATTTCCTGAATGCAATGGGCGCCGACATTATCGGAGCCGGGACGGACACCATCACGATTCGCGGTGTAACGTCACTAACGCCTTGCGAATACCGGATCATCCCGGACCGCATCGTTGCCGGTACCTTCTTGGTTGCCGCAGCCGCAACCAAAGGGAACATCACCCTGGAGAAGGTCAATCCCGCTCATTTGACATCGGTAATTCATGTCCTTAAGCGCGCAGGTGTTCAAATCGTCACTGACGATGATATAATACATGTAAGCTGTCCGACGAGGCCGAAAGCCGTTGAACGCATCGTCACCTCACCGCATCCTTCGTTTCCTACGGATCTGCAATCGCAAGTTATGGTGCTGCTCTCTCTAGCAGACGGCATGAGCGTAATGAAAGAAACGATATTCGAAGGTAGATTCAAACACGTAGATGAACTGTCCCGCATGGGTGCAGATATCCGTGTGGATATGAGTTCAGCCTTTATCCGCGGCGTTCCTAGGCTGTATGGAGCGACTGTGGAGGCTACTGACTTGCGTGCTGGCGCGGCACTCGTTATCGCCGGTCTGGCTGCGCATGGCACGACGATTGTTGAGCAAATTCACCATATTGATAGAGGCTATGATAGAATAGAACAAATGCTTTCCAGGTTGGGAGCCTCCGTGCATCGCCAATCACCGGTCCCGAGTGAATAAGAGGAACATTTGAATGATTTCCGCGCATCCCTTCCTGGCAGCAGGCGGGGATTCACGGTTTTCATCGATGTTCGGAAACAGGGCCATAGATATGTAGATATGATCCTCCATACGAAACTATTAGGTGGTGCCCATCTTGTCAGAAGACCGCAATGTGCCCGCTCTGCCGCCTGTACCCAAGCCACGAGCGCGTACCAATCGGAAACTGCTCATTTTTTTGTTCATTTTTTTCATCATCATTTTGTTCATTCTCTTCTTTCAATCGTCGCTGAGCCGAATTAGTGCGATCGAGGTTGAAGGAAATGAGCTTATGGCTGCCGAAACTATTGGACAAGCCAGTCAGATCGCGGTCGGAGACCGTTTCTTCGCCGTCTCGTCGGGAACGATCGAATCGCGGATCACTTCCCTGCCGATGATCAAAACGGCATCCGTGAAGAAGCACTTTCCCGGCGTCATCCATATAACCGTGGAGGAGTTTCCGAAGGTCGCGTTTCAATTGGGCGCAAACGGCACGAAGCAAGCCGTGCTCGCAGACGGGGCAATCGTCGAACTGCCTGCAGGCAGCAGCGTTCCGCTGGATATGCCGATCCTGACCGGGTGGACGGACGGGGACCCGAACAAGGCCGCGCTTTGTAAAGTGCTAAGCGAAATTCCGGAAAGCGCACTCTCGGATATTTCCGAGATCAAGCCGGATCCTTCCGAGCCGTATCCTGACAAAATCAAACTGTACACAAGATCCCAGTTTGAGGTGTATACAACCATTGCCTATTTGCCCGAGAAAATTGACAATCTCCCGGCATATATAGCAAGCTTACATGAAGACCATATTACCAGCGGAGTGATCACCATGCTGGAAGTTGAATACCATGCTCCATTCGAACCGAATGAACAGCCCCGGAGCGATTCGGGCAGTACGTCCGGTGCCAAATCCGGAAGCGGTCAGCCAAGCACTACCCCCGATGCTAACAAAGATTCTGGCAAATCCGCCACGAAGCCGTCGCAGTAGCCGGCACAAAGCCGAAGCCGAAATTGACCGCTCAAGGGCCATAAGAGGAAACACCGCGTCATGACTCGCAAAAAAACGCTTTAATGGGCTACTCAAGCATGAAAATTAATGTTAAAATTAGTTTTATGGTTAAATAGAAACCTATTAACCTGGCAATTTGGAGAATGATTTACTAGACGCGTTTTACCCCAATTCTATCGAAAATGGAATGTTGAAAAAAACGACTTGATGTCCAGCAAAAAAAATGTAGAAAAAAGAGGGAATATGGCGGTTGTGTGGAATACGTATTTATGTAATTGTCATGAAATCACTTTATTATCCAAGTTATAGGAGGTGCCAGGGGCTTGAGCAACAATGACATCATTGTTAGTTTAGACATCGGTACATCCAAGGTTCGTGCTATTATTGGGGAAGTTGTTAACGGAACCATTAATATAATAGGTGTGGGATCTGCCGAGTCAGAGGGTATTCGTAAAGGCGCTATCGTTGACATCGATCAAACTGTGAACTCCATCCGCAGTGCCGTTGATCATGCTGAACGTATGGTAGGCGTACAAATTTCCGAGGTTTATGTTGGAATTTCAGGAAATCATATTGCTCTGCAATCCAGTCACGGTGTCGTCGCGGTCTCTAATGAAGACCGGGAGATTGGAGAAGAGGATATCGATCGTGTCATTCAAGCGGCAAGAGTCATCGCATTACCTCCCGAACGTGAAATTATTGGTGTCGTACCGAAGCAGTACTTAGTAGATGGTCAAGAGGGCATTAACGATCCTCGCGGCATGATCGGCGTTCGCTTGGAAGTCGAAGCGACGATTATCACGGGCGCGAAGACGGGGATACATAATTTAATCCGTGTTGTGGAAAAATCCGAACTGAAGGTCGCAGGTCTCATCTTGATGTCGCTTGCATCCGGACAGCTGGCCTTATCCAAGGATGAGAAATCGGTTGGAACGGTTCTCGTTGATATCGGTGCAGGTTCGGCGACTATTGCTGTGTTTGAGCAAGGCAATCTGGCAGCTACGTCGACGATCCAAATCGGCGGCGAATATATCTCCAACGATATCTCGATCGGTCTTCGGACACAGCTTGAGATCGCAGAGAAAATCAAGCTGAAGTACGGCTGTGCTTCCGTAGACGACTCCGCTCCCGATCAAGTGTTCAAAGTAACGAGAATGGGCAGCAACGTGGAGAAAGAGTTTTCGCAAGTTGATCTGGCGAATATCATTGAACCCCGTGTGGAAGAAATTTTCCAACTGATTCGTGCCGAGGTGCACCGACTGGGCTATGGCGATCTTGCCGGCGGTTATGTGCTGACAGGCGGTACCGTCTGTATGCCTGGCATCCTTCCGATTGCGCAGGCGCAGTTGGCCACATCCGTTCGTATTGCCGTCCCTGATTTCATCGGTGTGCGTGACCCGTCTTACACAAGCGGCGTCGGCATCATACAGTTCGTATCCAAATATATGAAGAACCGGAATTCTGGCATCTCCAAGAAAGTAGTGGCGAAGACGGCTGCTGCAGCAACAAAAAAATCCTCCGATAGTTCAAAACCAGGTTTTATCGAACGTGTCAAAAGTTTTTTCAGTGAATTTATATAGTGAATGCAAAGTTAGGGGGATATGACTCACATGTTTGAATTTGATATGGATTTGGACCAGTTGGCTCAAATAAAAGTCATCGGTGTAGGTGGCGGCGGTAGTAATGCGGTTAACCGTATGATCGAGAACGGCGTCAAAGGCGTTGAGTTTATTACGGTGAACACGGATGCGCAAGCGCTGCATCTGGCGAAATCCGAGCATAAATTGCAAATCGGGGACAAGCTTACGCGCGGTCTTGGCGCAGGCGCTAACCCGGACGTCGGGAAGAAAGCGGCAGAAGAGTCAAGGGAGATGATTCTGAACACGCTTCGCGGCGCAGATATGGTATTCGTTACAGCCGGTATGGGCGGCGGTACGGGAACAGGGGCGGCTCCGGTCATTGCGGAAATCGCCAAAGAAGTAGGCGCGCTAACGGTAGGCGTCGTGACGCGTCCGTTCACGTTCGAAGGCCGCAAGCGTTCCTTGCAAGCTGAGCAAGGGATTGCGGCGCTGAAAGAGAAAGTAGATACGCTCATTATCATTCCTAACGACCGATTATTGGAAATCGTAGATAAGAAGACGCCTATGCTTGAAGCATTCCGTGAAGCGGATAACGTGCTTCGTCAAGGCGTACAAGGGATCTCCGACTTGATCGCAGTTCCTGGTCTCATTAACCTGGACTTCGCCGATGTCAAAACGATCATGACGGAACGCGGCTCCGCGCTTATGGGCATCGGGGTAGCGACCGGCGAGAACCGTGCCGCAGAAGCAGCGAAGAAGGCGATTTCCTCACCGCTCTTGGAAACGTCGATTGAAGGAGCGCGCGGGGTTCTGATGAACATTACCGGCGGTGTGAACCTTAGCCTCTATGAGGTTAACGAAGCGGCAGATATTGTTGCCTCCGCTTCCGATATTGAGGTGAACATGATCTTCGGTGCGGTGATCGATGAGAAGCTCAAAGACGAGATTCTTGTAACGGTTATTGCAACGGGATTTGAACATAAAGCGATGCCGATGAATCAGCAGACGAGACGTCCGATCTCAGGACAACCAGAGCAGCCGTCAACCCAGCAGACTTCGGACAACCGCTTGAACAATCTCAAACCTTTCGGTTCTACACCATCGAACGACCAATTGGATATTCCGACGTTCCTGCGCAACCGCGGACGGAATAACGACAAATAATTACATCAAATATGTAAAGAGACCGAAGCCCTACAGATCGTAGTGGCTTCGGTTTTTTGCTATTTCTAGGGCTTTTCTAGCGAACCGGATGCCGCGTCAACTGACAAAAAAAGTAGTAGCCTATCAGCACATTTAGACAGACTTTGAAATAGGTTTGCCCTATACTGATTTAGAACCTTAAAGTTTCGTCAGGAAAATGGTTGAAATAGCATCTGTCATGGAGGTGAGGACATTGTGATCGTTTACGCGGATCTCATTTTCCTGCTGAACTTTCTGATCGATGCGGCCATGTTGATCGTGACGGCCAAAACGCGGAAAATCTCGTTCAAGTGGTGGAGAATCGCAGGTTCGTCGTTCTTAGGAGCCTCCTATGTCGTCATTATGTTCCTGCCGGTGCCGGCGTTCTTATTTACATTTTCTGTGAAATGTATATTTTGCATAGCGATGATTATGACAGCTTTTGGGTTCGGTTCTTTACAAAATTTAATAAGAAACGTCGGAACGTTCCTGTTAGTCAATTTCGCTGTGGCCGGCGGCATGTTCGGCATCCATTATGTCGCAGCCTCTTCATCCGACGTGATGAAGGGAATTGTCTTCACATCATCCGGTGTTCCGATGTTTCAGCTGCAAATCGGCAGCGTACTATTTGTCCTAATGCTGCTGCTTCCTTTGCTGTGGTGGTTTAGAACCGTCCTGCAAAGCACGAAGCAGCGTGAGGTGCTGACTACGTTCGTAGCGGAGGTAACGATACACGTAGGGGATTACACGGCGACTTGCAAAGGGTTGATTGATACAGGCAACCAACTGTATGACCCGTTGACGCGTACCCCAGTCATGGTGATGGAGGTCTCGGAATGGGGCGATGTCTTGCCAGTAGAATGGCTGCAGAGGATCCGGTCGGCAGATGTTGACCAGATCATAAGTGGTTTGGGTGTGGAAGAGTTCGTATGGCAGGACCGATTGCGTCTTGTGCCTTACCGGGGCGTTAACCGGAACACCCAATTCATGCTGGCCATTAAACCGGATAAGGTGGTGATCACCCATAATCATACGCAGATTGAAGCGTCAAAAGTACTCATTGGACTCGACGGAGGAAAGCTATGCAGCGACGGATCGTATCAAGCGATCATTCACCCAGCCTTACTATCAGCCGGTTAGTAGATGAGCCATATGCCTTCTGCAACACAGCAAAGCTAACGAAACCAGCTTTGCCAATGCAAAACTCTTAGGAGGAAACTAACATGTTCTTGAAGTGGAAAATGCTTTTTCAACTAGCGTACTACCGACTTTTGATGTTTCTCGGCCTTAAGGGAGAAGAAATCTACTACATCGGTGGCAGTGAAGCTTTACCGCCGCCGCTCACGAGAGAAGAAGAAGAATACTTATTGGAAAAATTACCGTCCGGGGACGCCGCCATTCGTGCTATGCTGATCGAGCGCAACCTGAGATTGGTTGTTTATATAGCTAGAAAATTTGAAAATACGGGGATCAATATCGAGGATTTGGTCTCGATCGGAGCAATCGGCTTAATCAAGGCCGTCAATACCTTCGACCCGGAGAAGAAGATCAAGCTCGCCACCTACGCTTCGCGATGTATTGAGAACGAGATTCTGATGTACCTGCGGCGCAACAGCAAGATCCGTACGGAGGTCTCGTTCGATGAACCGCTGAACATTGACTGGGACGGCAATGAGCTGCTCTTGTCCGACGTGCTGGGTACGGAGAACGACACGATATACCGAAATATCGAGGAGCAGGTTGACCGTAAGCTGCTGCATAAAGCGCTGGATAAGCTGAGCGAGCGCGAGCGGATCATCATGGAGCTGCGCTTCGGCCTGCAAGACGGCGAGGAGAAGACGCAGAAGGATGTAGCGGATCTATTGGGCATTTCCCAATCGTACATATCGAGGCTGGAGAAGCGGATTATTAAGCGGCTGCGCAAGGAATTTAATAAGATGGTGTAAAGGAAAGGGAGAGCATCGAATGGCTGACGCCATTCAGCCTCTCTTTTTTTTGTGAAAATTTTTTTGGCGGCCGGATATCGAAATTGTTCAGCAGTCTCAGGGGGGAGCGAGTCGCAGCCCTTTTGTCAAGTGGTCATGCACGGTTCGGACGAGGAATAAATCGGTCGCTCGCGGGGATAATTAACATTAATGTTTCTCCTTGGGAGGTAATCACGGTGACCCGAAATAAAGTTGAGATATGTGGTGTTGATACCGCCAAACTGCCTGTTCTGACCAATGCTGAAATGCGCGAGCTGTTCGCTGATTTGCAGACCAAGCAGGAGCGAACGGCAAGAGAGAAATTGGTGAACGGGAACCTCAGGTTGGTTCTAAGTGTGATCCAGAGGTTCAATAATCGCGGGGAGTATGTGGACGATCTCTTCCAGGTTGGCTGCATCGGTCTGATGAAGGCTATTGATAACTTCGATTTGAGCCAAAATGTCAAATTCTCAACCTATGCTGTACCGATGATTATAGGTGAGATACGCCGCTACTTACGAGACAATAACCCGATTCGCGTTTCTCGTTCCTTAAGAGATATTGCTTACAAAGCGCTGCAAGTCAGAGACAGCCTGACGAATGCGAATTCGCGCGAACCCACGATTTATGAAATTTCCGAGGCGCTGAACGTGCCCAAAGAGGATGTCGTCTTTGCACTCGACGCCATCCAGGACCCGGTTTCGTTGTTCGAGCCGATCTACCATGACGGCGGAGATCCAATCTATGTCATGGATCAGATCAGCGACGAGCGGAACAAAGATTTGTCCTGGATCGAAGGCATTGCGCTGAGAGAAGCGATGCGCAAGCTGAATGCCAGGGAAAAGCTGATTCTCTCCATGCGCTTCTTCGAAGGCAAGACGCAGATGGAAGTTGCCGATGAGATCGGCATTTCACAAGCACAGGTTTCCAGGTTGGAGAAGTCGGCCATCGGCCAGATGCAGAAACATGTGAAATCGTAATTTCATTACATAAAGACCGACGCGGATCTGACAAGCCGTGCGGTCTTTTTTTCGTATTCAGGACATTTTGCCCACCCGGTACATATACTAGTACAAAATCAGTTCAAATCTAATGAGATTCGTGGTGATAAGCCTCATGAAAATATCTGATTTCCAGACGAAGGATGTAATCAATATTGTGGACGGCAAAAAGCTCGGTCAAATCAGTGACTTGGAGCTTGATCTGCGCCAGGGTCGCATAGAATCGATCGTTGTGCCGAACCAAAGCCGCTTCTTCGGATTGTTCGGAACGGGGACGGACGTTATCATTCCGTGGAAGCATATTGTGAAGATCGGCGCTGATGTCGTGCTGGTGAAACTGGAAGAGGTAAGGCCGTATCGTCAAACCGAGGATACGAACGAGGGCGTTTACGAATTTAACCGCCAGTTCCGCAATTAAGCTGTGGCACACGAGAGGACTGCTGGCCCTGGGCCTCAGAAGATCATCGTGTGTCTTTTTATTTTTTTATGCTAAAGTAGAAGGAGACGGATGGAAGAGGAGAGAGGCAGACGAATGGAACCGTTTGTTCAACAAACCAAAGAGGATCAGCCGGTCCTTTATACGATAGCCAGTTGGATGGATCAATTCGAAAAAGTGACGGCGGGGTTTACGTCCCGCCACGGCGGCGTAAGTGAAGCGCCGTATTCGACGCTGAATTGCGGACTGCATGTTCATGACTTGCCTGACCATGTGATCAGGAACCGCGAGCTGCTGGCCGAAGCCGTCGGCGAGCCGTTCGAAGCCTTTACCTATGGGGAGCAAGTGCACGGGAATGAAATTGCCATCGTCCGGCAGGCGGATAAGGGGAGAGGGAGGACTTCGCGGGAATCGGCTATTCAAGCGAGGGACGGTTTCGTGACGAATGAAAAGGGAATCGTGCTGTGCGCGCAGTTCGCGGACTGTGTGCCGCTGTTTTTCTATGATCCCGTCCGTCATGTGGCAGGACTTTCGCACGCGGGTTGGAAGGGCTCGGTACTAAACATTTCCATGGCTACAATATCCTTAATGACGCATACTTTTGGTAGCCAGCCCTCGGACATTCGGGCGGCTATCGGACCTTCCATCGGCGTTTGCTGCTATGAGGTGGACCGAACCGTTGCGGATCGCGTCTACGCCGTGCTCGCCGAGATCCAAGCTTCACAAGCGGAGCAGCTTGAAGTCATTCGGAGCAAGGAGAATGGGAAGTACATGCTGAATTTGCAAGAACTAAACCGAAAATTGTTGCGCCAAGCAGGAATTTTGTCGTCCCATATCGAAGTATCCCAGTTATGTACGAGTTGCAGAACCGACACTTTCTTTTCTCACCGAAGAGAAGGGGGTTCAACAGGGAGAATGGTTGCTTGGATCGGTCTTCGATAAGATGAGCTGGGCAAGCGGCATTGTGGAATTGAGGTGTTCATAGCGAAATGAGTTTACTGACACGCATGAAGGAAGTGGAGTCTCGCGTCGCTGCCGCCTGTCAACGGGCGGGGCGGGATACGAAGGAGATCAATATCATTGCGGTGACCAAATATGTTTCCCTAGAGACGACCAGGAGCGTCCTGGATGCGGGCATGCGGCATATCGGCGAGAACCGCTGGCAGGACGTCAAGCCCAAGTGGGAGGCGCTGCACGAGCGCGGAACCTGGCATTTCATCGGTCACTTGCAAACGAATAAAGTGAAGGATGTCATCGGCAAGTTCGCCTACATCCATTCGCTGGACCGGATGTCCCTCGCCAAGGAATTGGACAAGCAGGCTGCAGCGCTTGGCATCCAAGTAAATTGCCTGCTGCAAGTGAACGTCTCCGGCGAAGAATCGAAGTACGGCATTGATCCCCAGCAGTTCTTCGAGTTCGCTTCCGAGGTAAGCAAGCTTCCGCATATTCAGGTTACCGGCTTGATGACCATGGCTCCCTATGAGATGGAAGCTGAAGCGACCAGACCTGTGTTCAGAGGCTTGCGGGAACTGCGGGACCGTTTGAACGATCAGCGTATTTTTCCTTACGAAATCAAGGAGTTGTCCATGGGGATGTCCGGCGATTTCGAGGTTGCGATCGAGGAAGGGGCCACCTGGATACGTTTGGGGACCGTCTTGGTTGGAAAAGAAGAATAATGGTTACATAGGATTGAAGATGAGGACAGGAGGGAACGATAATGGGAGTTTATAACAGGTTTATGAATTTTCTGGGGCTTCAGGAAGAGGAAGAAGTTGTAGAGCGTGAACGAATCGTGGAAACGCCGGAAGAACCTGAAACCAATCCTTATGAATTGCGTAATAAAAATAAGGCGAATGTCGTCAGCATTCACTCACAGAAGAACGCGCGCGTCGTACTGAGCGAGCCGAGAACGTATGAAGAAACGCAAGACATCGCCGATCATCTTCGCTCCCGCAGAGCGGTGGTTGTCAATCTTCAACGAGTTCGCAGCGATCAGGCCGTACGCATCGTAGATTTTTTAAGCGGTACGGTATATGCTTTGAATGGGTCTATTTCCAAACTGGGACCGAATATCTTCCTCTGCACGCCGGATACAGTTGATATTCATGGCCACATCTCCGAAATGGCAAGTGAGGAATAGACGCATATCCTAACACAGAGGTGGATGCGTACGTGGAATACGTTCACTATTATTTAAGCATTTTGATGGAAATTTATTATTTCATGATTATCGGGTATCTCATTCTCTCCTGGTTCCCGAATGCACGTGATAGCTTTATCGGGGGGCTGCTTGGGAAATTGGTCGAACCTTACCTGAGTCCTTTCCGCAAAATCATTCCTAGCATCGGCTTCATCGATCTTTCGCCGATCGTGGCGTTGATCGCATTGCGCTTCGTCGTTATGGGGATTGCAGCTGTTCTAGATTTCATCGTAGGGATGTTTTAATCTTGCAAAAAGAACTTTATCGGCATTTTCATTCGGATGAACATTACTTTGTAGATAAAGCCTGGGATTGGGTGGAGCGGGCGGCACAGCAGCACGCTGTGAAGCTGACGGACTTTCTGGATCCCAGACAAGCTTTCATTCTCACCTCCTTGGTGAACCGGCATCCTGACGTCCATTGCCGCTTGGACGGCGGCTATGAGGCCGCTGAGCGCAAACGGGCGCTCATTGCACCTGATTACCGTTCATTGGATGATGACGACATGGAGATGGCGGTTCTCTCCGTTTCATCCGGGGACCGTAAGTTTCTGACATTAGAACATGGAGATTACATGGGCGCCATTCTTGGACTCGGCATGAAGCGGGACAAGGTTGGCGATATTCATGTTATAGAAGGTGGCTGCCACTGCTTGGTTACGCGCGATGCCGCCGATTATTTGCACCTGAACTTGTCGCAGGTTCACCGTGTGCACGTCTTAACGGAGCTGCTTCCGCCGGACAAGCTGGTGACGTCCTCCGCCAAGCTGGAGGAACTGACGCTATCCGTAGCGTCCATGCGGTTGGACGGAATTGTAAGCGATGTATTCAGGCTTAGCCGCGCCAAAGTGCTGATGCCGATCCAAGCCGGACGCTGCCGCGTGAATTGGAAGCTGGAGGAAGATCCGAGCAAGCCGCTGAAAGAAGGCGATATGGTATCTATGCAAGGGTTCGGCAGATTCAAGGTGCTCGAGGTTGAGGGCGTCACGAAAAAAGGGCGAATGCGTGTGAAGATCGGCAAGTTTGCCTGATCGTGGATAAATTATCCACGAACTTTGCAGGAATTGCTTAGTTTCTGTCGAAGTGTTCTTTATAGATGTGAGTTTTGCTAGGCAAAACGCTAAGGAGGGGCACTGATGCCATTAACACCGCTAGATATACATAACAAGGAGTTCTCCCGTTCTTTCCGCGGTTATGATGAAGATCAAGTGAATGAATTCCTCGATCAAGTCATTAAAGATTATGAGGCATTGATTCGTGAGAATAAAGACATACAAAATCAAGCTTTGGCTCTGCAGGAGCGGCTGGATCATTTCACGAATATCGAGGACTCGTTAAGCAAGACGATCATTGTCGCGCAGGAAGCGGCGGACGAAGTTCGCAACAACGCGAAGAAGGAAGCTCAGCTGATCTTGAAAGAAGCTGAGAAGAATGCCGACCGGATCATTAACGAATCGTTGACGCGTTCCCGTAAGGTCGCACTGGAGATCGAGGAGCTGAAGAAGCAAGCGTCGATCTACCGGACTCGCTTCCGGACGCTGCTGGAAGCTCAGCTGGAGCTGCTGAACAACGAAGGTTGGCAGAGCATGCAGTTCGACCAACAGAAGGAAGAAGCATAAGAAGATGGCGGTCCGGGCGGCTGTCGTATTGACTATGCCTACTGAATTCGTTATACTCCTGTTAAATGTATCTCAATAAAGCTATGACTGGAACGAGTAGGACGTGTGAGCAGTGTCAGCGAATTAGGGTTGTGGTGTGAGCCTAATCTCTGCAGCGTACCGAATATCCCCCAGGAGCGTCTCTTGAATGAAGTAGAGAGCAACGGGTCATGCCGTTACACATGATCGAGTGATTAAGCGAAGAGGATTGCGCCGCCGCGGGCAGCGTCCGTCCGATTGTTTAATAACGAGGGTGGTACCGCGAGCATAGTTTCTCGTCCCTTTGTGGGGATGAGAAGCTTTTTTTGTTTTCGGCCTCTTATATCCAAAGTTAAAGTCATTGAAGGTAAGAATGGAGTGGTTGGAATGGATTATGGCAAAACATTAAATTTATTGCAAACCGATTTTCCGATGCGAGGGAATCTTCCTCAGGCGGAGCCGAAAATTCAAGAGCGTTGGGAAGCCGAGGACATCTATGCCCAAGTGCAGGAGAGCCGCAAAGGCAGAACAAAGTTCATTCTGCATGACGGTCCTCCTTACGCCAACGGAGATATCCATATTGGACATGCGCTGAATAAAGTACTGAAAGATATCATCGTACGCTTCAAAACGCTGCAAGGCTATGATGCCCCGTATGTGCCGGGCTGGGATACGCACGGGCTGCCGATCGAGCAAGTGATCACCAACAGCGGGAAGGTCGACCGAAAGAAAATGACGGTGCCGGAATTCCGTGAGTATTGCAAAGAGTATGCGCTGCAATCGGTCGAGAAGCAAAAAAGCCAGTTCAAGCGTCTCGGTATTCGCGGCGACTGGAAAAACCCGTACATTACCCTGCAGCCGGAATATGAAGCCGGGCAAATTCGCGTCTTCGGGAAAATGGTGCAGAAGGGCTACGTCTACAAAGGGCTGAAGCCGGTTTATTGGTCTCCGTCTTCCGAGAGCGCGCTTGCCGAAGCGGAGATCGAGTATAAGGAGAAAACATCCTCGTCCATCTATGTCGCTTTCCCGGTCAAAGACGGTAAAGGCAAGCTTCCGCAAGATGCTGCCATCGTCATCTGGACGACAACGCCGTGGACGCTTCCCGCCAACCTGGGCATCTCCTTGCATCCGGAGTTCGACTATGTCGTCGTACAAGCCGGAGGCAAGAAATATGTGCTTGCCCAAGGCCTGCTGGCTGCGGCTGCCAAAGAAATCGGGTGGACGGATTATGAAGTGCTCTCCACCGTGAAAGGCAGTGAGCTGGAGTACGCAACGTGCCAGCATCCGTTCTATGACCGCGAGTCGCTCGTTATGGTAGGCGAGCATGTTACGCTCGAAGCCGGTACGGGCTGCGTACACACCGCGCCTGGACACGGGGAAGACGACTTCGCCATCGGCCAGCGCTACAATATCGGCGTGCTGTGCCCGGTGGACGATCAAGGTCATTTTACAGCGGAAGCTCCGGGCTTCGAAGGCTTGTTCTATGAGAAAGGCGGCAAGCTCGTCATCGAGAAGCTGCAGGAATTAGGCTTGCTGCTGAAAGCGGGCGAGATCCAGCACCAATACGCGCACGACTGGCGGACGAAGAAGCCTGTCATTTATCGCGCAACGGAGCAATGGTTCGCTTCGATCGATAAATTCAGACAAGAGATGCTGGATGAAATTAAGAAGGTCAAATGGACGCCGGAGTGGGGCGAAATCCGTTTGCACAACATGATCGCCGATCGCGGGGATTGGTGCATTTCGAGACAGCGCTCATGGGGCGTGCCGATTCCGATCTTCTACTGCCGCAGCTGCAATGAGCCGCTGGTCAATGAACAAACCATTGAGCACGTCGCCCAATTGTTCGAGCGCGAAGGCTCCAATGTATGGTTCATCCAAGATGAGAAGGACTTACTGCCGGCGGGAACTTCGTGCTCCAAATGCGGTCACGGTGAGTTCCGCAAAGAGACGGATATTATGGACGTGTGGTTCGATTCCGGCTCCAGCCATGTGGCGGTACTGGAATCCCGTCCCGAGCTGCAGTGGCCGGCTGATCTGTATCTGGAAGGCTCCGACCAATACCGCGGCTGGTTTAACTCCTCCTTGATTACAGGTGTCGCCACAAGAGAGCAATCGCCATACAAAGGCATTCTCAGTCACGGCTTCACACTCGACGGCGAAGGACGGAAAATGTCCAAGTCGATCGGGAATACGATTGATCCGAATGCAGTTTCCGGGAAACTGGGAGCGGATATTCTTCGTTTGTGGGTTTCCTCTGTGGATTATCAGTCCGATCACCGGATTTCGGACAATATTTTGAATCAGACAACGGAAGTGTACCGCAAGATTCGTAACACGCTGCGCTTCCTGCTCGGCAACTTAAGTCATTTCGATCCGGCTGCCGATCAAGTTGCCGCAGCGAATATGTCCGAGCTTGACCGTTACGCGCTGATTCGTTTGAACCGCATGATCGAGAAGGTCGTTAAAGCGTACGATGCGTATGAGTTCCACGTCGTGTACCAGACTATTCACCACTTCTGTGCGGTCGAGATGAGTTCGTTCTATTTGGATATCATCAAAGACCGACTGTATGCGAATGCGCCTCATGATGCCGCTCGCAAAGCTTCGCAAACCGTTCTGTACGCAACGTTAGTCGCCGTGACGAAATTGATTTCACCGATTCTCGCGCATACCACCGATGAAGTGTGGAAATACATTCCAGGAGTAGAGCTGAGCAGCGTTCAACTTGCCGAGCTTCCTGAAGCCAATACGAGCTTGTATAATGAGCAGTTGGAAACCAAATGGAACGGCTTCCTGGATATTCGTGACGAAGTGCTGAAAGCCCTTGAAGAGGCGCGTAAGGAGAAAGTCATCGGTAACTCGCTGGGTGCTGCCGTGCATCTGTAT
The DNA here is from genome assembly GCF_031456485.1 of Bacillus sp. 3255. Lineage (NCBI taxonomy): Bacteria > Bacillati > Bacillota > Bacilli > Caryophanales > Bacillaceae > Bacillus > Bacillus sp. 3255. The sequence continues at coordinate 176,265 of NZ_JAVDUS010000005.1, forward strand.
CCGAACGAAGCCGCATACAGCTTGCTGTCGCAGCTGGATCAGCTGGATCAGTTGTTCATTGTGTCCCAAGTCACCGTCCATCAGCCTGGAACAAGCGCACCGGAAGGAGCTTTCCAATCCAAGGATACGGCGATTGCCATCTCCGTGGCGGAAGGCGAGAAGTGCGAGCGCTGCTGGATAGTCACTCCAGAGGTTGGGCAAAGTAAAGAACATCCAACTCTGTGCGTCAGATGTAATGACGTGGTTACGGCTCACTACCACGAATAAAGAAAGAGCAAACGGGCTTTCGCTTTACAGCGGAGCTCGTTTGCCCTGTTTATTTTAGAGAGGCTCATCATCAAGATGGGAACGGTCATCCGGTTCGAGGAGCGGTTCGCCTTCATCGCTATGCATATAGTTCCGGTAGGCTTTGCTGCGTACGATCGTCACATGCTCGCCGTATAAATCGGTGGCAACGAAGCTTTCAAAGGACTCCACATAGCCTTCATGCTCATCGGCTTCGATGTACATCTCGTTGTAATTCTCAACGTTGGGATCTTCGGCGAAGGCCGGCGTATTGGATGTGCCCCAGCTTTCGACGATCTGCCATGCATCTTCACCGTCAAATTCAGTCTCGTCCTGACGTTCGTCCAAGCTCGTGCGACCAAACGGCGGATAAAGGACTCGTTCCTCCACAGGTCGGCGGATGGAGCGCTCCGGATCCGGGACATGCTCCAGGCAATAAAGGGTCGTCGGTATAGCCTGCAGCCGCTCGAACGGAATCGGGGTCTGGCAGAATACACAGTGGCCGTAATCCCCATTTTCCATATGGACCAAGGCTTCGTCTACTTGCTGCAAATGAAATTCGGCATGTTCATTCAGAGAGATATCTTTCTCACGTTCATAAATTTCGGTCGCCACATCCCCGGGATGATTATCGTACATCGAAAGTTCGCCTGTACCGTCCCTGAACGAATTGGCCAAGCCATAGTTGTCATTCGTGGCAAAATGTTTCTCGAGATCAACCTTTTCCTCCAACAGCTGCAAGTATAATTGTTTCAATTGTTGCTCGGTTAAATGACTCATCAGCTCAACAGCTCCCTTCTAACAGCTGATCCATACCGTTATAATGCCGTGAGGCTGCATTTTTTAGTGAGGTAATTCCTTGAAAATCAGGTACGCATAACTTTTAGGGGGAAAAGATTAATGAAATATTTGAAATACTACTTCTATGCGCTTATCGTTTTTATCTTGGATCAAGTGTCCAAATGGACGATTGTCAAACGGATTCCGCTAGGCGAGGAACGTTCCGTCATCGGGGAATTTTTCATGATCACTTCGCACAGGAACAAAGGTGCTGCCTTTGGCATTTTGCAAAACCAGCGCTGGTTCTTCATCATTATCACAACGTTCGTTCTGATTGGCATTGTCTGGTATATGCGCCGTACGGTACGTGAAAATAAAAAATTATTGACTTTTGCGCTCAGCTTGCTGCTTGGCGGTGCCATCGGCAATTTCGTTGACCGGGCATTATTCGGGGAAGTTGTGGATTTCCTTCAATTTACTTTCGATTTCAGCTTTTTCGGCAAAGATATTTATTACATCTATCCGATTTTCAATATTGCTGATTCCGCGATCGTGGTCGGGGTTATCCTGATTTTCCTGGATTCGCTCTTAGCTTGGAGACAAGAGAAAAAGGGAGGCGCCCATGAGCCTAAATCAGACCTCGTCTGAGCTATCATCCAATGAACCTGTCGAATGGACAGTTGAGAAGACGTACGCGGGAGAACGCATCGATAAATTCATCACGGAAGCCTTGGAGGAGGACGTATCCCGAACCTTGGTGCAGCAGTGGGTCAAAGACGGGCATGTTCAGGTGAACGGGAAAGGGATCAAGCCGAACTACAAGCTTGCCGAGCAGGACGTCATCACGCTGCAGATTCCCGATCCGCAAGGCGTTGAACTTCTCGCAGAGAACATCCCGCTGAACGTCGTATATGAGGATGCGGACGTCATCGTCATCAACAAGCCGCGGGGCTTGGTCGTGCATCCGGCTCCCGGACATTATTCGGGCACGCTGGTGAATGCGCTGATGTACCATTGCCGCGATTTGTCGGGAATCAACGGGGAGCTTCGGCCCGGAATCGTGCACCGGATCGATAAGGATACATCGGGACTCATTATGTCAGCCAAAAATGATAAAGCGCATGCCGGCTTGGCCGAGCAGTTGAAAGCTCATACGGTGAACCGCAAATATATCGCTTTGGTCCACGGGAAGCTCCAGCATGACCAAGGAACGATCGACGCACCGATCGGCCGGGACTCGCATGACCGCAAGATGTACACCGTAACGGAGAAAAACAGCAAGCATGCCGTGACGCATTTCGTCGTACTCGAACGGTTCGGCGATTTCACGCTGGTCGAGCTCAAGCTGGAAACGGGGAGAACGCATCAAATTCGCGTGCATATGAAATTCATCGGACACCCCTTGGTCGGCGACCCGATGTACGGCAAGAGCAAAGGCAATCTGATGGAAGGCCAGGCACTGCATGCCGCCATTCTGGGCTTCGAGCATCCGCGCACCGGAGAGTGGCTGCAGTTCGAAGCGCCGATTCCTGAAGATATGGCCAATTTGCTGCAGACGATTCGAACATCCTAGGATTCATTTGAGAGGGAGAGGAGTGAATCACTTGGAACATTTAATCAATCCACAAGTGAAAGATATACAGATTTCGGGCATCCGGAAAATTTCCAATCTGGTTGCCGCCATTCCAGGGGCGTTAACTTTGACGATCGGGCAGCCGGACTTCCCGACGCCGCGGCATATCATTGAAGCGGGGCAGAAGGCGCTGGATCAAAACAAAACCGTCTACACGCAAAATCCGGGCTTGTTGGAGCTGCGGGAGGCCGTTTCTCATTTTGTCAATGTGAAATATGGGCAAACGTACCGGGCGGCGGACGAAATTATCGTGACTGCCGGAGCCAGCCAGGCTGTCGACATCACGCTCCGTACGATTCTAACGCCGGGGGCGGAAGTGATACTGCCGGCTCCGATCTATCCGGGCTATGAGCCATTGATCCGGTTGGCGGGCGGAGTTCCTGTCTACGTGGACACGAGATCGAACGGTCTGAAATTAACCGCAGATTTGCTGGCACCCTATTTAACGGATAAGACGCGTTGTGTCATCTTATGTTATCCATCGAATCCTACAGGACAAGTTCTGACGCAGGAGGAGCTCACGGATCTGGCTCGCTTGTTGGAAGATCGGGAGCTGTTCGTGCTATCCGATGAAATCTACAGTGAGCTGGTCTATGGCGTCAAACATCACTCCATTGCGAACATGGGCAAGCTGCGGGAGCAAACGATCGTCATCAACGGATTATCCAAATCTCATGCCATGACAGGGTGGCGGATCGGCTTCACTATGGCGCCTGCGAGTATTACGCAGCATATGGTCAAGGTCCACCAATACAATGTGACCTGTGCCAGCTCTGTGAGCCAGTATGCAGCCTTGGAAGCTTTGACGGCCGGGATCGATGATGCGCTGCCGATGCGTAAAGAATATGAGGAGCGCCGCGACTACGTCTATAACCGATTGACGGCTATGGGCTTGGAGTTGGAAAAGCCTGACGGCGCATTCTATTTATTCCCGTCGATCGCCAAATTCGGCCTTCCGTCACAGGAGTTCGCCATGAGGCTGCTGGAGGAAGAACATGTTGCCGTAGTGCCAGGGGACGCCTTCACGTCCTATGGCGAAGGGTACATTCGAATTTCCTATGCGTATTCGCAAGAAGTGCTGGAAGAGTCGCTGAACCGGTTAGAACGTTTTATCGGCAAACTGGCATAAATGGTAAAAAACCTCCGAATCCACGTGGAACGTGGGATTGGAGGTTTTTTTGTTATTGATTCGATTTAAACGTCAGGTAATCAGTTATGGTATCGATAGCGACGTCAATGGCACGTTCATCCGGGTTCAGCTTCGCGTGGTGCAGGCCGTGAGGCGTATCGACGCCAAGCCAGAACATGAAGCCCGGAATCTGCTCCAAGAAGTAGCCGAAGTCTTCGCCGGTCATTGCTTCCGTGCACTCGACGAGCGTTACCTGATCCCGATCCTGCAGCCAGTCCATGAATTCGCGGGTCAATGCAGGCGTATTGAAGACCTGCATGTAATTCGAGCCGTAATCAATCGTGGCCTTGCAGTCAAATGAAGCCTCGATGCCGGCTGTGATCGCTTCGATCCGCTGCTTCACCTGCCGCATGGAGTCTGCGGACAAGGTGCGGATCGTGCCTTCCAGCCGCGCATTCTCCGCGATGATGTTCTGCTTCGTGCCGGCTTCCAGCTTGCCGATCGTGACGACGGCAGCGTCAAGCGGATTCACATTGCGCGAGACTATCGTCTGCAGCTGGCCGACCATTTGCGCCGCCGCGATGATCATATCGTTCGCGCGGTGCGGATACGCCGCGTGGCCACCCTTGCCGTGCAGATCGATGAATAGTTCGGACGTGTTCGCGAATAGAATCTCAGGCCGTGTCGCAATGGTGCCGACCGGGTATTCCGGGGCGATGTGCAGCGCCACCATCTGATCGGGCTTCCAGTCCTGGAATTCCTCGGCCCCGAGCATCGGCAGCGCGCCGCCGGGACCTTCCTCCGCAGGCTGAAACAACACAACCAGATCATCCTTCATCGGGTGATGAACAAAGTGCGATACGACGCCCATGCCGATCGCCATATGAAAATCATGCCCGCAGGCATGCATATAGCCGGGATGCTCGGAAGGAAACGGGAGTCCCGTATCCTCCGGAATCGGCAGCCCGTCCATATCAGCGCGGTAACCGAAGCGCTGCGAAGGATTCAAACCGCGGATATAGACAAGAATGCCGGTACGCCATGTGCGTATCGACATTCTATCTTGAGGCAACTTGCTTAACTCGTCAAGCAGCAGCTTCTGCGTTTTGAACTCCTGAAAGCCCGGCTCCGGGATTTGATGCAGCTTGCGCCGCAGTAGGGCAAAAGGGCTCAGCATCACGATCTCCTCCTGCGCCTCTTACAGCTTACGCAGATCCGCCAGGATTTCCGTTTTGGATTTTGTTTTGTCGTCGACTTTCTTAATTACACGGGCAGGAGCGCCTGCAACGACTGTGAAAGGCTCAACGTCTTGCGTTACGACAGCGCCTGCGGCAACGACGGAACCTTGTCCGATGCGTACGCCTTCGAGAACAACTGCATTCGCGCCGATAAGCACGTCATCTTCAACCACGCAAGGTTGAGCTGACGGAGGCTCGATAACGCCGGCAACAACTGCGCCTGCGCCGATGTGGCACATTTTGCCGATTTGGGCGCGGCCGCCAAGAACGGCGTTCATATCGATCATCGTGCCGTCGCCGACGGAAGCACCGATGTTGATGAGCGCACCCATCATGATGACGGCGTTATCGCCGATATGTACTTTATCACGAATAACGGCGCCCGGTTCGATACGCGCGTTGATCGGTTTCAGATCCAGCGTAGGGATTGCGGAGTTACGGCGGTCGGATTCAACGACATAATCAACCACTTTATCTTTATTCGCATCCAATACAGGCGCAATTTCGCTCCACTCGCCGAAAACGACGCCGCTTCCGCCGGAGATGAACGCTTGGCTGCCTTCGCCGAACGCAAGGCCGTCCAGGTTTCCTTTTACGTATACTTTGACAGGGGTTTTCTTTTTGCTGTCGCGGATAAATTGAATAATTTCCATCGTGTTCATTTCAGACATGGTGACATCTCCTTCAAAAATTTGATTGACTCTCCTATATTAGCAGAAAGCCAGCAGGAGAGCCAATATATTCACTACAAGTTTAGACAGCTTTCGTCGCAAATTGGCTGTTATACAGATCGGCGTAGAAGCCTCGCTGCTCCAGAAGCTGCTCATGCGTGCCCTGTTCGATGACGCTACCGTGATTCATCACCAGAATCAGATCGGCTTCCCGGATCGTCGAGAGGCGGTGCGCAATGACGAAGCTTGTGCGATTCTCCATCAAATGATTCATTGCACGCTGAATGGATACCTCAGTCCGCGTATCGACGGATGAGGTCGCTTCATCCAGAATGAGGATGGCCGGATCCGCCAGAATCGCCCTCGCGATAGTGAGCAGCTGCTTTTGGCCGTGGGATAGGTTGGAAGCTTCTTCATTCAAAATCGTATTGTAACCATCCGGCAGTGTGCGAATAAAATGGTCCGCATAAGCGGCGCGTGCCGCGTTCACGATCTCATCTTCCGTGGCGCCAGCACGACCGTAAGCAATATTGTCGCGAATCGTGCCATTGAACAGCCACGTATCTTGAAGCACCATGCCGAACAGCCCGCGGAGTTGACTCCGGGCCATGAGGCGCGAATCAATGCCGTCAATGGAAATGGTGCCTCCATTCAATTCATAGAAGCGCATCAGCAGGTTGACGATCGTTGTTTTGCCTGCGCCGGTCGGACCGACGATGGCAACCGTCTGCCCCGGCTTCACATCGATGTTCATATCCTCAATCAGCGGTGCGTCCGGCTTATAGGAGAAGGCGACATGGTCGAACCGCACATGTCCGCGAACCATTGCGGCGGGTTTCGCATGCGGCTCCTCCGGTACTTCTTCAGGCTCATCGAGCAGCTCGAAAATGCGTTCCGCTGCCGCGATGGTCGATTGAATGACGTTCGCAATGTTGGCCACCTGGGTAATCGGCATGCCGAACTGTCCGGAATATTGGATGAAAGCCAATATATCGCCGATTTTGATTGCGTTATGCGTGACCATGACCCCGCCGATCACACTGACCAGCACATACCCGATATTCCCGATGAAGGACATGAGGGGGAAGATCATGCCTGAGATGAACTGCGCTTTCCAGCCGGAATGATACAGCCGATCGTTGATTTCGTTGAATTTCTCGATGGATTGCTGCTCCCGGCCGAATGCCTTCACAATCGTGTGCCCGGTGTACATTTCCTCTACGTGGCCGTTCAATTCACCTAACGTTCTTTGTTGGCCGATGAAAAATTTCTGCGACTTGGAAGCGATCAGCTTCGTCCCCATGATGCTTAGCGGGAGAGTGATAATCGTAACCAGCGTTAGCAAAGGCGAGATCGTCAGCATCATGATAATGATCCCTACCAGAGTCACGATGGAGGTAATCAGCTGCGTCAAGCTCTGCTGCATGGTGGAGGAGATCGTGTCTACGTCGTTCGTAGCCCGGCTCATCGTGTCGCCGTGACTGCGGGCGTCGAAGAAAGATAAGGGTACCCGGGTCAACTTCTCGCTAATATCTTTGCGCAGATGGAAGACGATTTGCTGGGTTACGCCGACCATGATGCGCTGCTGGATGAACGTTAAGATGGAGCTGATCACATAGAGCGCAGCCAGGATCAGAACGATGTGAAGCAAAGCGTCGAAATCGATCTTGGCGCCGGGGATTCCTTTCAGCTTGGCCATGGAGCCTTCATAGAGCATGGTCGTTGCATTGCCCATGAGCTTCGGGCTGATGATACTGAATACGGTGCTTAACACGGCGGCGATAAATACCGACGTAATGGAAAATTTGTAAGGCTTCATGTAACCGGAGAGGCGGCGCAGTGTTCCTTTGAAATCTTTGGCTTTCTGGACGGGCATGCCCATAGCGCCCATGCCTCCGCGTCCGAAGTGCCCGGGGTTTACCCCTGGGGAGGAAGGCCGCTGGTTTCTGGATTGGTTGCTCATGCGATTTCCTCCTCTGACAGCTGGGAAGCTACGATTTCTTGATAAACGCTGCAAGATTGAAGCAGCTCCTCATGCGTGCCGATGCCGGCAATGCGGCCATCCTCGAGCACAATGATGCGGTTGGCATCAAGAATTGTACTGACGCGCTGCGCTACGATGATCTTCGTAGCTTGTTCCGTTTCGGCTTTCAAAGCCGCACGCAGCTTGGCGTCTGTTTTGAAATCAAGCGCGGAGAAGCTGTCATCGAAGACATAGATATCCGGTTTCCGTGCGAGCGCCCGGGCTATCGCCAACCGCTGCTTCTGGCCGCCGGATAAATTCGCTCCCCCTTGGCTGAGCACGGATTGATAGCCGTCTTTCAATTCGGCGATGAAGCCGGCGGCTTGTGCGGTCTCGGCGGCTTGCGCGATTTCGGCGTCCGTCGCCGACTCGCAGCCGAAACGGATGTTGTCGGCAACCGTGCCGGAGAATAGCGCCGCCTTCTGCGGCACATACCCGATGCGCTGCCGCAAGCTTTCGAGCGGCAGCTGCGGCAGCGGCTGCCCGTCGATCGTGATCGCACCTGTATCGACATCGTAGAAGCGAAGCAGCAGATGAATCAGCGTCGATTTGCCGGAGCCTGTGCCGCCGATAATGGCCGTCACCTCGCCAGGCTCGGCGCGGAACGAAATGTCGCGGATCGCCGGCTGCTCGGCGCCGGGGTAGCGGAAAGTAACATGATGAAACTCAATGGCTGCCGGTTGATGGAGAGCAGGACTTGGCGCGGCTTCCGCTTCAAGGATCGTAGATTGTAAGCCCAGAATCTCCAGAATACGAACCGAAGAAGCCGACGCTCTCGGAATCATCATGAAAATCATCGTCATCATGAACATAGAAAACATAATCTGCATCGCATACTGGATGAAGGCCATCAGGTCGCCGATCTGCATCTGATTCTGATCGATCCGTAACCCGCCGTACCATAGAATGACGACGATCCCCAGATTGAAAACGAGCATCATAATGGGCATCATCGTCGCCATCAGCGTATTCACTTTGATCGCCGTCTGCGTGTAATCCAGATTCGCTTTCTCGAACTTGCTTTTCTCATGACCTGAGCGGTTGAATGCCCGAATGACGCGAATGCCGGTCAAGTGCTCGCGAAGCACGAGATTGATGCCGTCGATTTTCACCTGCAAAACTTTAAATAAAGGAAGGCCTTTGCGCATAATGCCGATGATCGCAAGAATAAGGATAGGAATGACGGCGATCAGCACAAGCGCCAGATGGGTGTCCTTATAGGTCGCCATGATGACGCCGCCGATCAGCATCGTCGGTGCGCCGATGAACATCCGCATCATGACGATCACCTGCTGGACTTGCGCGATATCGTTCGTTGTCCTCGTGATGAGGGAGGAGGTGCCGAGCTTGTCAAACTCGTGGAGCGAGAAGCTTTCGACATGGCTGAACAGCTTGCGGCGCAGATCCCTGCCGAATCCTGTCGCTGTCTTGGCCAGCAAATAGCTGGCGACAATGACGCAGGCCATAGCGCCCATCGCTACGAGCAGCATGTATGCTCCATATAGGAGGATGTAGGGGACATCTCCTTTCAAGACACCGACATCGACGATGTCTGAGAGCAGCGTAGGGAGGTACAGCTGAGCCAGAGACTGTGCTAGCATTAGAACGATGATGGCTGCGACTGAGACTCTGTAAGGTTTCAATAGCCTGAAAAGTTTAAACATGAGTTCCTCCTTAGCGATTGTTGGGCAACAGGCTGCTTATTCTATTTATATGTAAATTATAACACATGGAAAAGTTTATACTCAAAAAATGTTGGAACTGATATTGACTTATCGTGTCGAAAATGGCATAATTCTTTTAATTACATATGTACCTTTAAAAACAGTCCAGAGAGGCTGGCAAGGTAGTCGATGAGTAAAGACGGGATACACAGGATCGCGGATTCAGTGTATGTACAAGTATAGGGGTGCGTGCATCCTTATGCCCCGCTTTGTATCTTCATGCACACTTAACTCCTTGCCGAATTTGGGCAAGGAGTTTTTTGGCTTCATACGACCAGCCGATGCTCACGCTGCAAGTTTTCCTACGAACAATTGTTAGGAGGCGAACCAATTGAACGAAACAGCCGAACACACGATTATCGACGAAATGGGAATTCGTCGGGCGCTAACGCGGATTGCGCATGAGATACTGGAAAAGAATAAGGGGGTAGAAAATTGTACCCTAATTGGGATTCGGACCCGCGGTATTTATTTGGCGAAACGTGTCGCCGAACGCATCAAGGAGATCGAGGGCGTGCCGGTTCCGGTCGGCGAGATCGACATTACCTCTTACCGGGATGACAGGGTAAAGGTGAAATCCGCGCTGAACGTTCAGGAAGGCGGACACATTCAGATTCAAGACCGCAAAATCATTCTTTTCGATGATGTGCTGTACACAGGGCGCACCGTGCGGGCTGCGATGGACGCTCTGATCGATCTGGGCAGACCGCAAATGATCCAGCTGGCCGTACTCGTAGACAGAGGGCATCGCGAGCTGCCGATCCGCCCCGACTATGTAGGCAAGAACGTGCCTACCTCCAAGAGCGAAAGCATTGAAGTGCTGCTAACGGAAATCGACAACAAGGACGGCGTCATTATACTTCAACAGAGGGGGAAACAGGAGTGAGCACAGTGAGTACACAAACGAAGCATTTTCTGGGATTGAAAGGTGTCAGCGCAGGGGAGATCACAAGCATTTTGGATCGGGCGGCCCACTGGGAGCAGTTTCCGACGAAGGTGACGAACCAGTTCCATGGCAAATTCGTGTCCAACCTGTTTTTTGAGAATAGTACAAGAACCCGGTTTTCCTTCGAACTGGCGCAAAAGCGTTTGGGAGCGGATGTGCTTAACTTCTCCGCTGCGGAGTCCAGCGTCCAGAAAGGCGAGTCCATCTACGACACGGTGCGGACGCTGGAATCGATGGGCATCGACGCAGGGGTCATCCGCCTGAAGCCGAACGGCGTTCTCCAGGAGCTCGCCGAGAAGATCCGCATCCCGCTCATCAACGCGGGCGACGGCAACAACGAGCATCCGACGCAAGCGCTGCTCGACTTCTATACGATGCGCAAGCAATTCGGCAGCATCAAAGGGCTGACAGTCTCCATCGTCGGAGACATCCTGCACAGCCGCGTGGCGCGCTCCAACCTGTGGGGACTGCTCACATTGGGAGCGAAAGTGCAGTTCTGCGCGCCAGCCAGCATGCAGGCTCCGGAACTGGCGGAGTTCGCGTCGTATGTCTCCTTCGACGAAGCGCTGAAAGCGGATGTCGTCATGATGCTGCGCGTGCAGCTTGAACGGCACGACACAGGCCTGCTTCGCTCAGCGGAAGAATACCGCGAGCAGTACGGTCTGACGGCGGAGCGGGCAAGCCGGATGGCGCCTCACGCGATCATCATGCACCCGGCGCCGGTTAACCGCAATGTCGAGCTCGATGACGAGCTGGTTGAACATGAGAAATCGAAAATTTTCACGCAAATCGCTCACGGTGTGCCGATTCGAATGGCCGTCATCGAACGAGCTCTATCATAGAACAGGGGGATTTCACCACAATGGGCATTTGGATTCTAAACGGACTTACCGTTGATGCAAATAACGTACAGGCCACAAAACACATTCTAGTTGAGAACGATAAAATCGCACAGGTTCTGGATGCTGCCGAAGTTGCGGCGCCGCAAACCGAAGGCCATGAAGTGATCGATGCGGCAGGCAAATTGGTAGCTCCGGGCTTCATCGATATGCATGTCCATTTGCGGGAGCCTGGCTTCGAACATAAAGAAAATATCGCGACGGGGACTCGCTCCGCGGCAAGAGGCGGTTTCACGACAATCGCCTGCATGCCGAATACGAGACCGGTAATCGATACGGTTGATACAGTGAATTACATATTGGATAAAGCGGCCACAGAAGGCGTGATCCGCGTACTGCCTTACGGCACGATCACGAAGAACGAGCTGGGCCGGGAATTGACGGACTTCGCCGGCCTGAAAGAAGCGGGCGTCATCGGCTACACGGATGACGGCGTCGGCGTACAAAGTGCGCAAATGATGAAGGATGCGATGGCGCTGGCTGCATCGATCGGCATGCCGATCATCGCGCACTGCGAGGATGATACGCTTGTCGTCGGAGCGCCGGTAACGGAAGGCTCCTTCTCCAAGAAGCATGGCTTGAAGGGGATCCCGAACGAGTCGGAGGCGATTCATGTTGGCCGCGACGTGCTGCTTGCGGAAGCGACGGGCGTTCATTACCATGTATGCCACGTCTCCACAGAGCAATCGGTGCGTCTGATCCGTCACGCGAAGCAGTTCGGAATTAAAGTGACCGCCGAGGTATGTCCGCACCATCTGGTGCTCTCGGACGAAGATATTCCAGGACTGGACGCGAACTGGAAGATGAACCCGCCGCTGCGCACGCCGCGCGATGTGCAAGCGGTCATCGAAGGACTGGAAGACGGCACGATCGACATCATCGTTACGGACCATGCCCCGCATTCGGAAGAAGAGAAGGCCAAAGGCATGATGCTTGCGCCATTCGGCATTCTCGGCTTCGAGACGGCTTTCTCCTTGCTGTACACGCAATTCGTGCTGACAGGCAAGTGGACGCTCGGATTCCTCGTTGACCGCATGACGAAGAAGCCGGCTGACGTATTCGGACTTCCATACGGAACTTTGGAGGTTGGCAGCGTTGCGGACATCACGATCGTCGATTTGGAGACGGAGCAAGAGGTTCGGAAAGAAGAGATCGTATCCCGCAGCAAAAATACGCCGTTCATCGGTTGGAAGCTGAAAGGCTGGCCGGTTGTCACGATCGCTTCGGGCAAGATCGTTTATTCATAAAATCGGCAAATCCAGTCTCTATACGGCGAGTGAATTTTCGTGTATATTTATACAAAAAGATAATTTTTTATGCAGTGCAAGTCTACAAATTGAGGACATGACACCTGCGGTTCGTGAGAATCGTTTGACAATAGTGAAGGAGCTGAACATACATGCAGGCAAGATTGTTGCTGGAAGACGGTACGCTTTTTACAGGAAAATCGTTCGGTAGTGAAGGAGAGTCCGTCGGCGAGGTCGTATTCAACACGGGGATTACAGGCTATCAGGAGGTTCTCTCGGATCCATCCTACTGCGGCCAAATCGTTACGATGACGTACCCGTTGGTGGGTAACTACGGTGTGATTCGGGACGATTTTGAATCCGTACGCCCATTCATTCATGGCTTCGTCGTGCGCGAGCATGAAGAAATCCCAAGTAACTGGAGAGCGCAATATACGCTGGGCTCCTTGCTGAAAGAATACGGCATCGTAGGTATCTCCGGGATTGACACGCGGATGCTGACTCGCAAAATCCGCCACCACGGCGTCATGAAAAGCTTGCTGACGACTTCCAATAAATCCGTTGCGGAATTGACGGAAATTTTGCGCGGCACGCCGCTTATGACAGACCAAGTTAGCCGCGTATCCACCAAAAGCGTGTACGGCGCGCCTGGACATAAAGAGCGCATCGTGCTCGTCGATTTCGGCGCGAAAAGCGGTATTATCCGCGATCTGAGCAAACGCGACTGCGACGTCGTCGTTGTGCCTCAAGATGCGACTGCGGAGCAAATCCGCCGCTTGGCACCGGACGGCGTGCTGCTGTCCAACGGCCCTGGGGATCCGAAAGACGTGCCTCACGCAGTTGAGATGATCAAAGGCCTGCTTGGCGACATCCCGTTGTTCGGGATTTGCTTGGGTCACCAGCTGTTCGCACTTGCTTGCGGCGCTGACACCGACAAATTGAAGTTCGGCCACCGCGGCGGCAATCACCCTGTGAAAGAACTGGCTACGGGCCGCTGCTACATCACCTCTCAGAACCATGGTTACACGGTGAAGGAAGAGTCCATCGTGGGTACCGAACTGGAAGTCACCCACATCAATAATAACGACCGTACCATCGAAGGCTTGAAACATAAGAAATTCCCTGCGTTCTCGGTTCAATACCATCCGGAAGCCGCGCCTGGACCTTTTGATTCCAGCTACTTGTTCGATGAATTCGTCGAGCTGATTCGTCAGCACAAACGCGATAACCCGCAGCAGCCGCGCCAAGCGCAAATGCTCGCTCAGTGGAAAGCGTCCACGGCAACGACATCTGTGAAGGAGGAACTGCTTTATGCCAAAAAATAATACACTCAAAAAGATCCTCGTTATCGGTTCCGGTCCGATCGTCATCGGGCAAGCCGCCGAATTCGACTACGCGGGAACACAAGCTTGCCAAGCATTGAAAGAAGAAGGCATGGAAGTCATCCTGATCAACTCCAACCCGGCGACGATCATGACGGACACGAACATGGCCGACAAAGTATATATCGAACCGATCACTCTTGAATTCGTAACACAAATCATTCGCCAAGAACGTCCTGACGGCTTGCTGCCGACACTAGGCGGTCAAACGGGTCTGAACATGGCTGTTGAGCTAGCGCGTGCAGGCGTGCTTGAAGCGGAGAACGTGAAGCTGCTGGGAACGCAGCTTACCGCGATCGAGAAAGCGGAAGACCGCGACCTGTTCAGAGATTTGATGAGAGAATTAGAACAGCCTGTGCCGGATAGCGTTATCGTCACGACGGTTGCTCAAGCGGTTGAATTCGCTAACGAAATCGGCTTCCCGATTATCGTTCGCCCGGCTTACACGCTCGGCGGTACTGGCGGCGGTATTTGTAACACTATGGAAGAGCTGACGGAAATCGTCGCTTCCGGACTTCGCTACAGCCCGATCGGACAATGTCTCGTTGAGCGCAGCATCGCCGGCATGAAAGAAGTCGAGTATGAGGTTATGCGTGACGCGAACGACAACTGTATCGTCGTGTGTAATATGGAGAACTTTGACCCGGTTGGCGTACATACGGGCGACAGTATCGTTGTAGCGCCGAGCCAAACGTTGTCGGACCGCGAGTATCAAATGCTGCGTTCCGCCTCCTTGAAAATCATTCGCGCCTTGAACATCGAAGGCGGTTGTAACGTACAATATGCGCTTGATCCGCACAGCTTCCAATACTATGTCATCGAGGTTAACCCGCGTGTAAGCCGCTCCTCGGCGCTTGCCTCCAAAGCGACGGGCTATCCGATTGCCAAAATGGCGGCTAAAATTGCCATCGGCTACACATTGGACGAAATCATGAATCCGGTAACCGGTCAAACGTATGCATGCTTCGAGCCTGCGCTTGATTATATCGTTTCGAAAATTCCGCGCTGGCCGTTCGATAAGTTTACAGCGGCTAACCGCAAGCTCGGCACACAAATGAAAGCGACTGGAGAAGTCATGGCGATCGGCCGTACGTTCGAAGAGTCCATTCATAAAGCGGTTCGTTCGTTGGAGATCGGCGTTCACCGTCTCTTCCTGAAAGAAACGGATCAGCTGGATAAAGAGACATTGGAACTGCGTCTGCAAAAGCCGGACGACGAGCGCCTGTTCTTGCTGGCTGAAGCGTACCGCAGAGGTTATACGGTAGAGCAGCTCCAGAGCTTGACGAAGATCGACTGGTGGTTCCTGAATAAGCTAGACGGCCTCATCAAGTTCGAGAAAGAGATTGCGGCTGGCGAACTGACTGCAGAACTGATCTTCGAGATTAAACGCAAAGGCTTTACAGACCGCGCCGTTGCCGAAATCCGCACACTTGCCGGATGCTCCAGCTTCATTAATGAAGCGGATGTCAGAGCGTTCCGTTTGAAACATAACATTAAGCCGGTTTACAAAATGGTTGATACTTGCGCAGCCGAATTCGAAGCCTCGACGCCGTACTACTACTCCACGTATGAGCAAGAAGATGAAGTAACGGAAACGACCAAAGAGAAAGTCGTCGTGCTCGGGTCCGGCCCGATCCGGATCGGACAAGGGATTGAATTCGACTACTCCACGGTGCACGCGGTATGGGCGATTCAGGCGGCAGGTTACGAAGCCGTTATTATCAACAACAACCCTGAAACTGTATCTACGGACTTCAACACATCCGACCGCTTGTATTTCGAGCCGCTCTTCTTCGAAGATGTGATGAACGTGATCGAACGCGAGAATCCGATTGGGGTTATCGTTCAGTTCGGCGGACAAACGGCGATTAACCTGGCAGCTCCGCTGGCCAAAGCCGGTGTTCGCATTCTGGGATCCGATCTGGAGAGCATCGATACGGCCGAGGATCGCAAGAAATTCGAAGCGCTGCTCAGCAAGCTGTCCATCGCTCAACCACCGGGCGGAACGGTAACATCGGTGAACGATGCTGTCGGAACAGCGGCCAAATTCGGCTATCCGGTTATCGTTCGTCCATCGTACGTCCTTGGCGGACGCGCAATGGAAATCGTCTACTCCGACCAAGAACTGCTTAGCTACATGGAGTATGCGGTCAAAATCAACCCGGAGCATCCGGTCCTCATTGACCGTTACATGCTGGGCAAAGAGGTAGAGGTTGACGCGATCTGTGACAAAGAAACCGTGCTGATTCCGGGCATCATGGAGCACGTTGAGCGTGCAGGGGTTCACTCCGGCGACTCCATCGCCGTCTACCCGCCGCAATCGATCTCCGATGCGATCAAAGCGCAAATCGTTGAAATCACAACGAAAATCGGTCTTGAACTGAACGTTGTGGGCTTGGTCAACATTCAGTTCGTTATTCATAACGATCAAGTGTACGTGATCGAGGTTAACCCGCGTTCTTCCCGTACAGTGCCGTTCTTGAGCAAAGTTACGAACATTCCGATGGCGAATGTGGCGACTCGCGTCATTATGGGGCAAAAGCTTGCCGACATGGGCTACCAAAGCGGTCTATGGCCGGAAGACAGCTATGTGTCGGTGAAAGTGCCGGTATTCTCCTTCGCGAAGCTGCGCCGCGTCGATACGACGCTTGGACCGGAAATGAAGTCGACGGGCGAGGTTATGGGCCGCGATACGAATTTCGCCAAGGCGCTCTACAAAGGTTTGATCGGTGCAGGCATGAAAATTCCTGCTGCAGGTTCCGTCGTCGTGACTGTGGCTGACAAAGATAAAGAAGAAGCGATTGAGATTCTCAAAGGCTTCTACCGTCTTGGATACAAAATTATCGCAACGGGCGGTACGGCGACAGCGATTCAAGAAGCTGGCCTGCCGGTAACCACGGTGCACAAGCTGAGCGAAGGTTCGCCGAACATTCTGGATCTGATCCGCAGCGGAGAAGCCCAGTTCGTCGTGAACACATTGACTAAAGGCAAAACGCCTGAACGCGACGGCTTCCGTATTCGCCGTGAAGCGGTGGAAAACGGTGTGGTATGTATGACATCGCTTGATACGGTAAGAGCGCTTGTGAATATGCTCGAAGCGATCAACTTCTCCTCCCGTGCAATGCCAGTACATGTCTAAGGAAGAGGTGACGGACTTGACAGTATTAACGCGTACGGATGTCGCCGGCCGTATCATGGTCGCGCTGGACTATGCGAATGCGGCAAGCGCCGAAGGGCTGCTCAAGCAGCTCGAGGGCATTCCTTGCTACGTGAAGGTGGGCATGCAGCTGTTCTATGCTGCAGGTCCCGGCTTCGTCTCCTCCCTGAAAGAGCGCGGCTATAAGGTGTTCCTGGACGTGAAGATGCATGACATCCCGAACACGGTCAAGGGCGGGGCGGAGAGCGTCACGCGCCTCGGTGTGGATCTGTTCAATGTCCATGCCGCCGGTGGCCAGGACATGATGGCTGCCGCCTTGGAAGGTGTGGACAAGGGGCTTGCCTCGGGCGCCGAACGCCCGATCGTTATCGGCGTGACACAGCTGACCAGCACGTCGCAGCAGGTGCTGAACGAAGAGATCGGCCTGACCGGAACGGTCGAGCAGGCCGTCCTTCGCTATGCCCGCCTGGCGCAAGCCGCGGGGCTGCAAGGCGTCGTCGCGTCACCGCTTGAGGTGACGGCGATCAAGGCGGCGTGCGGCGGCGCATTCGTCACCGTGACGCCGGGCATCCGTCCTGCGGGAGCGGATGTAGGCGACCAGTCGCGCATCATGACGCCTCCCGAGGCGTTCGCGCAGGGCACGGACTACGTCGTGATCGGGAGACCGATCACAGGCGCGGCAGATCCTAGAGCGGCGTTGGAATCGATTATCGATTCCGTCTTGTAGCGTCTTGTAGCACCTATCAAAGGAAGGAACGGTGGAAGTCTCATGAGTCAACAGCTTGAAACGATTGCGAAGCATGTGGCAGCTTCACTTTTAGATATCGGTGCGGTTGCGTTAAGACCGCAGCAGCCTTTTACTTGGACATCGGGCTTGAAATCTCCGATCTACTGCGATAACCGTCTGACGATGTCGCACCCTGCGATCCGCGAGGCGATTGCCGACGGTTTCGTCAGCCTGATTCAAGAGAAATTCCCGGATGCTGAAGTCGTTGCCGGCACGGCAACGGCAGGCATTCCTCATGCGGCTTGGGTGGCTCAGAAGCTGGGTCTGCCGATGATCTACATTCGCGACAAAGCGAAAGGCCACGGTAAAGAAAATCTGATCGAAGGCTCTGTGAAGCCGGGTCAGAAGGTTATCGTGATCGAAGATCTGATCTCGACAGGCGGCAGCTCTTTGAAAGCAGCCCTTGCTGTCAAAGAAGCCGGCGCCGCTGCGCTTGGCGTACTTGCGATTTTCTCTTATCAGCTGGATAAAGCAACGGATGCGTTTCAAGCGGCGGACATGCCGCTGCACACCCTCTCGAACTACTCCACATTGCTGGAAGTGGCGCTGGAGAAGGGGGCTATTCAGGAAGCGGATATGGCCTTGCTTCGTTCCTGGAGAGCGAATCCGGCCGAGTACGGCGTATAGGACTGAGCAGTCGATTCGTTGGTGTAGTCGAAGATTGACGAATCGTGCGGTATGAGCCTATACTGGTATTGTGCCAGGTGCAAACCTAACATCTGCGAACCGGCAAATGGCGCGAAAGCGGCAGACGCAAAGCTACAGGGGCTAACCGGCTTCGGCCGTATGCCAGCCAGCTACCGAACGATGAGGGGAGGAGCACGCGAATGAATATCAGCAGCAGCGTCTTCAACGCGATTAGCGGCGGAGATGCCTTGAAGCAAGCTGTTGGCATCCAACTGCTTAGCAAAATGAACGATATGCAGACTGCAGCAGTCAGTACGATGGTACAGGATTTTACCAAGTCCCAGCAGCTGGTTACCGCTTCAGCGGCGCCGCATTTGGGTGGCAACATCGACATCCGCATATAGATGGTTGAAAAGAAAGAAGCCCTACCTTTACGAGAAGGAGGGCTTCTTTTATTTGTGCAGCAGCGTCTTGGCGCAGCTGCGCAAGCAAGCTGTGCACCGGTTGGTTCATAGCGGTGCTTATGCCGGCTGCCGGCTAGCTCCGGCAAATACCCTCCGGGGTGGTTAAACATGCCGCCTCGCCGCTGCACGGTTAACCATGACGATGCAACAAACGGCCTACGGACCGCTGGCGATCCTCCGGCGGGCCGATGGCTACTCGTCTACGATATGACGAAAACCCTACGCCGGCAAACAACGAAATAATAACGAAATAACAACGAAGCAACCACGAGTCAATAACTACCCGCCGATGACCCGCCATCTCAGACGAGCTTAACTGGAAATTATCCCGTTAATTTCATCTTTTGAAAGCGGAATGCTGGAATAAAGGGATTTACTCCCTTTAAAATCTATGCTTGTCCATCAGGCCAGCGTTTTTGATGATAATTAACAGGAGAAATTCCAGTTACACTTCCACTTATAGGAGAAAGTATCGCCTAGCCGGCACTGCATCACTCAGGTCGGTTGCCAACGGTGTTGTAGCCATTCGAATGAGGAAATGGCGAGATGGAGGATGCATATCGTGTTCCGAGTGTGATTGTAAGCAGCTCCGGCTAATACCGACTAGTTTCAATAGCGTTCCGTCTAGCATCAAGTAGCACAAGTAGCTCCAATTAGTAGCATCTGGTTAGCACAATTATCACCATTTAGTATCAATTAGCGCCAAGTAGCATCATATACCACCAACCACCACCAACCAGCACCAACCCTCTCCGTGATACTGCCAATTCATCCCGCTAATGTTAGCTTCGGAAAGGGGAACACACGTATAAAGGGGAACTATTTTTCAGCGGAAGCCTAACGCTTTTCTTGCCTCCCGCTGCTAGGCTCACCTCAGCGCGGCGCTCTATTCACGCTGTCCTTGAGCCGCTGAATCTCAGACACGCCCTGCCGTCAGTAAGCCGATAAATGCCTGTAACGGCTGGGACATCCATTTCTTGGGATGGAGCAGCAGCTGAATGTCTAGTGACAATTGCTCATGCGTAAAAGAGAGCGAAGCCAGCTTGCCCAGCTCCAGCTCGGTTTGCACGGCAATTCTCGGCAGCAGCGCGAGACCTAGACCGTTCATCACGCAATGCTTGATCGTTTCCAGGTTGCCGAGCTCGAAACCGATGTGCAGCGGCACGCCGTGCTCTTTGAGCAGCTTCTCGAACATCCCCCGGTAAATACAGCTTTCTTCCGTAACGATAAATTCCGTTTGCTGAAGGTCACTTAAGCGGACTTGGTCCAGTTGGGTGAAAGGATGCTGCGTGGGTGCAACGAGGACCAGCGGTTCCTCGCGGATTTTCGTACAGGTCAGCAGGGGATCGGCGGGATAGCGGTCAAGGAGCAGCCCGATATCGTAATCGCCTTCTTTGACTTTCGAGATGAGAGACGACTCCGTATCTGGGTAGAGCTGGATGTTGAGGTGGGGATACTTTTGTTTCAAAGCTTGCAGAAAAGGGGGCAGGAAGTATGCTGCGAGCGAATTGATCGTCCCGATTGTCAATGTTCCGGCCGCTTGGCTTGTCAGCATTTCATGAGATTGATCGTACAAATCAAGCATTTGGGAAGCAAGCCTCAGCAGCGTTTCACCCGGTGCCGTCAGCCGCAGCTGGCGCCCATACCGCTCGAAGAGCGGAACGCCATACTCTCGCTCCAGCTTCTGGATCTGCATCGTTACGCTGGATTGTGCATAGCCCAGTTCTTCGCCGGCTTTGGTGAAGCTCTTTCTTCGGGCGACCTCTCGAAACGTTCGGAAATAGGTTAGATCCACCGGAGCCCCTCCGTTCATTATCAAAATTTTTGATGAGACTTATCATTTATTATAGCTAACTGTGATGTGATGTTCCATGCTAAAGTATGTTTACATCATATTTTTAACGGGGAGTGGGCGCATATGCTAAAAGAGCAAGATTTGCAAGGGATATATGTTCCGATTATTACACCATTTGATGAGGATGAAGAGGTGGATGCCGCTTCCTTTTATAATCATGCCTATCAATTGTTTCAAGATGAAGTTAATGGAATTGTGGTGAATGGCACGACTGGGGAATCGCCGACAATATCCAATGAAGAATTAGGAATCCTGTTCGCTTCTGCCCAGGCAGCCAGAGAAGCTGCACATGTGCAGGTGCCGCTCGTCGTAGGTACGGGGACGAATGAGACGCGCGGGACGGTGCGGAAGACCGAAGCGGCCGGCAAGCTGGGAGCAGATGCTGCTTTGGTGGTTGTGCCGTATTACAACAAGCCGAGCCAGCAGGGGGTCATCGAGCATTTTCGCCAGGTTGCTAGTGTGGGGGTGCCGGTTATTCTGTATGAGGTCCCGCATCGGACTGGAATAACCTTGGAGCTGGATACGGTTCGAGCGATCTTGGAGCTTGACGGCGTCATTGGGATGAAAGACAGCACGCCTAACACACATTTGGTAACCGAGCTTACCCGACTGGGATCCAAACCTGTACTTTGCGGGGAAGACTCGCTGCTGTATCCTGCGCTGCAATCCGGAGCCAAAGGCGCGATGAGCGCATCCGCCAACGTTGAGACGGAGCGGTTTGTCTCCTTGTACCGTCATTTTGTATCCGGTGAGTATGAGGAGAGCCGCCAACTATTTGAACAATTGCGACCGCTCGTTCGGCTGCTTTTCCAAGAGCCCAATCCGGCTCCGCTGAAATGGCTGCTCGAACAACAAGGCGTCATCGAATCCGCGGCGCTTCGGCTGCCTCTCCTGCCGGTGTCGCAAAGCTTACGCGAGAAGTTAGCCGACTTTGTCTAGAAGGGGGAAGTAGGAAGTATGACACGCACAAGAGTATATACGGGCTCGCCTTGGGAACCGCTCGTCGGTTACTGCAGGGCGATTCGAGTAGGGAACCGCATTGAGGTTGCCGGTACGACAGCTATGAAAGACGGCGAGGTTGTCGGGGTTGGGAATCCGTATGAACAAGCGCGGTTCGTTCTGCAGACGATTGAACAGGCGCTTCGGGAGCTTGGCGCCGGCATGTCGGATGTTATCCGCACGCGCATGTATGTCACGGATATTGCCTTATGGGAGGAGTTCGGCCGGGCACACGGCGAATTTTTCCGGGAGGTTCAGCCTGCGGCTACGATGGTCGAGGTGAAAGCTTTGATTGACCCGAGGTTGATGATCGAGATTGAGGCTGAGGCTCTGATAAGCGAATCATAAGCAAAAAGCGCTTCCCGCATGGACGCCGACAAACGTCGACCTCCAACTTGCGGAAAGCGCTTTTTGTTGTGAACAAGTTTAACCGACCCGTTTGCCGAGGATGATCAGATCGCGTTCGATCCCGTCCAGCTCGGCGATACCCGGCAGATGGGCCCAACTCTCGAAGCCGAACTTACGGAATAACGCCAGGCTCGGTTCATTGTGTCCGAATATAAATCCTAACAGCGTTTTGAGCCCAAGTCTAGGGCAAGCTTCAATAGCTCGCTCCATCAAATAGCGGCCGATGCCCTGTCCGCGGACGGACTCGTCGATATAAATGCTGACTTCCGCCGTGGCATTATAAGCCGGACGGCCATAGAACGATTGAAAGCTGAGCCACCCGCATATTCCGTTCTCATTCTCAAGCACCCATAGCGGTCTGAAATCCGCGGAATGCTCGTGAAACCAGTTTTCCCGGCTTCCCGCCGTCACCGGCTCCGTATCAGCGGTAACCATGCGTCCGGCGATCGTCGAATTATAAATGCGTACAATTTCCGCGAGGTCTTCCAAGCGCGCGTCGCGGAGCGTGAGCCGATCTGTGTTCATAGCGTTCAATCCATCCCCTTATGCTTGTTCATTCGATTCCGCGAGCTTCAGCCAGAAGCGGCAGATCGTTTCGGTTCCTTTATCCCAGTTGTCCAGATGGAAATGCTCGTTCGGCGCGTGGAGGTTTTCCCCTGGCAGACCGAAGCCCAGCAGAACGACGGGGGCATCGAGCACCCGGCCCAACACCTCAACGATCGGGATTGAACCACCGCTTCGGGTATAGACGGGCCAAGCTCCATATGTGTCTTCATAAGCGCTTGCGGCCGCGACCATCACCGGCTCGTCGATCGGAGTAATGAACGGATTGCCGCGGAGCTGGCGGTCCAGTGTTATTTTGACGCCCGGCAGCGATTGCGCATGGATATGCGCTTCGATCGCATCCATAATCTCATCGGGCTGCTGCGCTGCGACGAGGCGGCAGGCGATTTTGGCGGAGGCCCGGTTCGGAATGATCGGTTTGATGCCTTCCCCTTGAAATCCGCCGCTGACGGATGTAATTTCCAATGTCGGTCTGGACGTCGTCTGCTCATAGAACGAGAAGCCTTTCTCCCCGTATAAGACCGGCACGTCGAGATCGGCCCGCACTTTCTGCTCATCCGGCTCAACCTGTTTGAACGATTCGCGCTCTTTGTCGGAAAGCTCAATGACACGGTCGTAAAAGCCTTCGACCGCAACGCGGCCTTCGGCGTCGTGGAAAGAGCTCAGCAGCTTCGATAGGGCATGAATCGGATTCTGAACAGCGCCTCCGAACAAACCCGAATGCAGATCGCTGTTCGCGCCGTCAATCGTAATTTCAAAGGCGGCAAGCCCGCGCAGTCCGTACATCAACGCCGGTTTGCCAGGCCCATGCATCTGGGTATCGGACAGTGTGACCGCATCCGCTTTCAGCTTGTCTTGATATTTCTCGACGAAAGCGGGGAGGTGCTTGCTCGCGATTTCTTCTTCGCCCTCAATGCAGAACTTGACATTCACCGGCAAACTGCCGTGTGTACGCAGAAATGCTTCTACGGCTTTGACGTAAAGCAGCACTTGCCCTTTGTCGTCGGTGCTTCCTCTACCGAACAGCTTGCCGTCGCGAATCGTCGGTTCGAAGGGCGGCGTTTCCCAAAGCTCCAGAGGCTCCGGAGGCTGAACGTCATAATGCCCGTAGATGAGTACGGTCGGCTTTCCTTCCGCATGCAGCCAATCTCCGTAGACGACAGGGTGGCCTCCGGTCGGCATGATCTCAATATTTTCCAGACCTGCCGCTTTCATTGATGCTGCGACCCACTCCGCACAGCGCTCCATATCGGGCACGTGCTGCGTGACAGCGCTAATGCTCGGAATCCGCAGAAACTGCATGAGTTCCTCTATATGTTGATTCCTTTGCTTTTCCAAATAGCTTTTGACGGTATCGATCATATCTGTAATCTCCTTTTTTGCAGCCATCCTAAAAAAACTGCCATTCATAATTTCCCCAAAGTCCGGTAAATTCCTGCAATGAAATTAACAATTTGCGTGGAGTGAGTAGTTGCGGGTATGATGATGTAACGCTATATGTGAACATTGAAGGAAGCGAGGGAAGCTATCATGCAGGCGTTAATGAAGACGGACCGTATGTCGCTGCTGAAGTTCGACCGGTCCTCGGCTGGGCTCGTACTGGACTATGTGCTCCGCAATCGGGCTTTTCTGCAAGCATGGGAACCGGAGCGGAATGACGATTATTATACAGAAGAGTTTCAAGCGGATCTTTTGGACAAAGAATCCAAGCTCATCGTGGATGGACATTTATTCAAGGTGTGGATGCAATATGAGGGGGCGCTGATCGGCTCCATTGCCCTGAGCAATATTGTCCGCGGGGCGTTCCAATCCTGCCATCTGGGCTATCGGATGGACGAGCGGCTCGCGAATCGCGGTCTGATGACGGAAGGGGTAAGGGCTGTCATCTCCTATGCGTTCGACGTCATAAATTTGCACAGAATCGAAGCCAACATCATGCCTCGCAACGTCGCCTCGCTTATGGTTGTGAAGAAGCTGGGCTTCTACGAGGAAGGGCTGGCCTATAAATATTTGAAAATAAACGGCGTTTGGGAGGATCACCTTCATATGGTGCTTCGTAACGAGGCTATGGAATCGTAAGGGTAAGAGAACAGGACTGTCTTGGAAAGTCGGAAACGGCTTCCGGGATGGTCTTTTCTTTTTGGGAAAAATTAGGTAATAAGTTGGATGACACTATTTTACATTTAATAGTATATTTTAATAGATTCATGCAGAGATGTCTGGCTAAAAAACTTTCAGCAAATTTTCAGCTTCTTGTAACTTTTTTTGCAGATGCTCCGTCTTATTAATACAACATTCCATTATGGAAATGAAAGGAAGACTTGCCATATGGCGAAATGGTTTCGCAAACAAAGCCCTGCCGAAGGCGTAACGATCGAAGAGGAGCCGCCTGCTGCCGAGCAGTTTCCTTCGCGCTTTCCCTCGGATTCGCCACTGCTGACCGTTAAGGGCGTACATCGATCCTTCCAGGTTGGCGGTGAGCGGCTGGAGGTGCTGAAAGGCATCAACATGGAGCTAAGACCGCTTCAGCTCGTTATGCTCAAAGGGCGTTCAGGCTCAGGGAAAACGACGCTGTTGAATATGATCGGAGGACTTGATCAACCGAACGAAGGAGAGATCCAGTTCCTGAACCATGCGTTCCATCTGAACGGCGATGATGAGAGAACGCTTGTTCGGCGCAAGGAAATCGGGTTTATTTTTCAATCTTATGCGTTAATGCCGCTATTGTCCGCCTGGGAGAATGTGGAGCTTGCGCTTCGAATGGCCGGAGTTCCAAGATCCCAATGGAAAGAGCGGGTCGCGTACTGCCTTGATCTCGTGGGTTTAAGCAAGCGCATGCATCACCGTCCTTTCGAGCTGTCGGGAGGCGAGCAGCAGCGCGTAGCGATCGCGAAGGCGATTGCCCACAAGCCGGCTCTCATTCTGGCCGATGAGCCGACGGCTGAGCTGGACTCCCAGATGGGAGCGCAGATCATGTCCGTGTTCCGAAGTATGATCGCAACTGAGCAGGTTACGATCTGTATGACTACCCATGACCCTACAATTTTGGAGGTTGCCGATCATGTTTATGAAATGGTGGACGGTAAATTCGTCTCCTAGCTGGTTGAAACCAGCAGCTGCACTTATAGTATGTACAACTTTATTGTTCGCTACCGGCTGTTCACTGCTGCCCAAGGAGCAGGAGGAGGAGGCGCTTCCGACGATTAATCCGCCGAAGCTGTCCAAGAAGCCCGAATATACGGTCAAAACGGAAACGCTGGAAACGAAAGTGAGAGGAAGCGGGCGTTTGATGGCGCTGCAGGAAGAGAAGCTGTTTTTCTCGGAAGATATGAGTTCCAAGCGGATTAGCGCCATTCTGGTCAAGAACGGAGATGCCGTTGAGAAGGGGCAGCCTATTGCGGAACTGGACGTCTCGGACCTGGAGAGCGATTTGAAGCGTAAGAAGCTGGAGACGCGCAAGGATGAACTGACGATGATTGAGACGCTGCGCAAAGCTGACGAAATGACGCCGGAACAGGTGGAGCAGGCGAAGATTGATTTTGAACTGAAGCGGGAAGAGCTGACGAAGCTTGAGACGCAAGTCAGCAAATCGAAGCTTCTCGCCCCGTTCAGCGGAACGATCGTCAGCGTGACGGCGAAGAAGGGCGATACGGTGAAGACGGACGAATCCGTCGCAACATTAGCCGACCTGAACGAATTGACGGTAGCGGCAAGCATTTCCGCCGACGATGCGAAGAAGGTCGCCATCGGGATGGAGGCGCTCGTCGATATTAATTCTGCCGGACAGCACAAAGGGAAGGTCAAGCAGCTGCCTATCCCGCAAGCGGACGGCAACAATAACGGCGGTTTCCCGGGGGATGGACAAGGCGGGAGACAGGATTCGATCGATCAATATTTGGTCGTTCAGCTGGATGAGTTTCCCAAGGGGCTGAATCGAGGGACTCCGCTTAGCGTGACGATCATTACACAGCGCAAAGAGAATGCGACGACCATTCCGCTTGCGGCGCTGCGTTCGTACTCCGGCAGAAATTACGTGCAAGTCATCGACAATCAAGGCGTTAAGAAGGAAGTCGATGTGGAGATCGGCCAACAGACGTCCACGGATGTGGAGATTGTGAAGGGGCTTACCGCCGGGCAGAAAGTAGTTGGTCGCTGATGTCAATACCGATGCTTCGGTTTCTATTTCGGAAGATGTGGAATACACGCTGGCTGACGTTATCCACTTTGCTTGGTTTAATCATGGCGGTCGCCTTCACCACGAGCATCCCGATGTATGCGGACGGCTCCTTGAAGCGGGTCGTAGCCAAGTCGCTGGAAGAGAAGAGCAGCGGATTGCCGGCAGGCTCCTTGCTCATGAGGTACCAGGCAGTGGGGAACGAACGCGCAGGGTTGGAAGAGTTGAAGGACGTCAATGTCTACATAGGTGATGAAATTCCCAAGGAACTCGGCTTTCCCGTTCAAACTTATGCTCAAAGCTATACGATCAAGGGATCTCAGATGTCTCCTGCCGATCCGTCCAAGGTGGATCCCAGCAAACGGCGGCAGATGACCATCACGACATGGAGCGGGCTGAACGAGCATGTGGAATGGACTGTCGGCCAAATGGCCGGCAATCAAGTGCAAGGCGGCATCGTGGATACAGTCGTACTTGAAGAAGCCCTATACCGCAACGATTTGCATATCGGGGATGTATTCAACTATTCCGTTTCCGGCGCAGGAGGCAGCCAGCTGCTGAAGGTCAGGATCGTCGGCGCCTTCAAGCCGAAGGACGAAACGGACGCCTACTGGTTTCAAGGCTTCGAAGGGATGATTAATGCCCTTATCGTACCTGATGATGTTTTTATGAAAACCTTGTTGATGGAGAAGAAGATTCCGCTCCAGCTCGCCAACTGGTATTATGCCTTCGATTTGCGCAACATTCAAACGAGCCAATTGTCGCCGCTTGACCGTCAATTGGAGAGGCTGGATATCAATCTGTTCCAGAAGTTGAAAAATACGAAGGTCGATGTTTCCTTCAAGCCCATTTTGGCGGAATTTAAGGCGCAAAGCTTGCAGATGCAGATTTTGTTATTTACGCTGGCTGCGCCGATGATCGCCATGGTGTTCTACTACATCGTCATGAATGCCAGACAATCGCTCGACCGGCAGCGTGGCGTCATCGCTACGCTGCGAAGCAGGGGGGGAAGCACGAGGCAAATCATTGGGGTTTATTTCTTGGAAGGTCTGTTGCTGGGGATCGTCGCGCTCGTACTTGGACCGCTCTTGGGCTGGTTCATGGCGAAAAGTATCGGGTCGTCAAGCGGCTTCCTGACCTTCGTCGACCGCCAATCGATCCCGGTCGGCTTTACACCGGAAGCGATGCTCTACGGCGGGCTAGCCGTACTCATTGCCATACTGGCAAGTGTCATCCCGGCGATTCTGTTTGCCAAGTCGTCGATTGTTAACTATAAGCAGCTCCTGGCGCGCTCCGACCGGTCGCCGATTTGGCAGCGGTGGTTTCTCGACATTGTGCTGCTGGGAATCGTCGGCTACGGCTATTATTTATTCGATCAGCGTCAAATTCTGTCTGTGCAAACCGGTCTGACAACGGATCAGCTTCAAGTGCATCCGCTGCTGTTCTTCGTGCCGGCGCTCTCGATTTTCGCGCTCGGACTCTTTTTTCTGCGCGTTTTCCCTTGGCTGCTGCGTCTGTTCGGGTGGCTCGGCCGAAGATTCCTGCCTGTGCCGCTTTACTTGACGCTCGTGCAGCTATCTCGCTCGTCCAAGGCGTATTATCCCTTAATGCTGCTGCTTGTTCTCACTCTCGGACTCGGCGTCTATAATTCCTCGGCCGCACGCACGATTGATCTGAACTCGACGGAAAGGACGCTGTACCAATACGGAACCGATGTCGTCATGCAGACTGTCTGGGAGGGCTTCTCGGATGATTTGCCGAAAGATCCGAATGCAGGCGGCGGTACGCAGGGAGGAGGGAATCCCGGAGCAGGGGGGAATGGCGGAACCGGAAGTGGGCAAGGCGGTCAAGGCGGTCAAGGCGGTCAAGGTGGAGGCCAAGGCGGGGGAAATCCCGGCGAAGAGCCGCCTTCGAAGATCCGCTACGTCGAGCCGCCGTTCCAAATTTTCCGCGAGCTGGAAGGCGTTCAGGCGGCGGCCAGAGTGCTACAAACCAAAGGCAATGTCGTCGTTTCCGGCAAATCCACAGGCCAAGGCATGGTGATGGGAATCGACAATGTCGACTTTGCCCAAGTGGCCTGGTTCCGGCCGGATCTGTTCCCGGCGCAACCGCATCAATATTTGAATTTGCTGGGCAGCTATGAGCAAGCGGTTATTATTCCGGCCAATTATGCCAGCAAGTATGCGCTTAAGCCCGGAGATCTGCTGTCGATTACAATCAGTCAGCAGCCGGTGGAATTCGTCATCGTCGGCATATTGCCGTACTGGCCGAGTCAGTATCCCGATCAAATCCCTTTCTTCATTACGAATCTGGATTACGTGTACGATCAAGCCCCGATGGTTCCTTATGACGTATGGCTCAAAATGAAGCCGGACGCCAAGGTGGCACCGCTCATCACCGCTCTGCAAGCCAAAGGCATCGAGCTGGCTTCCGTGAAAGACGTACGGAACGAGCTTATCGTCCAGAAGAAGCTCCCGGCTAGGGGCGGGGTGTTCGGGATTCTTAGCTTGGGCTTTATCGTATCGGTCCTCGTTTCTTTGATCGGCTACATGCTGTATTGGTTCTTTAATTTATCAAGCCGTGTCGTCCAGTTCGGCGTGCTGCGCGCCATGGGGCTGTCCCGCAAACAGTTGACGGGAATGCTGCTGCTGGAGCAAATCTTTACCGCAGGCTTATCGATCGTATTAGGTATTGTCATCGGGAAGCTGACGAGTTACTTCTTCCTGCCTTTCCTGCAAACCTCGCAAAATGTGAAAACGCAGGTTCCGCCGTTCCGGGTCGTATTTGACTCCAAAGACACGTATCAGCTCTATTTCGTCGTAGCGTTCATGATGGCAACCGGGGCCTTACTGCTCTTTCTACATATTAGAAGGCTGCGCGTTCATCAAGCTGTGAAGCTCGGAGAGGAGAAATAGAATGATTACTTGCGAGGGTTTGGTCAAAATTTATAAATCCGACGAAGTCGAAGTTGTTGCTCTGCAAGGTCTCAACATTCAGGTCGATGCCGGTGAGCTGATGGCAATTATCGGGAATAGCGGAAGCGGCAAATCCACGCTGCTCAATATTCTCGGGGGGCTTGATCGTCCCTCCGCAGGACAGGTGCGTGTCGGTGATTGGGATTTGCTGAAAATTACCGATAAGCAATTGGTCGAATACAAGCGGAATACCGTAGGCTTTATCTGGCAGAATAACGCCCGCAATCTCGTCTCTTACTTGACGGCGCTGGAGAACGTGGAACTGCCGATGATGCTTAGCGGGAAATACGATCCCGCCTATGCCAAGCAGCTGCTGGAATGGGTCGGACTCGGCCACCGTCTGAATAATAAACTTCAAGAGCTGTCAGGCGGAGAGCAGCAGCGCGTGGCGATCGCCATCTCGCTTGCGAACCGGCCAAGGCTGCTCCTGGCGGACGAACCGACGGGTTCGGTTGATTCCAAAACAGCGGATATGATTCTCTCGATTTTCCAACGCTTGAACAAGGAATTAGGAGTAACGATCGTCATCGTTACGCATGATTTATCGATGGCCGGCAAAGTCGGCCGCGTGGTGGCCATCCGGGACGGCATGACAAGTTCCGAGTTCATCGCCAGAAGCCCGATGGCCGCCGGAAATGGTGGCAGCGACGGCGCAATGGCCCAAGAGGCGCATGAGGAATACGTTGTTCTGGATCGGGCCGGCCGTTTGCAAGTACCCAAAGCCTACCTGAACGCCTTGCAAATCGAAGACAAAGCTACAATGGAGTTTGACGGCGAGACCATCATGATCAGAGCGCCGAAAGTTCTGCCTGGGCATGAAGGAATGAAATTGAATTCACATGTTGATGGAGGTAAAACCAAATGAAATTAATTACACGTAAAATGCTGGCATCATCCCTGACGCTGGCGATGGTTGTGCCGCTGGCAGTGGCTTGTACGAAAAGCGAGAACACGGATGACAAACAGGAGCGGGTGTTGAAGATCGCGACCACGATGGGGTTCGGAGACGATGAATACTTCCGGCAGCAATTCACGGAAATCTTCGAATTCGCGAATCCGAACGTCAAGATCGAAGTGATTCCGACGATGGATGACAAATACCGGTACGGCGCTATGAAGGCGGGCGAGAAGATGCCGGATCCGATGGAGAAGCTGAAAGAGGTTATGCAGGGCGATAACCCGCCGGATGTCGTCATGGTCGGTTTCGAGCAGCTGCCGGATATTATTGAAAGCAACATGCTGACGCAATTGGATCCCATGATTACGAAAGATAAATTCGATACGACGGGCATCGTTCCGGCCGTTATCGACGGTCTTAAGAATGCGGGCGGCGGCAAGCTGTATGCGCTGGCACCTACATTCAGCTCATCTGCACTTATTTATAATAAGAAATTGTTCATGGATGCAGGCGTGGATTTCCCGAAGGACGGCATGACGTGGGATGAAGTTTTCGATCTGTCGAAACGGATTACGAAGGGGGAAGGCGACAGCCGGATTAACGGATTCTCGTTCTCCACGCAAGCGCAAGGCGATTTGTTCTATGGCATGCAGATGTATACGGCACCGCTCCAACTGAAAATGTATGACGATGCCGGCGAGAAGATGACGGTTGATACGGATCAATGGGAGAAGGTTTGGACGAGGATGGCTCAGCTCCAGAAAGATAATGTATTCCCGGAGCTTATCGATCCGCAAAAAGGGATGAACCGCAAGTTCGATCAAGAGAATCCTTTTGCCTATGACGATTTCATGTCCAGCCGTTTGGCCATGGGAATTATTAACTACGGCCAAATCCAGCAAATTACGAGCGCGAACAAGAACGCAGCCAGCTATAAAGGATACACGCCGATCGATTGGGATGTCGTAACAATTCCTTCCCATCCCGAGGCCAAAGGCGTTGGCGGATCCATTTATATGAACGGGATAATGGGGATTAATGCCAAAGCGCAGAACCCGGAAGACGCATGGAAATTTATCAAATTCATCAACGGTGACGATTGGGCCAAATTGAAATCACACAGCTCTTATAATTTGGTTGCACGGTCCAAGTATTTGAAGCCGAAAGACGGCGCGGAATTCCATATGGAAGCCTTCTATAACGTTACGCCTGTACCACCGGAAAATAATTTCAAGCTGTATCGCGATATGCCGAACATCTATCAGGTTCAAGAAATTGGCCGCCAGCAGTTCAACAATGTTCTCCAAGGCAAAACGACGGCCCGCGAAGCGCTCAAGCAATGGCAGACGCAGGGCGACGCGATGCTGAAACAAATGAAGGAAAATCCTGGCGAGCCGCCGAAACCGATGATGGAAGCTGTACCTGCCGGTTAAACGGTAACTTCCAGGCTAGTCACATTGATAAGGAGGCAATCTAGATCATGCACATCAAGTTCCGCAACAAATATGCAGCAACCGTTGCCTTATCCGCCACGCTGGCTTTCGGAGCCATAACCCCGGTCTGGGCTGACGGAAATCCGGTCGCTGTCACGCAGGCGATCGGCAAAGTGCCGATTACGAGCAGCAGTTATTTCGAACTGAAGCACATCCATGTCATGCCGGATCAAACAGGGAAAATCGCGACGTTCACGATAACGATTCATAACGAAGGCAGCAGCGAATTGCAGTTCATCGATTATTGGGCCAGACTGAGAAGCAAGTCGGGCAATCAATTCTCGGCACGCCTGCTTCCTGCCGACAAAGACAAGAACCGGGTCGCCCCCGGTTCTACGACAGATCTGACCTTCTATGCAACATTGAATGGCGACACGAAGCTGCAGGATCTTGTGGTACAGTTCATCAAATGGGACTTCAGCCAAACGAATTTCGAAAGAGTGCTTGGTGAAGTTGCCGTCCCGGACGACTTTACCGACGTCACGCCGGTAAACGGAGCGGCAGCCATTACCGTAGGCGGGGTGGATGTCCATGCATCCATTAAGAAATTCGTATCCAACAAAAATGAAAAATATCACGTTCCGACGGTGTACGTCACGCTGGAGAATGCCGGCAATCATACGGTTACCATACCGGCCTATTTGTTCTCGATACGAACACCGGAAGGATTGCTGTATCCCTTGGAAGCTAAGGGGCTGAAGGATTTGAAGATCAATCCGAAGGAGAGCAAGGAGATTCAGCTCTCCGGATCTATTCCGGTGGCGGTTGCCGCGGATGGTTGGCAGCTCGCGATCGCCGAGACGATCGCCGATCTGAAGCTGAATGTCGCTGTTGCCAACTTCCAGCTGCCGGCCGTTTCGTCACAGGATGGCGGATCGATCGGGAAGGAATACTCCTTCACGAACAAATCAGGGGTATACACAGCCCAGCTTGGCGGATTGCACCGGTTGCCTTGGGAGGATCAGGATCTGCTGACCGCTGATTTGGTCCTAAGCAACAAAGGTGACGAGTCGCTCCCGATTCCGAAATTGTCCGGCTATTTCTTGCTGGACGATGCGGTCAAAATCGATGCCAAGCTAATTCAAACCGCCAAGGTGATCGGATTAGGTGCGGGATCGAGTGTGAATTTGCAGCTCGCGGGCAAAGTGCCCTATACGTACGAATTTTCAGAAGTGAAGCTTGTCCTTCAGGAAAATGAGGGGGAAACGCCGACGACCGGAGAGACGGGAACGAGCGGAACGATGGCAACGGACGTACTGGAGTTCTCCTCACAGGCTGAGCTCCAATCGGTTCCTTTCGTCGGTCTCGGCCAGTCCTATTCCTCCACGGATGTCGGACGTAAAGCCAAGTATGCGATTCGCAGCGTATCCACTTATGAGGACAAAACAAGCGTCATGTACTCGGCCATGGTCGAGGTAACGAATCTCGAGAAGCGGTTTACGAATGCCGCCAAGCTTGTCGCGAATTTCCGTTCTGCAGACGGAACGGTATTTCCGGCTACGGTTGCAGAGGTGAAGAACAAGATCAGTCCGACAGGCAAGGCGCTGTTGAACGTCTGGGCTCCCGTACCGAAGGGGTTTTCCACGGAGAATTTGAATCTGCTCCTGGGCGAAGCGGTCACTGACGGCAAGCTGTCCGAAGGTGACAAGGCGGTCGCAGATTCTTATGTGAATCCAGTCGCTTACTGGCTGCCGAGCGAAAGCAAGAACGTGCTCACAACGTTGAAAAACGTGGAGCTGTTCCCCTACACGATCTCGATCGATAAAATCGGCACCAAAATTGAGGACGGCGTGTTCACGCTCAAGTTCAACTACGAGCTTACCAAAGAGAAGCTAACCGAAATCAATACGGAGGGCCATAATTTGCTGCTGGTATTCGAAGATGGCGGCGGCATCAAACGGTTCGAGAGAAAGTTCGATTTCAAAGACTTCGACGTCTATAACGGAGAGTCAACAGCCGACGAAGATACGAAAATCCGGCTAGGCCAGCGAGAAAACTTTAAAATTTCCATTTCGGATTCAGGACTTATTTTTCAATCCAAATTCCTTGAGAAATACACGTTAAGCATCTACGATGAGTTCCAGGGGCAGAGGAAGCTGCTTGCTTCCCAGAAGGCCGACTGGTTTATAACAACCGATTGATTCCACATCCGAGCGAAGGCATCTGCCTTCGCTTTTTTTGTTAGTAAAGTCACAGATAGTCATAACCATACAGATGCCGATATGACCAAAATATGACTGAAATATGACTTGATTCACCTGTTTTTATACACAGACCGATATATAATGAATCAGGGCCGAGAAAATACATAAAATTTTCAACGTTAGTTTATGTTTTGTTAAGAAATTCCAGTTATGATGGTTGAGGGCAGTAAGTTACAAGGTATTAAAGCTGGTGATAGGGGAGAAGTGAGAATGTCCAAGTTAACCGATTTTTCAATGAAAAATGTGGCAGCAATTTTCATCCTCATGCTGCTGTTAGTCGTGGGTGGGACGTATTCCACAACGACGCTCAAGGTAGAAAGTTTTCCAGATATTACTTTTCCGGTCGTCATTGTAAGTACTACATACGTAGCGCCTCCGAAGGATGTGCTGGAGGAAATTACGAAGCCGCTAGAGAAGGCTGTAGCCGGTCTAGACGGTCTTAAGACGCTAAGCTCGAGCTCCCAGGATAACTATTCGCAAATTGTTTTGGAGCTCGAGCAGGATAAGAAGCCTGAAGATGTGAAGAAAGACGTAGAGAGTTTGATCTCTAACGTCAAGCTCCCGCAGGGCTCTGAGAAGCCTAAGGTACTGACGGCGGGGTTCGCTTCCGAGCCGGTCTATTATTTGGCCGTATACGGGGATGAAGGCATGAATCAGGCGGAGCTCGACAACGCCTACAAGAACACAATTTTGCCGGGATTTAATGGGCTCAAAGGGGTTGACCATGTCGACTCCGTAGGTAATCAGGATGCAGTCCTTACGATTAAGCTGGATGCGCCTGCGATTAATAATTATGGCATGTCGCCGGCCGATGTCTCCCAATCGATTAAAGCTGCGCTTGTCTCCAGTCCTGCGGGTACGGTCGATTTCAACGGCAACTCGCAAATGGTTCGCGTAAAAGGCGAAATGGACACCATCTATAATTTGGACAATTTGAAAATTACGACACAAACGGGCGATACGCTGCTTCTCAAGCAAATCGCCAAGGTGGAAGCGATCAGCGAGTCGAAGTTTATTGCAAGGCTGGACGATAGACCGGCAATCGGCGTCCTGCTGTACAAAACGAAAGCGGCAAATGCCGTTGAATTCGCGGATAGCGCCGATGCGCTAATGGCCGAATGGTCGCAGTCGATGCCTGGCGTCAAATTCCACAAAATTTACAATTCCGCGAACGATATTAAAGATTCGATTCACGGCATGGTGCAAGAAGGCGGTTTGGGTGCCATTCTGGCATCTGTCATGATCCTGCTGTTCCTGCGTAATATTCGTATGACGTTGATCGTACTCGTGTCCATTCCATTATCCATCCTTGTCACCTTGTTGGTGATGGGGCCGCTCGGAATCTCCTTGAACATTATGACACTCGGCGGTATGGCGATTGCCGTCGGCCGGGTCGTAGACGATAGTATCGTCGTTATCGAGAACATATACAGCCAACTGCAAGTCGCACAGAAGCGCAACGAGTCGGTTATCAAATTGGCGACAAAGCAAGTTTCAAGCGCGATCACGTCCTCCACGATCACAACTGTCGGTGTATTCGGACCGATCGGTTTCGTAAGCGGGGTCGTAGGCGAAGTGTTCCGTCCTTTTGCCATTACGCTTGTCGTTGCCCTGCTTTCCTCCTTGATTGTTGCTTTAACTGTAATCCCGATGTTGGCGAAGCTGATGGTGCTTTCCAGCAAAAAGTTAACTCATCACGACGAGAATCATGTCGGACCGATGGGCGAGAGGTACAAAAAAGCGATCATTTGGTCTCTAAACAACCGCATCAAAACATTATTTATTGCAGCAGTAGCCCTTATTCTATCTATCGTTATCACTGTTCCGAACTTGGCGGTCGCGTTCATGCCGAACAGCGAATCCGTAAAGCAAGGCGCTATCGAAATCAAGATGCCGCGCGAAACATCGCTGGAAATGATGAACGAAAAGTCCAAAGAGCTCGAAAGAGAATTGAAAACCCATAAGGATGATAAAGGAAATCCGGCGTTCAAATATATTGAATCGTTAGTCGGATATAACCAAAGCAGTGACCGTTACGCGTACAGAGCGATGATGTTCTTCGAGCTTACCGAGGACACGAACGCGACGGAAGCCGTTAAGACGTATAAAGAAGATATGCTGAAATTAATGCCTCCCGGCTCCGAGGTCAACGTACAATTGTTCACCGGCGGACCTCCGACTTCAACGGGTGCGGACTTCTCCTACTCTTTGAAAGGCGACGATCAGCTCTATCTGAAGCAAGCCTCGCAGATGGTGAAAGAAAAGCTCAAAGAATTCCCTGAATTAACGGATATCAAAGACAGCTTGAGCGATTCGAAGACCGAAGTCGAGATTACCGTTGATCAAAATAAGGCGCGTTTGTACGCACTTTCCTCCGCGCAAATTTTGCAGGCCGTCAACTCCTGGATTGCCGAAGAAAAGCTGGGAGATTTGAAATTCAACAATGTGACCTATGCCACGAAGGTGATGCTGAACCCTATTTACAAAAACTCTGTAGATAAATTAGGCACCTTCCTGATCAAAACGCCGACAGGTCAAACCGTTCAATTAAACGAGATTGCCCGCATTCAACAAATCGAAGCACCGAACAGCATCAGCCGAGAGGACGAGGAGCAAATCGTCAGCGTCCGGGCCAAAATCGATAGCACGGATAAAGGCGGCGTGAGCCAAAAGGTTACAGCTGAGTTGGCGAAGCTGGAATTGCCGTCCGGCGTTTCCCGCGAAGTCAAAGGGGTTTCCGACGATATTAATAGAGGCTTCATGCAAATGTTCGTCGCTATCTTCGCTTCCATCTTTATCGTGTACATCGTCATGGTTATCGCCTTCGGGAACGCAAGAGCACCTCTTGCCATTCTATTCTCCCTGCCGCTTGCCGCAATCGGAGGCTTGCTGGGCTTGCTACTTACAGGAGAATCCATCAACGTTACCTCGCTCATCGGCTTCCTCATGCTGATCGGTATCGTCGTAACGAATGCGATCGTACTCGTAGACCGTGTGCAGCAGCTAAGGGAACAAAACTATTCGATCCGCGATGCGTTAATCGAGGCAGGGATTACCCGTCTACGACCGATTATTATGACGGCAGGCGCAACTATCATCGCGCTATTGCCATTAGGGCTCGGCTTATCCAAAGGCACCATTATCTCCAAAGGTTTGGCGGTCGTTGTTATCGGCGGTCTTACGACTTCAACTCTATTGACGCTCGTAATTGTGCCTATCATGTACGAAATCTTATTCAAGAAAAGAGAAGGCCGATGGTTCAAGCGAAAAGGCAAGTCGTCTTCCATCCAAACGGAAACGCCATCTGCGATTCAATAAGCTGAACAGGGGAAAAGGAGAAATCGAATATGAAACGTCAGTTGTTGACTATGAAGGAAAGTGCCAAATTCATCGGGATCGTCGCGCTTAGCGCGGCGATCGTCACCGGATGCACCGCATCTCCGGCAGCCAGCCCGTCGCCGACACCGGCCGCTGAGCAGGGCGTGAAAGTTGTGAAAACAGCGAAAATTGCAAAGCAAAAAATCGGTGAGCCTATCGAGCAGGTGGGGGATGTCGTATCGTCCGTCCTCCTGGACATCGTGCCGAAGACAGGCGGGGAAGTCATCGAAATCGTCAAGAAGCGCGGGGAGAAAGTAGAGAAGGGCGACGTCTTGTTCCGCTTGGATCCGACGGACGCACTGATTCAGAAGGACTTGAATGACGTGAGCATTCGAGGCGCGCAAAACGGTCTCAGCACGGCGAAACAAAATACGACCAACGGCATCGAGGATGCCAAAGACCGCGTTGCCAAAATGGAGACGGCCGTTAGCGATCTGGAGAAAGCCTACAATAAAGTGCGTAACGAGTATGATCTGGGTACGGCAACGAAATCGCAATTGGATCAAGCGGAGACGGCGCTTACGAATCAGAAGAAGGACCTGGCGAGTGCACAGAGATCGTTGAAAACATTGCAGGAAACAAACTCTTATGCCCAATTGGAAACGAGTCTGGAGTCGGCTCAAGTCAGCGCCCGCAATATTGAACGAACGTTAAGCAATTTGGAAGTAAAAGCTCCGGCGTCCGGCATTTTGACCGACTTGAATGTGACTGTCGGCCAGACGCTGGCACCAGGCGGCCGAGTAGGAGAAGTCCAGCAGACGAATCCTGTGAAAATCAAATCGCAATTGACGGAAGCTTCGGCCAGCCTGGTTCGCGGCAAAAGCGAATTAACGTTCTACATACCTGGGATGACGGACAAAGCTACCGCGAAAGTTACGTTTTTATCGGATGTCATCAACGGCCAATCCAAAGCTTACGACTTGGAGCTTGAAGTACCGAATCCGGATGGCAAGCTGAAGCCGGGCTCCAAAGCACAAGTTGAACTTACGAAAGACGATGAACAGATCGTTCCGGTTATTCCGAGTCTTAGTATCGTTCGCGAAGGCGGAGACAGCTATGTTTATATTGTTAACGGCGACACGGTTCAGAAGCGTAAGGTAGAGCTTGGAAGGTTAAATGAAACGAATCAGGAAGTCATCTCCGGGGTCAAAGAGGGCGAGATGCTCGTCATATCCGGACAGCACCAGCTGAAAGATCAAGACAAAATCAAGGTGAGCAACTAACACGAGCTCAAGGAGGCGTAAGACGTGAATAAGAAGATGAAGAAATCGTTGGCTACTATTGTACTATCCGCTGCACTTTTGACGACTGCCGCTATGCCGGCATGGGCCGCCGAAGATGTGAGTTCCGTTATTTCTACTGAAACAGCTGCGATACCCAGCTATTCGTTGACCAATCATGTTGAAGTGGAGATCAAAAGCATCCTAAACGATCATGAAACCGATACGACGAAGCTGGGGGCCGTCATCCGCGTTCGCAATACGAGCGGGAAAGTGACGCGAGTACCGGATTATGAATTGCGTGTTCGGATGAATGACGGGATTGAGTACACCTTGCAGCCAAGCGCCAAAAATCCGAAGTCGATCCAGCCCAAAAGCCAGCAGGAGCTGAGCTATATGACGACGGTTGAGCGCACCGATGACGCGGAATTAACGGATCTAAGCTTCGTTGATGTGGATTTAGAGGTTTATCCCAAGAAAGAAACGACGCTGTTAAGCGTTCCGGTTGACGCCGGACTGGTGTGGAGCGGCAGCGACAGTGAAATTACGAACTCATCCGCCTTGCTGAAATGGGGCGAGCCATTCAGCTTGCCGTCCTTGCATTCCCCACTAGGCTTCACTCCAGTCGATATCCACAAGGAAATTACCGCTAAAGGTGTTTCCAACGTTGTGCAAATTCAGGTCGTGAACCCGACCAAGGAACGTCAAACGGTTCCGAATTTCGGCATCGATGGTAAAACCGCAAGCTCCGTATATTCCGGCAGCCGCGCAGAAGCATCGGTTGTACTGGATCCGGGCGAGAAGAAGTACATCCATGTCGTCATCCCAACCGACCTCGAGACGGAATTCTCCAGCTTGAATGTGGTAACGCCGGAGAGCTTCTTCGCGGCAGGCCCGGACGGCAAGTTGTTTGAGGATACTTACCGGGTAGGGCGCATTAACATTCTGCTCCCGGCAGGTGCGGCAACACAGGGCGTCATCCCGGCGCCGGATTACACATTGGGTACGCCGGTCAAGCTTGATTCGACGAATAAATTCGTACCTTCGAATGTCGATGTATCGCTGGTCGAGCTGCATGTCACCAATAACGATGACGACGGTTTTAACACAGCAGTTGCGAAATTTAAATTGACGAACAACAGCGACCGCCCGATCCCGATCCCGGCGATCGCAACGGAGCTTGTGAGCAAAGACGGTTACGCGTATGGAGGCAGAAGACAGGCGTCAACAGCGCTCACCGTTGTTCCCAATGCTTCTTATATCGTGAGTTACTCCTACGCGCTTCCATCTTCGGAGACCGGAGAAGGCTTGAAAATGAACCTGTACAGCCAGCAAGCAAGCGGAGATACAACGTACAGATCGTTGCTGGCAACAGCGAAAGTACCGGTTCAGCCGAACGACTTCACAGCCAAAACCCTGAATGTGTACCCTTATGAGATTACGATCAAGAATTGGACGATTTCGGCGATATACATGGCTACACTGACCTATGATTATAAGCTGAAGCTGGATCTGGATATTAAGTCGGATAAGCAGGTGACGGCGGATAAGTACAACAGTAAGCTATCCTTCGAGCTGTTCGACAACATCGGCAATCCCGTCGGCAAAACGACGAGTGATCTATCCGGTGAGGGCCGATTGTACAACGGCACGAATACGATCGATCTTAATGCCAGAAGCGGCCAATTGGATTACCCGATCCAAATTAAGGTCTACGAGACTTTCACGAACGAGATGGGCGAGACCGTCAAACGCTTGCTGACAACGTTCAAACAATAAATCCATGAAGAAAGGAAGCCGCTTGGACCCGTGCCTGGAAGCACGGCCAGGCGGCTTCTTTACTTAGCTTTCGCGCATGACTCATAAGTCGGTTCTATTCTGGATAAGATAGGATTACCGATGTCAATATAAACGGAGTGATGGCAGTGAAATGGATATATTGGGCGAAATTATATGATTCCAAGTTTCAGGCGGGCTGTCTGGCGAAAAGGATGGAAGAAGATTGGTGGATCTATGGTTATGAATGCCCGCAGGAAGTGGAAGTATTCAAGTCCAAAAAAGGCCGTTTCGGCGTTCGTTACAACACGTAAGCAGCTGCAGCTGCACTAAAAATTAACGCTTGACTTACAGCTCGCCTCTAGTGTATATTTATTTTTGTCGCTGTTGAGCGGCAATGATGACGCGGGGTGGAGCAGCCCGGTAGCTCGTCGGGCTCATAACCCGAAGGCCGCAGGTTCAAATCCTGCCCCCGCAACCAAATTTTATTTGGGCCTATAGCTCAGTTGGTTAGAGCGGTCGGCTCATAACCGATTGGTCGGGGGTTCGAGTCCCTCTGGGCCCATAGTGTTGAAACCCTTGATAGGTAAGGGTTTTTTATTTTTAATTTACAATCCAACAAAGCCCCTCAACGACTCGGTGATTCCGAGCTGTTGAGGGGCTTTTTCGCGGATGATGGGGCGATTTCCATAGCGGGGGATTCAATGTATTCGCTTCGAGGTACACTACATTTGGATACGCAAATGAGTTGCAGCCCGTTTTAAGGAGGAACTAGATGATGGACGATAGCGAATTTAATCAAGTATTCGCTATAATGAAGGCGTCGTTTCCAGAAAGTGAACGTAGAACCTATACAGGGCAGAAGGAATTGTTATCTGAACCTTACTATCGACTTATTACTGAAAAAGACGGCAGCAACAAGATTATTGCTTTTGTGGCTGTATGGGAATTTCCTGCGTTTCGTTTTGTGGAGCATATTGCTGTTGATCCGGACGTACGGGGGAGCGGACTAGGAGGGCAATTAATGAAAGCGTTGCTCGAAGAGTCGCGGAAGCCTGTCCTATTGGAAGTAGAGCCGCCAGATACAGATTTGGCACAGCGGAGAGTGGACTTTTATAAACGATTGGGCTTTCAGTTGAATCATTTTGATTATGTGCAGCCGCCTCTGCAGACCGGTCAGCCGGATTTGCCGCTGAACATCATGAGCTACCCCGAACCTCTGACGGATGCGGTGTTCTCTGCATATAAAGATACTATGTATACGCATGTGTATAAGGTCAATTAACTGTATGCGGTTTGCCAGCAATTACAGTTCCGTGCTATGATTTCTTATAAATCATAACAACGTAAATTTGGAACATGTCCAAAAAGGAGCTTGCAATGTGCCGAAATATTAAGCCGCTTTTCAATTTCGATCCCGTTGTCACCGATGAGGAGATTCAAGCAGCCTCTTTGCAGTTCGTGCGTAAAATTTCAGGTTTCACCGCGCCGTCTAAAGTAAACGAGGAAGCATTCGATCTTGCGGTTCAAGAAATTACGCAGGCTGCCCGTAAGCTGATGGATTCCCTTGTGACGCCTGCGGAGCCGCGCAACCGGGAAGTGGAAATCGAGCGTGCGCGCGCAAGAAACGCCAAACGATTCGGGACCGTACAGAAGAAAAATTCGTAAGAGGATTGGCGCTTCCCTGCCTAGGTAAGCGCCTTTTTTAGTTACTATACATAAGTAATTAATCGGATGCAGTAGCGCTCTATTGTCTATGAGCATATGATGTATGAAACTAGTAGAAATTAGGTGATTGAAAGTGGCCAAAGGTTTTGATTGCTCAACGCCGTTAACAACTCAAACCGCTGCAGCTTTCGTCAGGGATGGCTACTTGTTTGTGGCCAGATATCTCGTTCCAAGCGGGTATAAGGCTTTAA
Organism: Bacillus sp. 3255; assembly: GCF_031456485.1. Classification (NCBI taxonomy): domain Bacteria; kingdom Bacillati; phylum Bacillota; class Bacilli; order Caryophanales; family Bacillaceae; genus Bacillus; species Bacillus sp. 3255. Next base: position 219,120 of record NZ_JAVDUS010000005.1, read on the forward strand.
CGAAAGGCGAAGCGGAATTGATCAGCAACGCCGGATTACAGATCGTTTCGGTATACGAAACGACAGCGAACAGGGCGCTGGGCGGAAGGAGCGCAGGCTTGGCGGACGGGGCGGCGGCCGTTCAGGTAGCCCAACAAGTCGGCCAGCCGGAAGGCAGCTGTATTTATTTCGCTGTCGATTTTGACGCTACAAGCGCCCAGATGCCGACCGTTATCGCGTATATCCAGGCGGCCAGCGAAGCGACACCGCAATATACAACCGGCGTCTACGGATCGTATGCCGTGATGGAAGCTGTTAAGCAAGCGGGCGCATGCTCGCGCTTCTGGCAAACCTATGCGTGGAGCGGCGGTAAAAAATCTACATTCCTTAACCTTTATCAATATTTGAATGATGTCCCTGTCAACGGCATCCAGATCGATCATGATGAGTCGTATGGCAGTGAAGGCTGGTGGAATACGCTTGCGGCGCCAGAGCCTCCGACTTATGCATTGTCCGCTAAGGATGCCAATGCGATCATTCCGTTTCTGGCGGCAGGCTACGAAGCGACGTCGTCGGCTCCGGCCCGGGCGGAATTTCACCGGTTGGCCAACGAGCTTCGCAAATATTCCGGGCAGCCGGAACAATAAGAAAGCCCGGCAGCTCATCTCACTGAGCTGCCGGGCTTTCGTCATTGCAGTACCGCGCTGCGGATGTACCAGCGTGAATCGAGCGACGCTCGCTCAAGGCGGAACAGCACGCGCTTGACCTTGGCCGGCGTAGACGTCACGTCGACCGCGGTCTCGAGCTCCAGGAGCTGGGATACGTCCCGCTCCGGAAGCTTGGACAGGCGTCGCATGCTTCGCACATGCACCGCCTGCTCTTGCCCGGTGGTGACCTGCAGCAGCTGCAGGTCACCTTGGTTCGCCGCGCTGATCCAAACGTCGATCAGCGCCCAAGGCGAAAGCTTGCTGATGTAAGGCATCAGCAAGCCGGCGGCCCGGTGCACCATCACTTGGTGCGCCGGATCGGACGAGCGGGAGCCGTGCGTGACGCTCCCGAGGAAATGGATGCAGAAATGACCTTTGAAGTCATTCCCGGGAATACCGTCTCCGCCATGCGGCATACCGTGCATGGATCCTGCCAGCGTGCGGTCGCCGATCTTCACCAGGACCGCCTTGCGGTCCCAGCTCCAGGTACCGCCGTAGATGCTTTTGAGCGTCGCGGAATCCTCTTTGGTCAGCGGCTGCACATCCGCATGTGAGGAGCCTGCGCGGCGCTGGCCTTCGAAGCTAAGGCCGGATTCCACGTCGGTGATCGTGAATTTACTGTACTTGGGGATAACTTGACTCGCATCCTCCCATGGCAGTATTTCACCGTAATGCTTGGTTCGTATCGTTTGAACTTGCGCGCGCAGCGATTCCTGCATGCCGGTTGAAAGCGGTAGGAGCGACTTGGCCATAAGATCGACCAATTCCCCGTTGACGGTAACGCCATAGCGCAGCGTTTGGTCTTTATGCCGGTACACCAGCGTCGTATCCGGCGGCAGCGGGTCGGCATAAGGATAACCGGAGCGAGAATCTCTTTGAGCTTTCTCCAGCTCACGCTGCAATTTTTTATCTTCAAAAGCAGTTTCCGTTAGATAGGCGGCATGCGGGGAGGCTTTGACAATAAGCTGAAATGTGCTTGCCGGAACCGTCTCTTGATAAGCTTCCGCTCTCACCGATCGGCTTATGGAAGCGGACAACCCTGTCATCAGCAGGGTACTTACCAGGATAGCGGTCAATTTAAGGAGCAAGCGGGTAGATCGATTGTAGGGCATAGGCGAGCTTCCTCCTGAATGAATTTCAACTTGGGTTAGTTTACTTACCATAATCAAGTTTGTACTAATTGGGATAATTTTATGAACGTATTCGGAGGCATGCCGTCAAAGAACGATTGTGTTAAAATATAACAGGATAAGTAGAAGGAGGGACAGGGATGAGAGAACGTGCAGGCCAAGCATTCGAACTGAAGATCGGAGATGACCGAGTGATCCGGGGTGATTGGTACGAATCCGCCATTCAACCGGCTCGGGGGACCCTTGTGGTGTGTCATGGCTACAAAGGGTTTAAAAACTGGGGGATGTTCCCGCATGCGGCCCGCTCATTGGCAGAAAGCGTCGATGTAGTAGCGATCAATTTCTCACATAATGGCGTAGGCGCTGATTTGCTCGAATTTACGGAGCTGGAGAAGTTTGCCCGTGATACGTATTCCCGGGATCTTGAAGATTTGCAAACGGTCGTACAGGCAATTAGAAACCGGGAGGCGGGCGCAGAGAAACCAATATTGCTATTGGGTCACAGCCGGGGAGCGGGCGTATGTCTCATTCATGCACTTGACCATCCGGAACAAATCGCAGGTGTCATCTCGTGGAACGGCATTGCTTATGTCGATTTGCTGACGGAAGAGAATAAGGAAGAGATGCGCAGAACGGGAAGAACGTACACGCTGAATGGACGCACGAAGCAGAACATGCCGCTCAACCTGGAAATTCTTGAAGATATGGAGCATAACGGAGAGCGTTATGATATTGTCAACAGAATCAGCGGAGCAACGTTCCCGATTGCGCTTGTTCAAGGGACGGCGGACGGAGAACGGCTTATTCGCGGATCATCCGAACTGGTTCAGCGTAACCCCGATATCCGGTGGATTCGAATTCCGGATGGAAATCATACCTTTGGCGCCGTGCATCCATTTCAAGGTGAAACTTCGGCGCTTCAGCAAGCGATTCAAGAAACGCTTGGTGTAATACAGCAAATGTTGGGCCAAGGATAGCTGCTTGGCCATCTTATAGGGAAGGGGCGATTGACATGGCAACGACTTATTTTATTTCGGATCATCACTTTGGCCATAAGCATATCATTGACTTTGAGAACCGGCCGTTCGGGGATGCTGACGAGATGACGGCTGCGATGATCGCCAAATGGAATGCCGTCGTTCGTCCGGAGGACAAAGTGTTCCATCTGGGCGACTTTTCTTTCTTGAACAAAGAACGAACGCAAGCCATCGTATCCCAACTGAACGGATATAAAATCCTGATTCTTGGCAATCATGACCGCGGGAGGTCGCGAGCCTGGTGGCTGGATGCCGGATTCGACGAGGTCAGCGAATACCCGTTGATTTACAACCAATTTTTCATCCTCTCCCATGAGCCGATGTACATGAACAAACAGATGCCTTATGTCAACGTTCACGGCCATATTCATGGCCAGCGGTATGCAGGGATTCACTATTACAATGTTAGTGTCGAGCAACTGGATTACACGCCTATCTCGTTTGAGCAAATACGCGATTCGGTGGTGGCCGATGAGGAGCAGTCGTAATCCGATTCCTTATAGTAAGATAGCTGTTTTGTGAGAAGATTAACAACAAACTATATTTATCGGTAAGGAGAATTATTTAATGCCTCAGATGTCATCTTATAAGCTGCCGTGCGGATCCAAAAGTTTTTATCCTGAAAAGCTGGACTATTTAACGCGCAAAGGGAATTATATTTTGTTTGCCGCTTATTCATCCAAGAATAAGAAAGGTTATCTGATTTCTCCTAAGCAGAAAGGCGTTGAAATCGTTGTAGAAGGTCCGCCGCAGGATATTGTGAATCTATATGAGAGCCTTGGTCTTGAAGCAAATGAAATAAAAGAGGCGAATCACGTGTTTACTTATAAACAAGCGCAGTCGAAGGAAGAATTTGAACAAGCTTTTGAAAAGTTCGTTCGTTAAGAGTGAAGTAAAATCTAGGCCTGACTGTTAGCGTGCACCCCTTAGAATAGACATTGGAAAAACGACTGGTTAATCCAATGAATATATAAGGGGTTCTTTTTTCATGGGGATATTTGTTGTGTTAGATATGGAAATTTTGGAAACAATATTTTTATTGGTTGATAGAGGTGACATCGATGGATAATTATTCAAACAATAATAAATATCGACGCTACAAAGCACATGTCAGTACTTTCGGAACAACTCAGTTGCATTTTAAAAGCCCATATCTTGTTGCTTTTTGGTCAATAGCCTTCCCAGGTTTCGGGCACCTGCTGATGTCCAAATTTATTCGGGGAATGCTGTTATTTCTATGGGAACTTTATATTAATCAAACCACACATCTGAACGAAGCGATGGTCTATTCCTTTAATGGGGATATAGATTCAGCTAAAACCGTATTAAACTATTAGCTAATGTATTTATATATTCCTGTTTACCTCTTTGCTATTTTGGATAGTTATCGCACCGCGGTGGATACAAATAAAATTTATCTGCTGGCTAAAAGAGAAAACGCCCCGTTTAACACATATAGCATTGGAGCCCTAGAATATAATACCTGGATAAAAAGAACCCCCTGACCGCCTTATTAACTTCAATGACGATCCCAAGTATGGGACAACTGTATATGAACAGATTCATTATGGCTGCTTTTCATCTCGTGATGACCGTCATATTTATCCAGCAGTCGCATCTATTGGAGGGAGTTCACTATTTTAATTTTGGGTGATATTTCCAAATCTACAAGTGTATTAGACGCACAATGGTTTTTATATACGCCGTCCTTTTATTGTTTTGCCGTTTATGATGCTTATACGAACACAGTAGAAAATAACAAGCTATACGAAGATGAGCAAAGAAATTATTTGAGACAGCACTATCAACCAACGAACTTTAGGATCAAGGAAACAAGGTGAATTAGGTGCAGATCTTCGCGACTTTTGAGCATTCCACTTTCATTGAATTGGCGAGGGTTTATTCTGGAATGGGGGCCTATCTATTGGGGGCTGATAGGGGCAGGCTTCGTCGTCGGTATTCTAATTGACTTGTACATTTATAAAGTTTATAGAAAGAAGCAAAGAGTTTTAAAAGGTGAAAACTCAGAAGTCATCCTGATTATCAATTGCCATGAGAGTCAGGTGGAATGCATTGAAGGAATACTATGGGACCACTTGGCTCTTGGGTTAGCGAAAATAAAGCCATTCCATCCTCAACCGTCCTACCAAATGGAGTTTGAACAGAGGTATTTATTATAAGTATTGTTGAACATAAAGAAACCCGCAAAGCACAAGGCTTTGCGGGTTTCTCTGTGTTATGACCTGTAGTGGGCTCGAACCACTGACCCCCACCCTGTCAAGATGGTGCTCTCCCAGCTGAGCTAACAAGTCGTTTGGTGAAGATGTTTCTTAATATACCAAGTATTTTTGTGTTTGTCAACACATGCTTGCCATCTTTTTGTGGAGCTACTGACGCCAAAACCGGAAAATTTTAAAAATAAAATGAGGGGAACGGCGTCTCTTCTTGGATCTGGGGATGAAATCGTGTAAGCTCGAAGATGATTGTGCGTCCTCATTCCCTTTGCCTAGCAGCAGGGCGAGTTCTTCATTCGTTACACCTTGGGATATCATGCTAGCCGTCAACCTTTCTCGTTCAATCTTGAACCTACTATACCATAATCATCAACAGAGAGGATATAGGGCTTTCTTCTTATCCGGTTTTATGGTAACTTGATGTCATATGAGTTTGGGAGGATCAGAGCAATGACGAAACAACAGCATCGATGGAATTTACGTTTGAAAAGCAGCAATGTCTATTTAGGTACCGTCTATTTAGCGGACCCGCTTCCGGAAGTGGAAGATGTGATCATGATCGGAGATAAGAAATATACCATTCTCGAGTTGGGAAGCAATCGCGATGCCAGCGATGTGTTTGTCGAAGAGGTCAAGAAGAAATAGTGAAGAAAGCGCCAATTAGCGATCCTACCAGACCGCTAATGGCGCTTTTTTTGTTTCACGCGAGATGACGATTTTGAGAAAAGAAAAAGACTGATGCGCACTCTAAGGAGGATCGAGTGTCTCAGTCTTTTTGAGCTTGCTCCTACATCAAAGGATTAACGTTTGAAGCTGGAAAGTTGCTGTTCAGCGATTTGCACCAATCGCTTCGTGATGTTGCCGCCGATCGCGCCCGCATCACGCGTTGCCAAGTTACCGTTGTAACCAGTTGGGGAGAGAGGGACACCAATTTCCTGAGCGACTTCAAACTTCAGTTGATCCAATGCTGCTTTTGCTTGTTGCACGACTAAAGTGTTGTTTCTAGCCATTCAAAATCATCTCCTTTTTATTGGTACACCAGTATTATTTGAATGTTCAGATAATTTATGCATGCAATTAATTATTTTTTTTCAGGACAGGTTCATGCGAGAGTTCTCTCCTAAGCATGTTTTATTTTTCTATGAATATACATGAGGCGAAGCCATAAAAGCTCCTGATTGCTCAGCTGAGCTTGTGCTTGCCAGGTTTGACTTATGAAACTCTTAGGAGGAATCCGAATGAACCGGTCGGATGTGATTTTGGAACTGCAGCTCGTACCTGAATTGCTCAAACAAGCAGAGGCCATTTATGTGGATGCGGTATCCGAACTTAGCTGGGCTAAGCATCAACTGCTAGCCAAAGAATGCGAAGTTATTGGTGACGGTGTGGTCACAGGCAAAAACGAACAACAGCGTCAAGCGGAAATGTGGCCGTATACGAAAGAATTGCAGCAGCAAGTGCTGCGGATGGAAGACGCCGTCGAGCATGCTAAAGTTGAATTTCATTTTTACAAAAGGAAGCTGGAAAATCTGCAAATCATTGCGAAATTGATGACGATTCTATAAAGAGGGGTTGAACGCGATAAGAGTCTGCGATCGGAAGATTGCAGGCTTTTTGCTGTTTGTGTCCCCTACATGAAAAATTTGTTGAAATGATGCGGTTACAGTGAAGGCCAGTTGTGCATCCTAAGGGTAGATTATGTAAATGGGGGGACTACACCTAATGAAATCTTTAGCGATGGTAATGACGGTAAGTGTAGGAGTGTTCATGCTGACAGGCTGTCAAAGCGTGAAAAGCGCGGCAACGACGGAAGCGGCTGCACCTCCGGCACCACTTCAGGTGACTTTGATCGGATCCAATGGCCAAAATGTCGGAACAGCACAATTGACTTCTGTTCAGGAAGGGGTACAGATCGACCTGCAAGTAAGCGGGTTAGCTCCAGGCCCCCATGGTTTTCATATTCACGAGAAATCATTGTGCGAAGCGCCTACCTTCGAAACGGCAGGAGCTCATTTCAATCCTGTGAAAAGAGAGCACGGCTTCCTGAATCCGAAAGGCGCGCATGCCGGCGATTTGCCTAATCTGATCGTGGACGAGCAGGGGAACGGCCGACTGAGTACGGTCACCAAAGCGGTAACGCTTCTTCCAGACAAAATAAATTCGTTGTATAAACAGGGAGGCACTTCTCTGGTCATTCATGAGAAAGCGGATGACCTGAAGACAGATCCGTCCGGTAATTCTGGAAAACGAATTGCATGCGGTGTCGTGAAATAAAGGAAGGAGCATTCTTCACAACATGATCAAAACACAAGATCTCAAGCTGCAGATGGATGAACTTACGAAGCAAAATGATTTGATGCTTATCGAGCTCGAGCAGGTCAAGAAAATGTTGTTAAGCGGCACTCAGGGTTCGCAGCACGCGCAAGGCGGTCAGAGCCAGCAGCAGGATTCCGGTAACCAGCAGTCGCAGCAGGAGCAGCAGACGCAGGACCAACAGCCGCAGGCACATTCACAAAGCCAAGCGCAAGGCCAAGACCAGGGTCAAGGTCAGAGGCAAAGTCCGTCCCAAAGCGGGCCAAGCGGTCAGGCGGCTGGTCAAAGCGGCTCAGGCGGGCAGCAAGTATCGGATTTGGCGAATGAGCTGCTTAAGATCAAAGATCTCGTTGAAAAGCTGGAGCAGAAAACATCGCAATACGTCAGCAGTCAAACGAGCAACGGGACGTTGAATGAGAAGGATGCCGTCAACTTGGTTCTGACCTTGATGAATGGCATGGTGGATTGGGCCAGTGAATTCGTATCGTCCAAAGCCTCCTCCAATGGACAATTGCAATAAAAGCAAAAAGAGCTGCGCTATCGCAGCTCTTTTTATATTTTGTCGAAATTCGCACAGGAAAAAGCCAATTTAATGGGAATAGGTTTTATTGATTCTTTAGGGGATTCGACAATATGCACTTATTTACAGATGAAAGATAGACCGATAAAGTAAAGAGGAGCTTAACTTAAAGAGACAAACCGTGGATGAGGTGTAGGTGTTATGAGAGAAATCGATATTCACCACCTGTTGGATCAACTTGGTATCCCGCCGTACGAATGGCAGCGTTGTCTGGCTATGCCGTCTTCCCCTCTGACTATTTCACAATTCCCACACCTTCAAGCTTCATCTGAATGTTCACTCGAAATTCGAGTTCCGGATAGAGCCCCTGCCATGTCCGCCACTCCTCATCGACCGAGCCGAAATGATGCGCGCGATAATCCAGTCCGAAACCCATAGGATCGAGATTCGCTTTTTGGAATTTTTCCAAGAGGTGCTTGATTTTCGCTTCCGTGAATTCACTGACTTCTTTCTCGTAAGTCGCCACCTGATGGGGATCGAGCGAGCCTAATGCGGATTCCTCAATAACTCCTCTCAATCTGATGTTCATATCCACGTAAGGCGGTGCGTCCTTAGGGGTATAAACCCGAAATTTGGATTTGATGTTATCTACCGAAACGAAAAAATTCTCTTCGCCCCCAACAGATTCCAATTCTACCTTGTTGATCGTGGCATTCATAATATTGAACAGCCGGGACTCATCGGCGCTTATCGTCAGCTTAGCGTTCTCTTTATCAAATACAATCGCTTTGTTAATGATATATTGATTGGACGTTGATTGAACGATGGGTAGGATCGGGTCGAGACCCCATTCTTTTTTTTTGCGATAGAAATCAAATAAATACTCGGATACCACGTAACCGGACTCCACCCCCGTGTTGCCGAAGCTTAGAAGCAGGGAGTTACCCGGCAGGCGCTCATGAGAGATTTGGGTCGATAGCACATCTTTGGCCGAAGGCTGCCCGGCCGCTACCCAGGATACAAGCTGGATATCCCTGCGCCGGTTCAGCCAGTCCATTTGATTGATACCGTATTCCTTCAGGAACGACTGCCCGAAAATAATCACTTTGGCATGGCCGAAGTCGAGCTCTTTATCGACCTTTGATTTCAGGAAGCGTACGGCTTCCGTGATCGAATTGGCATCTTGCGAGATGACTTCGTACTTGGCTGATCCCAAATCGAGATTGTTCCCCGGGATAGCCAGCTTAAGCGTAATTTCGTATTTCATATCAGGCTGATTCGACTTGTCAATGCCGAGCGCAACGACGAAGAACCGCCTGTCGATATCTTTGAATCCGCAGCCGCCGCATAAGCAGATCACAATGAAGATACATAGCAATCTTGTCACATCGTTTTCCTCCTAGCGAGAATGAACATCGTCAGGACCAAGACGATTTCAGAGGCGAAACGCAGGTCTAAATAAAATGTCGCCATGTCGAATAAAGATTCGTCGTTGAATTTCAAGCCGAGCAGGAAGGTGGCCAAACCCATTACGGCGAGCGTCACCCAGGAAAATAACGTTTTCCTCTTTAGCCGCGGAAATAATTCCTTGCAGAATTCAAAGCCGACATGCCAATGAATGAACGCACCGGCTAAGGAGATATTCGTGTAAAGCAGGATGAAGATAAACAGTACTCTTTCTACTAATCCGAATTCAACGCGCATGGAATCCGAGGCAGATATCCAAGGGTACAGGTATGTATTCACCGCTATTGTGCCATGGTAGCCAATTGGGATTAGAAAGCTCGTCAGCAGAACGAAAGTGCCTATAATCGGGATTGACCACAGGAAAGGTATTTTTTTGTGTGGATGCAGCAGCCGGTTGAAAATAACCAGGTTCGTATATCCGGTGAAAATATATGTACCCGCCGAAAGAGTATCCCATGTGGGCATATTCCAAATGTGCGTGACGATTTCCATGCCGGCATCGTAATCCATATATGTGTTCGTAATCGCCTTATACAGGACCCAGCCGATAATGGGGACATTCGTCAAGATCAGAATCTCCATGCAGTATAGAACACTGTCTGAGCTCAAACGGGCAATGAGGCCGACGACAACGATGAAAGCAAACACGATATACATGGAGGAAACGTCGGGATTGATATATTTCTTCGTAATTTCGCTGAATGCAATGAGAGTTAATGCACCGGCGAGAAACCACATGTGGATGAAGTAGATCAAAATCGTGAGTCTTACCCAACCCGGCGCATGGTCTTTCAAAATTTCCGGCAAGCCTTGTTGGGGGAATTGGCGAATGGATTTAACGAAAACGTAAAGCAAGGTAAACCCGATCGGAACGGATAAGACGATCGACATCATGCTGCCTTCAAACCTGTGAGTAAGCAGTACGCGGGGGACGAAGATAACGATGTTAGCCAGCATATTGAGGAAAACCAAGTAATAAAAATACCGGACCACGCTGCAACCCCCTTGCTTCGAATCGACGACGACGCTACTTACGGTAAAAATAAAGACGCAAATAAGGAACTCCGAAGCTTCTTAGATGAGTCATGTAGGCAATCATGCTGATTAGCCCAAGAACGACACCGGTAATGCCGAGCACTGATGCCATCAGAATGAGCGGATACTTCATGATTCGCATAGCGAAGCTCATTGAATTAATCGGAACGACAAAGTTGGAGATCGCAACCGTGGACACGATGATAATCATGATGTTGGAGATCAACCCGGCTGAGGTCGCAGCCTGTCCCAGAATAAGGCCGCCGACGGTCGTAGCGGTCGAGCCGACGGACTTCGGGAGGCGGATGCTTGCTTCCAGAAGCAATTCCATCAAGATCAGCATGAGCAGTACTTCAACGTATGCAGGATAGGGTACGGATGCGCGGCTGCCTGCGATGGATAAGGCTAGCTGAACACGGAATATTTCCGGATTATAGGCGGTTAGCGCCACATAGGACGCAGGCAGCACAAGACTGAGAAAGAGTGCGAGATACCTTAAATACACGAGAAAATAGCTGACTAAAGACATCTGGTAATTATCATCCATCGACGAATAGAAGTCGAAGAAGACGACGGGCATGATGAGAACGAATGGCGTCCCTTCCAGCAGTAAGATAACTTTGCCTTGGGATAAATTCACAATGGTCCTGTCCGGACGTTCCGTGGACACGAAGATTGGGAAAATCGTGAATTTCTGTTTGGTCAGAAAAAGGTGAAGCTCATTCACGGACTGCAGCGTATCGACTTTAATCTCGTCGATGGTTTGCTTGATCCGCTCAAGCACCTCATGATCAACCTGCAGATCGTCGTACAGAAGACAGAGTCTCGTTTTGGACAAACGTCCGATTTCACGAGATTCCACCCGTAACGAGTTGGTTTGATAACGGACCCGGATCAGGTTGATATTCGTATCGATATGCTCGCTGAAGGAGGTTTGCGGTCCCTGAATCGTCGCTTCCACCTGCGCGTCGCTAAGGGCAGCGGCTTTGATCTGTGCGGCATGGAAGAGCACGAAACGGTCTTCGATCATGACGGCCACATAACCGGCTGTAATTTTGCTCAGCGCATCGACATTGGATGCCGGCTTGCCGCTGCGTGGAAAGGACAGCAAATAATTCTCATATTCGTGAAGACTTTTCATATGGAAGAAGGGACTTATAATTTCGTCGCGGATGATATTGTTGTCGCAAACATTGGATATGAATAAGATCTCAGCTTCCAGTTCAGCGGAACGCATCGTGCGATGCTCCAAATCATCGGAAGGACCTAATTTGTCGAGCAACCATTGTTTATTCCGGTTCATCGCATCCAAGGATATCCTTCCTTTCTAAGCAAAGTTTTCCTCTTAGTGTGTCACCGGAAACAGCGGGCTATCCATGATTTAGCAGAGTGGCGGTTAATTCTATACCGGATAGGGGTATGATTGGGAATGAACGGATTTTGTGAAAGACATTTATTTCCGGAAGGGGGTTATGACGAATCAAGAAGCGGGCGATCCGTTCCTTGGGGGAACGGACCCATACTTCCACGGTACGATCGATGGGATCGTATCGATAAGGATCGTCAATTTGCCGTAGGATTGAAGCGAATTCGCGAGGAATGCAGACGGAACCGCTGTTCTGGATAAAGTGGATGACAATTGGAATATGGCAAGTGTCTGGTCTATATGTTCGGGAGGCTTAGCACCTTCACGGCCGCTCTCCCGCCGCGGAGGGGGATTTGAAATTGATTTGCTTGGCGCAGTATTCAATGATTTCGCTTCTGCGGACGATGCCGATGAATTTATCGGAGTCGTCGACGATCGGCACGAAGTTTTGCACTTTGGCCAGATCAATGAGATCGACCATGTCCGCATGAATGTGAACGGGCTTGTTTCGAACGCGCAGCGGTACTTCCGACAGGAGGTGGCGATGGGCATTCTCGAAGGTCACGCCTGCGGCATTTTTCAGAAACCATAAGAGATCCCCTTCGGTCACCGTGCCGACATAATGGCCGTCGTCCGAAAGAATCGGCACTGCGGTATAGCGATGATATTCCATCCGTTCAAGTGTTTGGCGAAGCGTTGTTTGTAACGTGGTTGTAATAACCTCGGATTTGGGCAGTAAGAAAAAAGCGATATTCATGTATCGCACTCCTTTCGAAAAGCAACATCTCTATTGTATCAAAAATCGCGAATAGAATCTAAACCTATGAAGGATGCTACAGGTGAGGTGAGCGCGATGAATCGAGCTTTAACGACCGCTTTGTTAGGAATTGGCACGGCGCAAGTCATGAAAATTCCGCTTGGCTATATCACGACAAGGAAATGGGATTGGTCGCAAATGTTCCAAACCGGAGGCATGCCAAGCTCGCATTCGGCAGGCGTCTCGGCGCTTGCGACCTATATCGCCATGAGAAGAGGGCTGTCAGCCATCGATTTCGCCGTAAGCTCCGTCTTCGGCGCCGTTGTTATGTACGATGCGATGGGGATTCGACGGGCAGCAGGGGAAATTGCCGTAGAAGTGAACGATCTCGATGAGCAGGTCGAGCGTCTGGCGAAGCAGCATCCAGGTTTATACCATGCCCGGAGGCGCAAAGCGCTGAAGGAACGGCTGGGGCATTTGCCGCGGGAAGTAGCCGGTGGAGCACTGTTGGGGGTTGCGATTGGGGCTTGCAGCTACTGGTTGGAAAAACGGAAATGAACAATGGTTAATTGTGGACAACCTTTCTGGAATGCGTTAAGATCAAAGAATGGTCTTAGTAAGGGAGAAGGGAAGAAGTTCACATGGAAATCATTCGCGTTACGACAGCCGATCAGCTGCAAGATTGCTTCAAAGTTCGTTTCAACGTGTTCGTCGACGAGCAGCAGGTGCCAGAGCATTTGGAAATGGACGAGAAGGATGAATCTCCTGAAGCCTGTCATCATTTTCTCATTGTAGACGGAGATCAGCCGGTAGCTGCTGCCCGTTGGTACGAATACGAACCCCGCACCGCCAAAATGCAGCGTATTGCCGTGCTGAAATCATATAGAGGGCAGTCCCTCGGCAAGCAAATTTTGTTAGCTATGGAACAGCAGGCTCGCGAGTTGAACTGCACGTCTTCCGTGCTGGACGCGCAGTGTCACGCGGAAGGCTTTTATAACAAGTTAGGGTATCAGGTTATCTCCAAGGAACCGTTCTATGATGCCGGCATATTACACGTCAGAATGAAGAAGCCGCTGTAACCAGCGGCTTTTTTTTTTGCTATTGCGACATTTTATGACTGCTGCTCCACAGATAACGGGAAGGTCATGATGAACCGGGTGCCTGTGCCGAGCTCACTTTCGACTTCGAGCGTGCCCTGATGGTCTTGAACGATTTTATAGCATATGGATAGTCCGAGACCGGTTCCGGTCTCTTTGGTTGTGAAGAAGGGGTGAAATATTTTCTCCAGCTGATCGCTCGGAATGCCGGGGCCATTGTCGGCGATCACGATCGTCGCCCTTTTGGAATCGCTGCTTAACTGCATTTGGATGACCCCGTTTTCTTCCATGGCTTCGCAAGCGTTCTTGATTAAATTGAGCAGCAATTGAATCATCTTGTCCTGATCCATGAGCATATGGGCCCCGTCCCCGGAATCGACGTAATGGATCTGGTGCCCGAAACGGGTCGCTTCCGACTCCATCAGAGCTATGACCTTCAGCATGCATTCATGAAGCGAATGTATCCGGAAATCGATGCTGTGCGGCTTCGAGAACTGCAGGAATTCCGCGGTCAAGTCGCTCATTCGGTTGATTTCATCCATAATGAGGCCGTACCAGTTCTCGATATTGTAACCGTTTGCTTTGGAAATTTGTAGAAATCCTTTGACTGTCGTCAGGGGATTGCGGATTTCATGCGCCATGCCGGACGCCAGCTCGCCGATAACTTTCAGTTTATCCGACCGCAGCATATGCTCTTCGCGTTTCAGCCAAGACTCGCGTTTCTTGATGAATAAGTTATGTTCGGCCATCAGGATCAGATCGTCCTTGTTGAGACCGTCCAGCGGGTAAGTAGCGATGCCGTAGGTGATCTGGATGCCGGTCAGCTTCGGCAGGTCGGAATCCAGCTTCAGCCTTAACGAGGCTGTCAAGCTCTGTTCCTGCACGAGCGGCATGACAACTGCGAATTCATCCCCGCCGTAACGAGCGATAAATAACGCTTCTTTGAATAATATTTGCAGAAGTTCGGCCATCTGTTTCAAAATAAAATTACCGGCTTGAAACCCGCGGCTCGTATTCATCGCTTTCAGATCCGTGCAATCGATCAGGATGAGCACGAGGCTTTGTTTCTGGCGGATAAGCTGTTCGAGCCGTCGATGCGATTCTTCGTAGTTGAAAAGGCCTGTGAGGGAATCCTGCTGGGAAATCAAGTAGCGTTCTTTCTTTAACCGGTCAGCTTGCTGGAGCGTGGAGAATGTCGTTTTGGTCAGCAGGGCGACCGTTGTGAAGTGCAGGACACTCTCCACCATATAGACCCAGAGCAGGTCATAGAAGCCTTTGATCAGGAACACGTTGCCAATGAAAATGAATGCGTAGGATGCAGTGAGCACCCACGATTTCTTGCGGTTTTCTTCCGTATAAATATCGTAGAAAAGCGTTAGTATGTAGAGGGGAAGGAGATAGCTCAAATGCCCGACATAATGCATACAACCGATAAGGAGCAGACGCAGCCAAGGCAGTGCGTTATGCTTGAACGGCAATCTGAGACTGATAATATAAAGCGAAAGAATGAGGAGCTGTAAAGGAAGGCTGATGCCCGTGTGTAAAATGTTGATATAAAGCATATATACAATTGCATAGGCACTAAGAATCCAATTGATAACCACCATATCATCTCCTGCATGTACCGATGTCCGTTTATACACCTCTGTGACATGTTCTCTGTCCGTTTACCAAATCCTGCTGAAGCCCGAAAAGATTAGGAAATAATCGCGGATAATCGCGAAAAAGAACCTAAGGGACTAGTCCCGAAGGTTCTGATGAAGTAGTTATGATTCCGGAAGCTCAAGAACCTCGTGCTGGCGAATAAATGTCATCCTGCCGGTCTTGCCGATGAACTCGTTCATGTTGTCGCTGTAATGCATAAGATATATGCGCTCTTGGACATGTTCAGGCAGTGTCAGCAGTTCCTCGAGTGTCGCATGAATAAATCCTTTGCCGCTTAATTGACAATCGTGCAAAATCGTATGACAATTGCGGTTGTCGACAACTTCCTGAAGGAGCAGATCTCTGTTGAAGCGGGTATCTGCGCTGTAAAATATTCGGCCGTTAATGAAAAGCGAATAATTAGGTTTCTCGGGGATATGGAGTGTAGGTATGTATTCGATCGTGAGCCCCGGACCGATTTCGTAAGGCTTATTTTCTTCTATAATAAGAACATGGAAGTAATCTTCAAGGGAGTTGAATCCGTCCGCGGGGTTATACATGCCGCCCTTCAACGTGTTCTCCCACAAAATATCGGCAATGGCCTTCGGGAGAAAGAGCTTTGTTTTCTTCCGGTTGCTCTCATATAATAATCGAAAGGCGATTTCTTCGAGCCCGCCGACATGGTCGGCATGTATATGCGAGATGACGATGCCGTCGATGTCGTCGGGCTTTATCTGAAGGTCGTGAAGCGATTTGGGCGTGGTGACGCCGCAATCGATGAGAACGTTCAACCCGTTTGAACGGACCAATGCGCTTGTATTATAAAATGTTTTGGCAAAGGCACTGCCGGTTCCCAACATTTGAATTTGCAAACTCATTCATCCGCCTCCATTTTTCGACAAAAAACATCTTTTTCTAATGTAGCACGGGAGCTTACCCATTTCAACTAAGTTTTCGTGAATAATTATCCATATAAGGGAAAAAGTGGTGACAATTCTAATGATATGGCTTATTCTTGCGGGATTTCTCTTTCTGATTCTTATCCTGTTAATAGGAGTTTCGACCTATGTAGGTTGGCAGCTGACTCATCCGAAACGCAAGCTCGTCGATGAGTCTCCGGAAACCTACGGCTTACGAGGGGAGGATGTATCCTTCCCGAGCCAATCCGCGGATGTCACGCTGGACGGGTGGTTCTTCCGTTCACCGGGCGCACCTGCGGGCAAGTCTGCGACGACGGTCATCATGGCTCACGGCTATGCCGGTACCCGGCTGGAGAAGGGGCTGCCTGCGTTAGCTTTGGCGAAGGCGATCGTGGACGGGGGCTACCACGTGCTGATGTTTGATTTCCGCAACTCCGGGAAGTCGGAAGGCCGTGTGACGACGGTCGGATATTTGGAGAAGCAGGATGTTCTTGGCGCCATCGCATGGGTGCATGCGAATGTCCCAAGCAAAGTTTGCTTATTAGGCTTCTCCATGGGCGGCAGTACGTCGCTCTTGGCCGCAGCGGAAGAGTCCTCCGTCCGGGGCGTTATCACCGACAGCGCATTCAGCCAGCTGAGTCCCTATCTGGAAGATAATTTGCCGGTCTGGTCGAAGCTGCCGAGATTCCCGTTCACTCCGCTCATCTTGAACATTCTGCCGAGATTGATCGGCGTTAATCCGCGTCAGGTCGATGCGCTGGCCGCCGTCGATCACATTTATCCGAGACCGATCCTGTTCATTCACAGCGAGGATGACGAGGCCATCCCGTGGTCGAACAGCGAGGGGATGTGGCGCCGGCATCCGGACACCTTCGAGCTGTGGCTGACGAAGAAAGCGGGACATGTGGGATCCTATCATTTGCAGCCGGAAGCTTACAAGAAGCGTGTTCTAGCTTTTTTATCAAAATTATAATTTCGACGCAACTCTTCCTGACCTTCGGAGTATAAAGATGCAGACACAAAGATTACTAACGAGAGCTGGAGGTTAATGAAGATGAAAGTAGTACAGCGGATATTTGCGTTGATGCTGGTGTTTTTCGTACTTAGCACGGCTGCAGTGGTAGCCTCATCGATATGGGGGGATTATAAGGGGTATAATATCGCTCGTCTCGTAGTGAACGATACGACGCAGGAATTCGGCGATTCCGACGTTCCGCCGCTCATTATGGACGGCAGCACCGTTCTGCCGCTGCGCGCCGTCAGCGATGCGCTGCAAGCTTTGGTGAAATGGGATAACGCCAACAAGACGGCGTACTTGTACAAACCGAACGTGCATTTATTCTTTACGACCGAGGTGCGCAAAGATTCCGCCATCGTTCCGTTCGGCGTCGTAGAACGAGGGAAACAAGCTGATTTCATCGTATTCGCACAGGTGGACAACTTGAAAACAAGCATTGATTCCGTGAGAGTATCCATTATCTCGCCAAGCGGCAAAAGCGTAGTTACGCCGGTGGTGAAAGCCATTACCGAATCCAAAGAATCGTTCTGGCTGAAAGTGCCGTTGTATGGCGTTTCTTTCGATGAGGCTGGAACGTACGTCGTGAAGTTTGCAATGAAGGCTGCAGGATCTAGCGATTATTCCGTCGTTTCCGAGAAGCAGATTCAATCCGAATAGGGTGGAAAACACAGGATCCGGTTTGACCTCTTTATATGAAAATGTTAGGATAATGACGTAACTAATTATTCGACGAAATGAGGTTCTGCCTGTGAGCGATGAGAAGCATGATCATGTACACGGCCCGGACTGTGACCACGATCACGAGCATGGGGAAGATGTTTTTATCGTAACGGACGAGAACGGTGTAGAGCACGAGATGGTTATGGTATATACCTTCCAATCTCAAGAGCAAGCATATGCTGTATTGCTCGATCGCAATGATCCTGAAGCTGACGGTGTTATTTTCCGTGTTGAAGAAGAAGGCGACGACGCCTACCTGGTCAACATTGAGAATGAAGAGGAATGGGAACGCGTAGTGACTATTTACAACGAAATCGTAGCTCAAGAGGGCGAAGAATAAGCACTATACATAAGGAAGGGCTGCCCCTTTAGTAGAATTTCTACTAGGGGGCAGCCCTTCGCTATTTCATTCATTTGCGCGGATTGAAATACATGATTCTGCCGTTGAATAGATGAAGTTCGGCCTTCAGCAGCTTCCCGAGGTACTTGCAGAACTCGTTGCCCTTACTCTTGTCGCCATGGGTAGCGTCGTCGGGTAGAACGACTTGAACGTAGTGCCGCTCTTCGTCTTGATGCTTCTCCGTGCCAACGCCAATCACCATATATTTGTACAGGGGATTGATGCCTTTCAGGTAGAACCACTTGCCTTCGCCCTCGGCCTTCGTCTCAATCGTATAAGGGAATCCGGCTTCGTCATATTCCCAGCCAAGCTGCTTGGCTGTCAGACTGAGCTGTTCTCGGTAATGCAAAAGCTTCTCCTTGATTTCATTCAAGGTGAGTGCGGTTACTGCGGAGCCTGTTACGAATTTAATATAAGCGCTTTGAGCCATTGCTTGTTCACCTCATTCGCTAAACATCACCAACATCATAGCATCATGTAAACGGTTTTACAATATATGCCTGCACGAAAACGGTCTAGAAAATCGCTTGCGTCTCCACGATCACTTTGACATTCTGCACGCTGCGGTCTTCAGGTCCTTTCACTGGCAGACCAACCTCCACATGCTCGACAATGTAGTCGATGAGCTCCTGGGTAATGACTTCACCGGGGAGCAGAATCGGAATGCCCGGCGGATAGACGTAAATAAACTCGGCGATGATGCGGTCCGCAGATTCCTTGAAAGGCAGCACTTCGGTTTCCCCGTAGAAAGCGTCCCGTGGCGTCAGCGTCAATTGCGGGATGGCCGGAACTTTAATGACGACCTCTTTGACTTCAGCGACGTCGTCGTTGATGTGCGACAGCTCGCGCAGAGCCGTCAGCAGAGTTTCGATGTTTTCCGGCGTATCGCCCGGTGTGATGAGGCACAGGATGTTGTACATGTCGCTCATCTCAACTTCGATATTGTAATGTTCGCGAAGCCAGTTCTCGACTTCGAAGCCTGTGACGCCGAGCTTGCGCACATGTACGCAAATTTTGGTCGGATCATAAGTGAAGGTTGCTTCCTCGCCCAGGATCTCCTCCCCGAAGCAGTACAAATTCGGAATTTCATTAATCTGTTTCCTTGTATACTGCGCCAGCGCGATGGTGCGCTCAGCCATTTCGTACCCGTTCAAGGCAAGATGACGGCGTGCCGTATCCAGCGAAGCGAGCAAAATGTATGACGTAGAAGTCGTTGTGAGCATGGAGATGATCGTCTGAATCCGCTTCGGGTTCACGCGGCTGCCTTTCACGTTCAGCACGGAGCTCTGCGTCATGGAACCGCCAAGTTTATGTACGCTGGTGGCCGCCATATCGGCGCCTGCTTCCATCGCGGACATCGGCAGTTTATCATGGAAATGAATCAACACGCCATGCGCTTCATCGACGAGCACAGGCATGTTATAGCTGTGAACGAGGTCGACGATCTCTTTGAGATTGGTACATACGCCATAATACGTCGGATTGATGACGAGAACCGCTTTGGCGTCAGGGTGCTTCTCAAGCGCTCTGCGCACAGACCGTGTCGGAATGCCGTGATCGATCCCCAGGTTCTTGTCGCGGGCCGGTTGAATGAAAACAGGCTTGGCGCCGACGAAAATGATCGCGGCAAGCACGGACTTATGTACATTCCTCGGAACGATAATTTTATCGCCTTCCGAGCATACCGTCATAATCATCGTCATGATTGCTCCGCTTGTCCCTTGCACCGAGAAAAACGTATAATCGGCGCCATAGGCGTCCGCAGCGAGCTTCTGGGCTTCCTCGATGACGCCCATCGGTTGATGGAGATCATCCAGCGGTGCTATATTGATGAGATCGATGGACAGGGCGTTGTCCCCGATAAAGGAACGGAACTCCGGGTCCATGCCGACCCCTTTTTTATGGCCAGGAATGTGGAACTGAATCGGATTTCTTTCTGCATGCTTCTGCAATGCATCGAACAGGGGGGTACGGGTATGATCCACCTGATTATCGCTTCCCTTCTCTCGTGGATTGCTTGTCGAAAGTTGCAACAAACAAAATGAGTATATCAAACTAGAGATTTCATGCAAGTTAATTTTTTAAAAAATAGTTTGTGCCA
Organism: Bacillus sp. 3255; assembly: GCF_031456485.1. Classification (NCBI taxonomy): domain Bacteria; kingdom Bacillati; phylum Bacillota; class Bacilli; order Caryophanales; family Bacillaceae; genus Bacillus; species Bacillus sp. 3255. Next base: position 239,565 of record NZ_JAVDUS010000005.1, read on the forward strand.
ATTGCGGCAAAACTAACAGTACTTGCTAAAAAATGCCCGAATAAGGAGCAATCTGATGAAATGGATGCATAAATGGCAGGGTCAACGGATGTTTTCTCCGTTCGTCATCGAGCTGCTGGTCATTATGTTCATCGTGGAATTCGTGAAAGGCGCGCTGCTGATCACGATCTTACCGGTCTATATGAAAACCGGGCTGGGCGCATCGGCTTTCATTATCGGCTGGACGCTTGCCGCTCAATATATAGGAGACAATGTGCTGCGAACGCCTGTCGGTTGGATCATTGATAAGTTGGGTTACCGGACGACGATGCTGACGGGGGTGCTTCTGACCTTCATCTCCGTCATCATCATGGCGACGGCTTCTCAATATATATGGATGATTGCCGGCTGCGCGCTGCTCGGCTTCGGCACGGCTCCGCTGTGGCCCTGCGTGATTACGGGAACGACGGAAGTGGCGGGCGAAGAGGGCAAAGCGACGATTATGAGCGTCGTCTATATGGCTTGGCTGTCCGGTGTCGGACTGGGGCCGGTAGCGATTAATTTTTTCGTCGGCGAGAATGCGTACGGCACCGCCTTTCGGTTATTGATCGTCTGCATGACCGTGGTCGTGCTCGTGGCCTTAATGCTGCCGAGGAAGAAGGCGGCCGAGAAGGCGGCGGTGCATGGCGCTGCCCATAAAGAGCCGCTGTTGAAGCGGGTCTCCACCTATCTCCATGAAGTCAAGCGCTCGATATCGGTAAGTCCGCTCATGTTCCCGGCGATGTTCGCACAGACCTTCGCTTTAGGCATTTTGACGCCCATTCTCACCTTATATGCGAAAGATGTGCTTAAGCTTTCATCCTTAGAATACAGCATGTTCCTGGTGGCGGGCGGCGCCGTAACGGTCATTTGCTTGATTCCGATGGGCAAAATGGTGGACAGGCTCGGCATACGCCCGTTTCTGATCGCCGGCTTCGCGATGAGTGCAGCCGCACTGCTGCTGTTTACCTATACGGCGAGTATGGCCATGCTGTATGTATGGGTTGCCTTGCTCGGTATCGGCTACGCGTTCATTATTCCATCCTGGAACGCCCTTATTGCATCGGCGATTCCGCCGGAGAAGAGGGGGGCGGTGTGGGGCTTTTTCTTGACGATCGAGGGACTTGGCATGATTATCGGGCCGATCGTATCCGGCAAATTGTGGGATGTATATGGGTATCATGCACCTTTCCTGATGAGCGGGGCCGTCTTGATCGGGCTGCTTGTTCTTCAAATGTTCATTTCCATCCCCAAAAAAGGTGTGGTACGATAAGGGAAAATGTTTGATTTGGAGGCTCGCAAGCATCATGAAAAAACAGATCGGGATCATCATGCTGTTATTGATGACCATTTTCGTTGGCTTCGGTATTATTATCCCCGTATTGCCCGAGGTGGTGAAAGGGGCCGGTTCCGAGTATCATAACGCTTTGCTGTTATCGGTCTACTCAGCGGCTTCTTTCCTTATGTCGCCGATATGGGGGGCTGTCTCGGACCGCATCGGACGCAGGCCGATTATCTTAATTGGACTACTCGGATTCAGCGTCAGCTTCCTCATTTTCGGCTTCGCTGACGGTCATCTCTGGATTATGTATGTGTCACGGATTCTTGGCGGGCTTTTCTCGGGTGCCGCAACCGCCTGTGCCGTCGCTTATGTCGCGGACATTACAACGGCTGAGAACCGCACGAAGGGCATGGGCATGGTCGGCATGTCCATTGGCTTGGGGTTCATCTTCGGCCCGGCCATTGGGGGCATTCTAAGCCGCTGGGGGACGTACTTACCGTTCTTCGCCGCCTCGGCGCTGGCTTTCGCTTCATTCCTGTTCGCTTTCGTCATCTTGAAGGAATCGTTAGCGCCGGAGAAGAGGTCTTCCGTGAAGGAGAAAGCCCCTTCGAGATGGACCGCTTTCTCCGGTGCATCCAAGTATTTGTACGTGCTTTCCTTCTTCGTCTCGTTCACGCTGGCCGGATTGGAAGCGACGCTGCAATACTATCAGATGGACAAGATCGGCGCAACGCCGTTTGATATCGGCATGATGTTCCTCGCCAGCGGCATCGTCGGCGCCCTCATCCAGGGCGGTGTCGTCCGCCGTCTGGTGAAGCAAGGCGCCGAGCAACGGGTGATCGGCATCGGGCTCGTGCTGTCGGCAGCAGGCTTCTTCCTGCTGCTGTACTCCAGCAGCGTGGTGACCGCTGCGATTTACTTGTCCGTGTTCGGCGCGGGCAACGCGCTGATTCGCCCTTGTGTGACGTCGCTGATTACTCAGCGGACGAAGGTCGGCCAGGGCGTGGCAACAGGCCTCAGCTCCTCCATGGACAGTCTGGGCCGCATCGCCGGCCCGCTGCTCGGAGGAGCGGTGTTCGCCATCGCGCATTCGCTGCCATTTATTATCGGCGGCGTGCTGTGCCTGGCCGCCATTCTGCTGCTGCAGCGCTTCGTACTCGTCGACCGCCAGACGCGGAGCCAGCAGCAAACGGCATAATAGAAAGCTGTACACGGATCTTTCCCAAGGGGAAGCCAAGTGTACAGCTTTTTTTTTTTGGCCTTTGCGCGGCCGCCGCACCGGTCCTACTCCCCCGGCGCCGAAACAACAAAAGACTGCCCCGCCGTCATCTCAGATGACAGCGGAGCAGTCTTTCGCGCAATTACTTCGCTTTCGCGTCTTTCTTGTGATCCACCCACTTCTCGATGGAAGGGGTTAGCTGATCTTTAATGGACGCGACAAGCTTGTCCTTGGAGATGCCTTTCGCTTGAGCGATTTCTGCCAGCGATTTGCCTGAGCGCAGCTGGGCGTGCAGCTCGTCCTTGCTTAAACCGAGCGTTTGGGCCAGCTTGTCGGTGTCCGGCTTCAAACCGAACCGGTGCCCTTTGCCTTTGGCATGGCCGTCGAGCAGATTCTTCTCGTTGAGGATGAATTTCAAGTGCTCGCCGAGCTTCTGCTTCATATGCTCGCCTTGGTCGGCCGTCAGCTTGCCGTCTTTCACGGCGGCATCGATCTTGCCGGTCCGGAGCTGCTGGAGCTTGGCCGTCAAATCCGCTTCGCTCACGCCTTTGTCAGCGGCCGCTTCCACGATGCTTTTGCCGCTCTTGAGCGATTTGACGAGCACATCCTTCTCCACGCCGATCACGGTGGCGGATTCCTCGATGATCGGCCATTTGCGGCCGTGATGGCCGCCGGCTTTCTCATCTCCTTGCTGGACGGAGACGATCTCCTCCGGATCGAGAGACGGCTCCTGCGCGGAGACGGATAGCGAAGGAAGCACGCTTGCGCCCAGAATGAACGAGAGGGCCGTCGTGGTTACGAGAAACTTTTTCATAGAAGACTGTTTCATCTAGGTAGGACCTCCTTTCCCGGTAAATGGGAATTACAGGATATAGTCTGCGCAGGAGGCCTTCATTTTAGTTTAAATAAAGCTTAGTTTTACATAAAAATTTCCTTAATTTTACTTAGGTTGCATCTACAGCCAGTTGATACAGCGGAATGAGCTTCTCGAAGGTTGTCTTGACCAATTCTTCGAACTCGGCGGGCTTAGCCAGTACCTTGTCTTGGACATACAAGTTGCGGCCGATCAACAGCTCCGCTTTCTTCACGTCGCGGAAACGGGTTAGCGCCTCCGTCCAGCCGGTAGTGTCCAATTCCGCCACAGGGGTGACGTCTTTCTTCATATGGTCGAACGAAAGGACGAAATCGGACGGAATCTCCTTCCGGATACGATCGATTTGATTCATGTAGGCGGTGGCGATATTGCTTTTGTTCGGAAGCTCGTAAATCAGAGCCAGCCAAACGAAGACGCGGTCATCGAACAGGCCGACCTGAAAGTGGGGAACTTGCTTGTAGCCCCGTTTGTTCGGGCAAATAGCCATCCACGTATCGACCGGCGGATTAATTTTGCGGCGCAAATGTTTGGCGATGTGCAAGAACATCTCGGTTCCGGTGTGAAGGGAGAGATCCTGGGTCAAGGAATCGCCCAGTGCTTTGAATTTAGGCTGGATGCGTTCGCGGATCGCTTCCATCCGGCCATCCAGACCTTCTATCGCAAAGGTATCGAAATCATGCTGGGTAAACCCGGTAAAACTCATGGTTAATATGCCTCATTTCACTTGCGTTTTTCAATTATTGTAGTTTAATTCAGTGATCCCTGCAACGATTTACAAGTTTCGCAGGAAAATAGTAGGAATAAGGTCTCATTTTGTCTAAAAAAGCAGGAAAAAATAGGACTTTGCCGAAATGAATGAACATGCAGATATAGAGAAGAGAGGAGAGATTCCGCATTGAAAATGAAAAAAGGGTTCAAAATCTCAATCCTGGGCGTTTTGATGGGTACCTGTTTTACAGCCGGCGTCTATGCGCAGGATGTGCTTGAACGCGTAGACGCCTATTTAAGAAAAGACTTTCATGTTGTCGTAGCGGGACAGCAGGTCAATCTGGCCAATCCGCCGCTCATCTACAACAATGCAAGCTATCTGCCGGTCAAAGAGCTGGGAACCTATCTGGGCGCCGTGGTGAATTGGCAGGACAGCACCAAAACGATTTATATCAATCCCCGCGTCAGTTCGCTGCAGCCTTCCGAAGGAAACGAAACGAATTACACGGACATTGTCTTTCAATATCCTTATGTGCAATATTTTGACTATCTCGGAGGCACGTATCCGGTCTTGACGAATTCGACGGAGACCACGTATTACAGGCTGGCGGATGTGGAGCGCATGGGCGTGAAGACGGCAGGCCTGCGCAAAGCGAAGGAGAAGTATACGGAGGAAGTTTACGTTAGCGAGGAAGAGTTGAAGAAGGTTTGGGGGAGCCAGCCGCCGCAACTGTCGTATTCGAATTACGGCACAGTTCCTGTGACTGGCGAGAAGGATCCTGCCATACTGAAAACACTTCAGAACTATGTCGAAGACTTCCGGTTCTATGAAATCGATAAAGTGCCGTATATGACAAGCCCGATTGTCATCGATGCGCTGCCAGAACTTCATACATATAGTTATTTGTTCGTTGAGAACGGGCATTATTACCGGACGACCCTGAGGCTGACCGAGGTCACCAACAACAATAACAGTAATAATGAGCCCACCTACGTTGTAGGAAGCTCATCCAAAGAGGATATTCAAGTAGAGAAAATCCGTAATTAACGAAGTCAGCTGCCTGAACGGGATTGTTTCTTCAGATAAAAAATGGCGATCTGCGTCCGGTCCCGCAAATTCAGCTTGCTCAAAATTTCGGTGATATAATTTTTAACCGTCCCTTCGCTCAGGAACAATTCCTGGGCGATTTCTTTGTTGGACAAGCCTTCGGCGATTTTCTCGACAACGGCTTGTTCGCTCGCCGTAAGCCCGTACTCGCGCAGAGGCGCCGGCGCCGGAACGTGGGGGGGAGGGCTTGGCGAGATGAAGGTTGTCAATTTCTTGGCGATGTCGGGATGGATGAGGAGATTGCCCTGATCGACGGTTTTGATGCCCTGAATAATCCGGTCCGGTGAAATGTTTTTCAGCAGATAACCGCTGGCTCCGGCCCGCAGTGCCTGGACGATAAACTCATCGTCGTCGAATGTAGTTAGGATCAGGATCGATACTTCAGGCTTCGCTTGTTTGATTTTCAGCGTACCCTGCACACCGTCGCAAACGGGCATGCGAATGTCCATGAGGACCACATCGACTTGCGCTCCGCTCTGTACATAGGCAAGGGCTTCATCGCCATGCGTGCAGGTGCCGACTACCGTGATCTCTTCGTCCAGTCCGATAATTAATTTCAAGCTTTCGCGAATGAATGGATCGTCGTCCGTAATCAGGACATGAATCATGCTGGTTCATTCCTCTCTGTTAATCGTTTAAGTTTGGCGGAAAGTCGGGAGAATCGTCGTCACGGTGAAAGGCAAGGAATTGCTGCTCACGAGCAGCTGACCGCCGATCACTTTGCTGCGCTCCTCCATGCCGCTCATGCCGAGTCCTTTGGCGGTTTGGCCGGAAGGGAGGCCGCCGTTGTTGGACACGCTCATCGTGACTTGCTTGCGTTCATAAGTTAATTGAATCCAGACGGTAGTCGCCCCGCCGTGACGAATCGCATTCGTGATGGCTTCTTGGGCGTTCCGGTAAAGAATGAAAGCGAGACTCGGGTACAGCACATAAGGCAAGCCTTGGACGTCAACCTCGACGGTAATGCCGTTATCCTTCGTCAATCCTTCGATCAGCCGGCTGAGGGTGAACGATTGCATCGAATCGTCGTCAGGCTTCAATTTGCGTACCGTCGCCCGCAGAAGCTCCATACTGTCGGTTAATTGATCCCGAACGGAGGTTAACATCTCCATACCTTTGTCCATCTGGGTCGGCATAATTCTCAGCCCGGCTTCCATCATCATTTTCAGCCGGATCAATTGATGCCCGAGATCGTCGTGAATGTCACGGGAGATACGGTTCCGCTCATCCATCTGCGCGATATTTTCCACCTGCTTGGCATAGTCGAGCAACTGCATGCGAGCTTCATCGAGCTCATAATGCTGTTTGCGAAGCTGGTCGTATAGAAGCTCGATATCGACTTTATTGCGCTCGATACGGTGCATATGAACGAGCAGCAAGGCGAGAGCCAGGAAGAAGAGATTCGCCATCACATAATCGGCGCCGGATTGACCTTGCAGGCTAAGGTTCAGCAGAACGAGCTGCAAGCCCATGAACGGTCTGCGGTAGCTGGGATGAGCAGCAGGTTGATAGGACAGAAGCGTAGAGAGAAAAGTAACGAACAGCAAGCCGTCGAACGTATAAGTCATCCAAGCGCCGTACCCGATTTCGATCAGCAGCATCCATACGGCCCTTCTCAGAATAGTTCTGCGCAGTTGAGCGATCCACAGGAACAGAAGCACATAGAACACGTAAGCCCCGACGGACGAATAATCTTCCAAATACATCGAGGCAATGCCTGGAACGATTATGAATAAGTAGCGGGTTATTGGAAGTAATTGGATCAAGGGTTTTCCATCCTTTGCTAGCTTGTATCCAAATTATAGCACAGCCTGCCGGCGGGTTTACATGCCCCAAATGACGTTATGACTTAAGTCACCTTGGCATCATGACGAAATCTACCTGCAGCGGCTGTTCGCCGGATGTACAATGAAGGTAATCGAACGTTCCAGCGTAAAGGAGAGAACCCAATGAGCTTCGTTCAAATCAAGAATGTAGTCAAAAAATACAGCAATCAAGTGTCTGTCGATCATTTGAATTTAACGATACAGGAAGGCGAAATATTCGGCTTGCTAGGTCCTAACGGTGCGGGGAAAAGCACGACGATCAAGATGCTGAGCGGACTGCTCAGAATGGATAGCGGCGAAATGACGGTAGACGGCCTGTCGGTGGCCAAAGATACGATTGAAGTGAAGCGGCTGATCGGTCTGGTGCCGCAAGATATCGCCATATTCGGCAATTTGAGCGCACGTGAGAATGTTACCTTTTTCGCCAAGCTTTATGGACTTAGAGGCAATCTGCTCCATAGCCGGGTGAAGGAGGCGCTGGATTTCGTCGGACTATCGGACCGGGCGCGCGATAAGCCGAGCTCCTTCTCCGGCGGCATGAAACGGAGGCTTAATATTGCCTGCGCCATTATGCATCATCCCAAACTGATCATCATGGATGAGCCAACGGTGGGCATTGATCCGCAATCCAGGAACCACATTCTGGAATCGGTAAGAGCTCTGAACCGGATGGGCTCCACGATCATTTATACTTCGCATTACATGGAGGAGGTGGCTGCAATCTCGACGCGGGTCGGCATTATGGACCGCGGCCATCTCATCGCATGCGGGACGCAGGAGGAATTGCGCGGCAAAGTGGCGCAAGATAACAAAATAATGCTGCAAGTCGCCAACTTGACCGAAGAAGCGGTGATAGAGCTGCGCGACCATCCGCGGATTAAGCAGGTCACGGCCGAAGATCAGGCGCTCGAGCTGTTGGTCGGCGCGTCTCAAGCGTATTTGCAGGACATTTTGTTCATTCTTTCCAAGCATCAGGTCAAAATCCAATCGCTCGTCCAGGTGGAGCCGGATTTGGAAGCTTTATTCCTGTCACTTACCGGCAGAACGCTGCGAGACTAGGGAGGTGGACACATGCAGATTTGGATCATTGCCAAATATGAAGTGATACGTATGATGCGCATGAAGTATGTTATGGCGATTCAGTTCGCCATGCCGCTGCTGCTTATCTTCATCCTGGGTTCAGCGTTGTCGGGTGCTTTCAAAGTGGAGGACCGCACGATTCAGCCGGTGAAAGTGGATCTCGTTCAAGGAGACTCCGGCGTGCTGAAGTCGGCGTTCGAGAGTTTCCTAAGCGCTCCTCAGGTAAGCCAGATGATTCATACGACGGAGGTTCGATCCCGCGACGAAGCGGTCAACAGGCTGCAAACGGGTGAATCCGAGTTTGCGCTGGTTATTCCCGCCAATTTCAGCTCGCAGGTGATTTCCGGGCAAGAAGCGGCGTGGGAAATGATTCTAGGCAATCAATACGAACAGAATTTGACGGCACAACTGGTGCTTCGGTCCTTCATAGACAATGTGAACCGTAAGCAAGCGGCTTCAATGACTTCAAGCCCGGAGGCACAGCAGTTAATTCAGAGCGAAGCCTCGCCGGCAAGCGGCTCCCATGTGCGGTTAGGCAAGCTTGCGTCAACCAATTCCAACTACACGGCCATGCAATATTATGCAGCTTCGATGCTGGTTATGTTTTTACTGTACTCCGGTTTGTCCACTGCGATGACGCTGCACGGCGAACGGGAGAATCATACGCTTTCCCGGTTGAATGCCATGCCGATGCAGCCCTACAACATCTTGCTGGGCAAAGTGCTCGGCAATGCCTTTATCGCAGGCTGCCAAGCAGCCATCATCGTGACGGCAACCGTTCTTTTCTATGATGTCGATTGGGGGGCGTCCTATCCGCTGCTGGCACTCGTTTGTTTCAGCGTTATCATTGCATCGATGTGTCTGGCCGTGCTCATCGCTACGTACGCCAGATCGTCTAAAGCGATCTCAACGATTTTCCAAATGTTAATTCTTGTGATGTCATTTCTCAGCGGAGGCTTCGCGCCGCTTCCCGAGGGACTGCTCAGCCGCCTGGGCGACTTCACGTTGAACTACTGGGCGATGCAAAGCATGCTTCGCATCATGCTGGGCAGTAATATGGCCGTTCTAATCCAGCACCTCTCGGTGATGGGTTGGATCAGCGCAGGGCTGCTGCTCGTTACGATTGCCGTTTACCGAAAGGCGGGTTACCATGAATAGTTTCATTATCGCTTATCATATGTTGAGAAGAACGCTCTTGCAGAAACGGGGCATATTGATGTATCTGATCATTCCGGCAGGTGTCGTATCGCTCATTATCGGCATCATGGGACAGCAGCAGGAGCACCGGGTAGATATCGCTTATGTGAATATGGATAAGGGGACGCTTGGCGCGCATCTGGTTCAAGAAATAACGATGCTGCCGGACTACAAGCTCAAGGTGACGGCTGCCGATGCGGAAGTGAAAGAAGCTGTGACGAGACAGCAGGTGAACGGCGCATTCGTCATACCGGAGAACTTCAGCGCAGTGCTGCTGCAAGGGGGATCGCCGGAGGTGGATATGTATCAATTAAGCGTCAGCGAAGCGACCGCAACGCTGCAGATCTCGCTGAACAGCCTTCTATCCGGGTATCAGGAAACAGTCGATTTGCACCGCAAGCTTGGATTGCAGGATCGGCCGTTAGAAGAGGCCGTCGTGCAGACGCTGCTCCAGACCGAGAAGCATCAAGTAAGAGCGAACGTGACGGACTACGACCTGTACGTGAATCCGAACATGCATATCGTGATCGGTTTTATGCTGATATTCATGATGGGGATTATTAACAATACCATCTCGGTAGTTATGGAAGACCGCCGCATGCATACGATGGCGAGGACATTCGCAGCGCCCGTGCGCTCCATTGAAATCGTGCTCGGCAATTTTATGGGAAGCTTCCTGGTCGGCACGCTGCAGGTGCTCGCCATTCTTCTGTTCACAAGATACGTGACTCATTATGATTACGGATTGCCTCTCATCTCCCAATTCATTATGCTGGAGTTTTTCTTATTGGCGAGCATGGGGATTGCCAGTGCCATTGCGGGTTTGGTGAAGAGCGCTACGAACATGGGGATGATCAACTCGCTTGTCGTCACCCCGACTTGCATGCTGGGGGGATGCTTTTGGCCGATAGCGCTTATGCCGGATTGGATGCAGAAAATCGCCCTTTTTGTCCCGCAAACTTGGGTGATCGATGCGATTCAGCGCATGGCCGCCGGACAGCACTTATCCCAGATGTGGATGCATATGGGGGTACTCGCCTTGTTCGCCCTCATTCTGCTGGGGCTCGGGGCGGCCATCTTGAAGCCGGAAGAAACGGAAACGGCGTAGAACGAATAAAGAGCTGCCGGCAAGTTGCCGGCAGCTCTTCCATATTTGAAGTGAATTAGATAACGAAAGCGCTAGATATAATAACCAACAAGATAAAGAGAACTAGAATTGCTGCTGCAGAGTTATAACCACCAGCTGCGTAACCCATGCGAAATCACCCTTTCGTTTATTAATTCTGTTCATTTGTCTTACAGAGATAGCATATGAGGCAGACCCGTGGATGGAATGGGCTGCAAGGCTTGTTCACCAGTGATTGTGCTCCTGTACCTATGTGCGAATGTTTGGCGCAAAATGTGATACAATGGGTGGATGCCGGTATGTCTGCACATGCAGGAGGAAATCAGGGGTTACGAAGGAGAGAGAGCGATGGCCGTTACGGCGAACGAAATTGCGGAATGGATGCTGGAGCAGTTGCAATCGGCCGGCATTTTGTATCAGAAGGAAGCGGTTGACTATATCCGGCGTCATTATGGGGAATCCTTCATCTATGTCGGGGAGAACGGGAACGAGTCGATCTCCAAAGAAGTCAAGAAATTGTTCAAGAAATTGCACGGCGGAAGAGCAGCTTGGGAGCGTGACGGTTTTTTCTGGGGATGGCATTAAGCGGGAATCGGGACAACCGCCGAAGCCTTCCGTATGCGCTTATGGGCCGGTGCCGCGGTCAAACAGGCATCGGCTTTTTTTGTACGTTTTTCCTTAAAAAAATGTCAATAATCCAAGTTGCTAAAACATAGAATTCATAATAAGATAAGGATAAGAAGATAAGTTGTCTGAATATTTAAACAAAATCAAAGCACCAATTATGGAGGGGATTGCCGTGAGTAAGAGTCATGAAGTGGAGTACTGCAACCTAGAGTTACGATTTGATCGCCGGCTAATCCGGAACTTCATTAAAGCGCTCATTCAGGAAGGTTATTCTCTGTATTGGAACGAAAGCGAGCTGCAGTTCATCATTTCCATACGTACCGGACGCAAGCTGATCAAGCTCAAATTCGAACGTATCGGTGAAAAGTATAAAATTGTGGGCAATTATTCCTTCAAGGACGAGAAGCTCGCGGAAATGATGGAGAAACTGATCGGCGACACACGCGGTCATGCCGTAGTGAAAAGATTCAAGGATCGGCAAATTCTCATTGAGAATATTATGTTCGGGGAAATTATCCGCATGGTCGAGATCAGCGGCATCGAACATAAAGTGCTGTATCAGAAGGAGCCTGCCGTGACAGTAGAAGAAGTCATGCAAGCGCTGCGATCCAAGCGAACCGATGAGCGAATTCCGATTTTGCGTATGGAGCTCGATTATGAGCTGGCCACCCTGCACGATGCAATCGCATCGGGGGATGCCAAGGCGATCATGGAATGCAAACAGAAGCTCATGGAAATGCGTCAAGAAATGCTCTTATTGGAGATGTGAGAATGAAAAGTGGATTTGACTGAGAAGAGAGCCTGTATGTAATACATACGGACTCTCTTTTGCATTTTAGTGGAAAGAATGGCCGCTCAGCCGCGGTGGGAATGAGAATTGCAAACTCGCACAAAAGACTATTGTTAACGTGTGCATCATTGTGATATGCTTCATTTAGAGGTGAAGGTATGAGCGTAACCATTAAGGACATAGCCAAGCTTGCAGGCGTATCTCATACGACCGTTTCCCGGGCGCTCAACAACAGTCCGCTTATTCAAGAGGAAACGAAGGAACGCATCCGTCAGATTGCCAAGCAGATGGATTATACGCCGAATTATAGTGCCAAGAGCTTAGTGCTCGACCGTTCGTATAATTTGGGGCTCTTCTTTACCACACTGAGTAAAGGTACTTCCGCGGGCTTCTTCTATGAAGCGATTCGCGGCGTCAACTCGGTGATCCAGGACAGATATCAGCTTATAGTCAAAGGGATTGACGACTACACGAGCTTCCAATCCATTACGCGCAAAAGCTTTGACGGTATTATCGTCGTTTCGCAAAGCGATGACGATCAGTCGATTATCGAGCATATTGCCGGTAAAGGGATTCCGCTTGTTGTGCTGAACAGGCCCGTATCCACAGCCGGGGTGCTGAACGTCCTTTCCGACGAAGAGCAGGGAGCTTTCCTGGCCAGCTCGTATTTAATCGAGCAAGGCCATAAACGCATCGCTTTGATCGAAGGGCGCAAGGGCTTTAAATCCGCCCAGAACCGCAAGGACGGCTTTGAACGCGCGATGCGGCACTACGGAGTGACGATACCGGAGTCATACCGGTTCCCGGGCTTGTACGACCTCGAGAGCGGCCATCATGCGATGCAGCAGTTTCTGAAGCTGGCCAAGCCGCCGACTGCGGTCTTCAGCTGCAACGACGAAATGGCGCTCGGCGCGATCAAAGCGATATCCGAAGCCGGCCTGCAGGTGCCCGCCGATATTTCGGTCGTAGGCTTCGACGACACGGTCTTCGCCGCTTATGTGACGCCTGCACTCACAACGGTGCGCAGGCCGATTGAACAAATTAGTAAAGAAGGCGCTATCCGGCTCCTCGACAACATCGAGAACAAACACCACGAAACCGAGCAGGTGCTCCTCAAGACGGAGCTAATCGTGCGGGAGTCCGTGAAGCAGCTGTCCATATAAAGAAAGAGGGAATAGTCGATGAGCATTTTGAGAGAGCTGTTAAATGATATTCCGATTCCGCAAATGGTCAAAATTCGCCAGAAATTCGACCGTACGATTCTGGAAAATCCGGAGCAGGAGCTGGCGGATAAGCTGGCCAGCAGCGGCGTCATGGAAACCATTCTTCCCGGCCAGCAGGTTGCCGTTGCCGTAGGAAGCCGCGGAATCGCCAACATCGCCGGATTCACCAAAACGACGATCGATGCGATCAAAGCCAGAGGCGCATTCCCATTCATCGTGCCTTGCATGGGAAGCCATGGCGGCGCTACGGCGGAAGGGCAAACGGAAGTGCTGCTGCACTTCGGTATTACGGAAGCGACGATGGGCGCACCGATCCGTTCTTCGATGGAAGTCGTGAAGATCGACGAGCTGCCGAACGGCTTGCCTGTGTATGTCGACCGCATCGCCTCCGAAGCGGATGCCATCGTTGTTATCAATCGCGTGAAGCCGCATACGGCATTCCGCGGACGCATCGAAAGCGGCATCATGAAAATGATCGCGATCGGGCTTGGCAAGCAGAAGGGCGCTGAAGCCTGCCATCAGTTGGGCTTCAAATATATGGCGGAGAACGTGCCGGCCATGGCGAATCTCATGATTAAGAAGCTGCCGATCGTATTCGGCGTAGCGCTGGTCGAGAATGCTTACGACGAGACGTGCCGCGTCGAAGTGCTGCCTGCAGCCGAGATCGAAGAGCGTGAGGAGCAGCTGCTGGTGGAGGCCAAAGCCCGCCTGCCGAAAATTTTGTTCGATGAGATCGACGTGCTTGTCATCGATTATATCGGCAAAAACATTAGCGGCGACGGCATGGATCCGAACGTGACGGGTCGTTACCCGACACCTTACGCGCATGGAGGTCCTGACGTCGCGAAGATGGTCGTTCTGGATTTGACTCCGGAAACGAAGGGGAATGCGAATGGCGTCGGTACCGCCGACTTCACAACGCAGCGCCTCGTGGACAAAACGAATCTGGAATTCACCTATGCCAACGGACTCACGTCTACGGTGTGTGCGCCTACGAAGATCGCGACGACGCTCGAGAACGATTTCTACGCGATCAAAGCCGCGGTGAAAACGTGCAACATTCTCGATTATACCAAATGCAAATTGGTTCGCATTCAAGATACGCTGCACCTTGGCGAAATCGAAATATCCATCAACTTATTGGACGCAGCGCGAGTTCATCCGGATATTGAAATTTTGTCAGAGCCTTATGATCTTTCATTTAACGCAGAGGGGAATATTAGCAAATGACCGACAAGTTAAGTGCCGTTAAGCCTTACATCGTTGCGGCTGACATCGGTACAACAAGCACGAAGACGCTCGTTATTTCGCGCGAAGGGAAAGTGGTGGCGTCTCATTCCATCGAGTATCCGCTCTTCACCCCCGCAGCGGATCGGGCCGAGCAGGACCCGCAAGAAATTCTTGACGCTGTCGTGCATGGCATCGGCGCGGTCGTAGCGAAGGCGGGCATCACCGCCGAGCAAGTGCTTTGCGTCTCGTTCAGCTCGGCTATGCACAGCCTGATCGCTGTCGACAGGGATGCGCGGCCGCTCACGGCTTGCATCACATGGGCGGATAACCGCAGCTCCAAATATGCGGATGAATTGAAGCGCAGCGGCCTCGGCCAGCAAATTTATTCGCGAACGGGCACTCCGATTCATCCGATGTCGCCGCTGCTGAAGCTGATGTGGTTCCGCGATAATGAGCCGCAACTGATGAAGGAAGCCTACAAGTTCGTTGGCATCAAGGAGTTCGTATTCGCCAAATTGTTCGGCCGCTTCGTGATCGATCATTCCTTGGCTAGTGCGACAGGCTTGTTCAATTTGGAGAACCTGAATTGGGACGAGGAAGCGCTCTTGCATGCAGGCGTTACGCCGGATCAGCTGTCCGAGCTTGTTCCTACTACATACCGCGTGGAAGGCCTGAGCGCCGATGATGCCGCTGCGATGGGCTTGGCCCAAGACACGCCGTTCATCGTCGGTGCGTCCGACGGCGTGCTCGCCAACCTGGGCGTCGGCGCTTTCGAGCCGGGCGTCGTGGCCGTCACGATCGGCACGAGCGGCGCGGTGCGCAGCGTTGTCGACAAGCCGCAGACGGACCCGGAAGGCAAGCTGTTCTGCTACGCGCTTACCGAGAAGTTCTGGGTGGTCGGCGGACCGATCAACAACGGCGGCATCGTCTTCCGTTGGGTTCGCGATCAGATCGCGACCGCGGAAGCCGAGGAAGCCCGCCAGAAAGGCATGGATCCCTATGACCATCTGACGGCCTTGGCTTCGGAAGTGAACGCAGGCTCGGACGGGCTGCTGTTTCTGCCGCTCTTATCCGGCGAGCGGGCGCCTTACTGGAACGCGAATGCGCGAGGCGTCTACTTCGGACTGTCGCTCAGCCACCAGAAGAAGCATATGATTCGCGCAGCGCTGGAAGGCGTCATGTTCTCCATTCAAGCCGTCGCTACATCGCTTGAGCGGATCATGGGGCCGGCGGAAGTGATTCGCGCCTCCGGCGGCTTCGCCAGAAGCGAGTTCTGGCGTCAAATGATGACGGATATGCTGGGCACTTCCGTTACCGTGCCGGACTCGATCGAAAGCTCCGGCATCGGGGCCGCATTGCTTGGTTTGCTGGCGATGGGCGAGATTGACGATTTGTCCCACGCGCACAATTGGATTCAGGTTGGAACGGCTCACGAGGTGAACGAAAGCAATTATCGCATCTATCAACAATTGACATCTATTTATACAAGCGTATATCATCAGTTAAAAGATCAATTCGATGCGATAACCGCCTTCCAAGGACAGCACCTTCGGAGCCCTCAATCATAAATTAGCTTTGGCGCCTTACGGCGTAAGTTCCGAGCACAAATGACAGAGGGGATGAAGACAATGAATTTATTCGATCTTACGGGGAAAACAGCAGTAATTATCGGCGGTAACAGCACACTGGGCGGCTCCATGGCGATTGCACTCGCAGGTCACGGAGCGAAGGTTGCCATTGTCGGCCGCAATCAGGAGAAAAGCGAACAAGTTCGCCGCGAAATCGAGGCGATTGGCGGCGAAGCGCAAACGTTCCAAGCCGACGCGACCAAACGCGAGGATTTGGAGCTAGTTCTGAAAGACGTGCTTGCTTGGTCTGGCAGCGCAGATATCCTGATGAACTGCCCGGGCAAAAATAGTGCGACTCCTTTCTTTGACATTTCCATGGAAGAATGGGATTCTATTATGGAGGTCAATCTGAAAAGCGTCGTGCTAGCCTGCCAAGTGTTCGGGAAGTATATGGTTGAGAGAGGCGAAGGCGGAAGCATTATCAATATTTCGTCCGTTTCGTCCGATCCGCCGCTTTCCCGTGTATTCACTTACTCCGCTTCGAAAGCGGCCGTCAATAACATCACACAGAACTTGGCGCGCGAATTCGCTCCGAGCCGAGTGCGTGTGAATGCGATCATCCCTGGATTTTTCCCGGCTGAGCAGAATCGTAAGATTTTGTCGCCTGAACGGATCGAGTCCATTATGCGTCATACGCCAATGAATCGGTTCGGTGAGGCATCCGAGCTTCAGGGGGCTGCTGTATTCCTTGCTTCGGAACAAGCATCCAGCTTTGTAACAGGTTCCGTTTTAAGAGTGGATGGCGGTTTCGGCGCGATGACGATTTAAATTATATATTAATCGGAAGGGTGTATGAGAGACGTGTCTAAACAACAAATTGGTGTAGTCGGACTTGCGGTTATGGGGAAAAACTTGGCATTGAACATCGAGAGCAGAGGTTTCACTGTATCCGTATTTAACCGTTCAGCCGAAAAAACAAAAGAGCTTCTGCAAGAAGCCCCAGGCAAAAATCTAGTAGGTACATACAGTGTGGAAGAATTCGTACAATCGCTTGAAGTTCCGCGCAAAATTTTGATCATGGTCAAAGCGGGCGGTCCAACGGACGATACGATCAACCAATTGCTGCCGTACCTTGAAAAAGGCGACATTCTGATCGACGGAGGCAACGCATACTTCCCTGATACGCAGCGCCGTAACAAAGAGCTGGAAGCTCACGGCATCCGCTTCGTAGGCACAGGCGTATCCGGCGGCGAAGAAGGCGCGCTGAAAGGCCCTTCGATTATGCCAGGCGGCCAAGAATCCGCTTATAAACTTGTGGAGCCGATCCTGACGGCGATCTCCGCCAAAGTCGGCGACGATGCATGCTGCACCTACATCGGACCGGACGGTGCCGGCCACTACGTCAAAATGGTGCACAACGGCATCGAGTACGGCGACATGCAGTTGATTTGCGAAGCTTACCAATTGCTGAAAGACGTTCTGAACGTCAGTACAGAAGAGCTTCATGAGATTTTCACCGAGTGGAATAACGGCGAGCTTGACAGCTACCTGATCGAGATTACGCGCGATATTTTCACGAAGTATGATGCAGAAACAGGCAAACCGATGGTTGACGTTATTCTGGATTCCGCCGGCCAAAAGGGCACAGGAAAATGGACCAGCCAAAGCGCTCTGGACCTCGGCGTACCGCTTTCCATCATTACGGAATCCGTATTCTCCCGTTTCATCTCCGCGATGAAGGAAGAACGCGTAGCGGCAAGCAAAGTGCTCAAAGGACCTGCTGCTCCAGCCTATACAGGCGATCGCAAAGCATTCATTGAAGCTGTTCGCCAAGCGCTGTATGCAAGCAAAATTTGCTCCTACGCACAAGGCTTCGCACAAATGAGAGCTGCATCTGACGAATACCAATGGGATCTGAAATACGGCAACATCGCGATGATCTTCCGCGGCGGCTGCATTATTCGTGCAAGATTCCTGCAAAATATTAAGGATGCGTATGACAGCAATCCGGGACTTAAAAACCTGCTGCTAGATTCTTACTTCCAGAGCGTTGTTGAAAACTATCAACAATCCTGGAGACAAGTCGTATCCGAAGCTGTTACACGCGGTATTGCAGTGCCAGCCTTCGCATCCGCGCTTGCCTACTACGACAGCTACCGTACGGAAAGATTGCCGGCTAACCTGCTGCAAGCGCAGCGCGATTATTTCGGCGCTCACACGTTCCAACGTGTGGACAAAGAAGGTTCCTTCCACTTCAACTGGATGGAAAACTAAGCGGACAGGGGCTTATGCCTCTTCCTGCAAACCGTATGCCGCTTCGCGCAGCCACATTTTCAGACGGTCGGCTTCCTGATCGAAGCCGCCCCGCCAATGGATGAGCATAAGCGAGACTTCGGCAAAATAACGGAAATTTTTCAACAATCGTGGTTGAGCAAGGCCCTGCATGCGCGGGTCTTCTTCAGCCACTTTTTTCTTAATAAACTCCAGAATCCATACAACGTCCTCTTTGCACAGGATATAACTAGGGTGTAAGATTTGCTCCAGCTTGCCCTGTGTGCGGTTGGAATAGGCAACAGTTGGGTTCAAA
The DNA here is from genome assembly GCF_031456485.1 of Bacillus sp. 3255. Classification (NCBI taxonomy): domain Bacteria; kingdom Bacillati; phylum Bacillota; class Bacilli; order Caryophanales; family Bacillaceae; genus Bacillus; species Bacillus sp. 3255. Next base: position 258,028 of record NZ_JAVDUS010000005.1, read on the forward strand.
GCTTCATCTCTCCTTGTCGGCATAGGTTCTCTCTTAGAATCTTAACTGTTTGAGTTGGAATTTATTCACACTACTATATGATTTTTTGGCTGATTGTATTCATGGTGTAGCAGCTATGGTATGATGTTGGGAAAGTTTGTATGAACAGCATATGAGAAAAGGGGATTAAAGTGACAACAAGCAATCTTATACTTGTAGGCTTCATGGGAACGGGCAAGTCGACGGTCGGGAAGAAGCTCGCCGAGCGTTTGGGCTGGACCTTCTTGGATTCGGATGCCGTGCTTGAAGAAGAGCAGCGGACGAGCATCGCGGAGTTGTTCCGATTGCATGGGGAGGCGCATTTCCGGACTTTGGAGACGGAGACGCTGGAACGGGTGCTTCTGCAGACCGGACAGGTCGTTGCGACCGGCGGCGGGGCTGTGCTGGCGGAAGCGAACCGGAGCTGCATGCTGCGATGCGGCTACGTCGTTGCGCTGAAAGCAACGCCCGAGGCGATCATTCATCGCGTAAGCAGCGATACGAGCCGCCCGCTTTTGCAAGGCGATCTGGAAGAACGCGTTCACACGCTGCTTGAACAGCGGAAATCAGCTTATGATTTTGCGCATGCCGTCATCGACACGTCCGACTTGACTGCGGAAGAGATTGTGGAGCGGATCATGAAGGAAGCGGGTCTATAAGGGAGGGGACAAGCTTTAAGCTTAGTCCTCCCAATCGAGCATCCCGCCGGTCATGTTCTTGAGACCTGTGTAGCCCTGCGCCTCCAGGAAGCTTAGCGCACGTCCGCTGCGGTTGCCGCTGCGGCAAACCATGATGACTTCGCCTTCCTGCGGAATCTCGCTCATTCGCTCCGGCAATTGGCCAAGCGGGATATGAATGGCGCCCGGGATCATGCCGGCTGCGACTTCTTCATCTTCGCGAACGTCGATGATCGTCAGTTTCTCGCCGCTGCTTAGTCTTTCTTTGACGACGGATGGTAATATCGTATTCACGTGCAGACCTCCTAGTATGTAATAAACTGAGGGTAGAAGCCCCATTACCAATCATGATAGAAACATTAAGTCCGGATGTCAAACACGGTACGAAACAGGAGTTGGATTCAATGCTTTATATCGGCATAGCCGGGATATTCGGCGCGCTCGCCCGATTCGGAATATCGCTTATATGGAATCCGGTATCACCGGCGCTCTTTCCGTGGGGGACGCTGATCTGCAATCTGGCCGGTTGTTTCCTGCTCGGCTACTTGGCCTATACCAAGGGGTCCCTGCTGCCCGTGAAGCTGCAATTGCCGGTTACAACAGGGTTTATCGGGTCATTCACAACATTCTCAACGTTCAGTTATGAGACGATTGCCATGGTGAAGCACGGCTATTGGCTGCTAGCGTTCTTGTATGTGTTCGTGAGCCTATGGGCAGGCCTCGGTCTGACTTGGCTTGGCGTCCGGCTTGCCGAGGGGAATGGGAAGGGAGCTATGTCCTCATGACAGCTTGGTTAGGCCCCATGTGTCTCGTCGGTTTGGGAGGCTTCTTCGGAGCGGTCAGCCGTTACGGGATCGGCAGTTATATGTCCAAACGGTTCCCAAGTTCTATTCCGTATGGTACACTGACTATAAATCTTTTGGGTTGTTTTCTGCTAGGAATACTTATGAAATATCATGCTTTCGATAACTGGAAGCTGCTCATCGGCACAGGCTTCATGGGCGCATTCACGACATTCTCGACATTCAATCTGGAATGTGTGAAGCAGCTGCGCGCAGGGCAATGGCAAGCCTATCTCATCTATACCATGCTTAGTTACACCGGTGGAATTCTACTATGCTTCATCGGTTATTACATATAAACATTTGTGAAGGAGATATTAACCACATGAAAGCCATCGTGCAACCAACCTCCCGCCTACAAGGAGAAATCAACGCGCTATCCTCCAAAAACTACACAACCCGCTACTTGCTGATCGGGGCGCTTGCGAATGGGACAAGCACCATTTATTATCCCGCACACAGTGAAGATAGCGACGCTATGAGACGCTGCGTACGCGATCTGGGAGCCATTATCGAAGAGGACGATGAGAAAATTGTCATTACCGGATTCGGGAAACATCCGAAGCACGTTTCCGAATTAAACGTTGGCAATGCCGGCGCTGTCCTTCGCTTCTTGATGTCCACAGCCGCTTTCCTGCCGGAAGTCACCTTCGTCAATACGTATCCGGAGTCGCTGGGCAAGCGTCCGCATGACGATTTAATCGAAACTTTGGGACAAATGGGTGTCGAGGTACAACATTCTAACGGCCGTTTGCCGATAACTATTAAAGGCGGACAACCTCGCGGCGGCAAACTGACCGTATCGGGCAACGTGAGCTCCCAATTCTTGAGCTCCTTGTTATTCATGACGCCGCTGCTGGAAGAAGATACGGAGATTCAAGTATTGCACGATTTGAAATCCAAAATTATTGTAGGCCAGACGCTGGAAGTGTTGGAGCAAGCGGGCATCGTCGTGCATGCCAGCGAAGATTTGATGCATTACCGCATTCCAGGCGGCCAATCGTACCAAGCCAAGGAGTACGTTATCCAAGGGGATTACCCGGGCTCTGCGGCGATTCTTGCGGCTGCGGCTGTTACGAACTCCGATGTTCGCGTACTCCGCCTGGAAGAGAACAGCAAGCAGGGCGAGAAGGCCTGCGTGGATGTTCTGCGCGCGATGGGAGTTAATTTGACCCACGATAACGGTGTCGTTCACGTCAAAGGCAATCAGAAGCTGGTTGCCGGCGAATTCGACGGCGACCACTTCACGGACGCTGTGCTTGCCATGGTAGCGGCTGCCGTATTCGCGGAAGGAACTTCGCGCTTCTATAATGTCGAGAATTTACGCTACAAGGAATGCGACCGAATCACAGATTATTTGAACGAGCTGCGGAAAGCCGGCGCTGATGTGGAAGAGCGGCAAAGTGAAATCATTGTTCACGGCAAACCGAATGGTGTACCGGGCGGTGTCGAGATCAATGCGCACTTCGATCATCGTGTCATTATGGCTTTAACCGTCGTCGGTCTTCGCTCCGAGAAAGGTTTGACGATTCGCGATGCGCATCACGTCGCCAAATCTTACCCGCAGTATTTCGACCATTTGCGTTCGATCGGTGCCCAGGTTGAGCTTGTAGCGGAGTAGAACGGATCCAATACAACGATAACGAACGGGTGAGTCAGCATGAGGATTATTTGGCAGGGTTTAAAGGTGACGTTTGGATTATTCCTCGTTGCCGGTCTGGTGTTCGCAAGCTCCGTGTTCGCTGTATTGCTGTATGCCAAAGCGAGCGGCAAAGAGCCGGCTTTGTTCGCGGCACGCAGCAAGACTGTGTTGGCCCAGGAGGCGGAACCGGTACCAACAGCGGTGGTGGCTACGCCACAACCGACGATCCAGACAAAAAAATCGGCAATGATTGATGCACCCGTTTTTGCTCAGCTGCCCGAACTGCCGGCAGGCTGTGAAATTACGAGCTTAACGATGCTCTTGCATTATTACGGCATTGCCAAAACCAAGATGGAGCTTGTTGCCGAGATGCCTAAGGACACGACGCCGATCAAGCTGAATAGCGACGGGTCACCCGCCTTCTGGGGCAATCCGAACACGGGATTCGTCGGCGATGTGACGCGGAAGCTGAGGGGCTTCGGAATCTATCATGCGGGGTTATTTCCACTGCTGAAGTCCTATATTCCCGAAGCGATCGACATTACCGGTGAGGATTTCGAGCTGTTCGAACAACAAATTGCCAGGGGATTGCCTGTCATCGTTTGGACAACAATCGATTATAATATCCCTTATAAATGGGTTACATGGGATACCCCGATCGGTCCGATCCAAACGACCTATGCGGAGCATGCGGTATTAATGGTCGGATATGATGAGAATCATGTATACTTAAATGATCCGTTAAGCGGGAAAAAGCAAGTTCAGGTAAACAAAGCTCAGTTTATCGACAGCTGGTCCGCGATGGGGAAGCAAGGCCTCACATACTTGAACAAATAGGAGGTACGTCCATGACTTTTGAGAATCCGTCAAGAGAACACATCAAGGAACTATTGGCGAATGCAGGCAATATTGCCGTCGTAGGTTTGTCCGATAAGCCGGACCGCACGTCGTATATGGTGGCCGCCGCTATGCAGAGCCGAGGCTATCGAATTATTCCCGTCAATCCGAATGCGACGGAGATTCTGGGCGAGAAATGCTACGCCTCGTTATCGGATATTCCTGAACCTGTCGATATCGTCAATGTATTCCGGCGTGCAGACCAAGTGGTTCCTATCGCAGAGGAAGCCGTCAAAATTAAAGCGAAGGTGTTCTGGCTGCAATTGGATATCGTGAATGAAGAAGCAGGCCGCATCGCCAGCGAGGCAGGCTTGGAAGTCATCATGGATCGCTGCATCAAAGTGGAAGACGCCATCCTTAACCCTCGGAACAACTAAGTAACGGCATCGCAAAAACCGCTATTCCCTTGCCTTCACGGCTGGAGAATAGCGGTTTTTTTAATGAGGAAAGTGCGGATCGCGTTAAGCCTTCAATACGTCGTGATCGACATAACGCGCGCCATTCAACTCGCTGATCACATTAATGGCCACCTTGGCGCCGTCTCCGGCTGTGACAATGGTATGCATGGAAACCCCGGCAATCGTGCCCGCAGCCCATACGCCTTTAAGGCTTGTGTTGCCCTGTGCATCGGCATCGACGACGGTTTTGATGCGCGGCTCCGTGCCGGGTTTGGTTTGAATGCCCGAAGCCTCCGCCAAATCTGCGGATAAACCTGTTGCAAGGATGACATACTTACCTTCATATGTACCATTTTCCGCCGTCACTTGGAAACCGTCTCCGGCCTGGTCCAGCTTCGTAGCTCTGTCTTGAACGAATTCAGCGCCGAACTTTGTTGCTTGCTTCTTGCCGGTTTCGACCAAATCAGGACCGGTAATACCTTCCACTCCATAGTGGTTCTCTATCCATGCCCGCTTCGTAACGCTATGGTCACTGTCGATGACCAGCGTCTTTTTCCCTGCTTTGGCCGTGAATAAAGCCGCGCTTGCTCCTGCAGGACCTGCTCCGATAATAATGATATCATATGCCATTTCGGTGTTCCTCCTAGTAAGAGTATGGGTACCAGAAAATTATGGCATAACGGCTGTACTTAGTCAACTTATGTGTATAGAAAGTATGTTAAAGAAAAAATAATAAATTACGTTCAAGCGGAGAGAATAAAAGAGGCTCCAAAAGAAGCCCAACATAGAAAAACTTTGAAGGAGGATTTACACATGTATAACAGCTTCAACAACAATTACGGCGCATCTAACTTTAACAGCACTCCGAACACACAGACATCGCAATACCAAGCTCAGAAACAATTCCAACCATCAAGCTATGTACAATCTTTCTACAATCAGCCAAATCCAGCACAAAGCACGCAAAGCTTCAATCAAAGCTTCAATCAAGGAATGGCTTCGACAGAGTCCTATCATACTGCGAACTATCGCGGAAATCAGCCGGGACATGATGCATACTTGCGCAGTGACTCGACGACTCCGTCCGCATATCAACCATCCAGCTTCCAAAATGCTTACTCTACTTATAATAGCGGAAGAAGCAATCAATTCGCATCCACCCAATACCAACCAATCAGCTACACAGCTATGAATCAACAGCCTTTCTCCACAAGCCAATACAGCAGCTCCTCGGCGCAATCGTTCAATCAACAGCCTTTCGGACAAACGGCGGTTTCTCCAAATGCGTACCACACGGCTAACTACCGCGGCAATCAACCGGGACATGACGCTTATCTGCGCAGCGATTCCACAACGACTTCTCAACAATCGTTCCAGCCTAGCTATGCTTCCCAGCAAAGCGCGCAAGGAATGAGCAGCTACCAGCCGCAGCAAAGCTTCTATCAACAAAACGCTCAAGCTTCGAACCAAGGGTTCGGCAGCATGGGCATGGGTATGGGCCAGCAGTTCGGATATTCTTCTTCCCACTAATCCAAGCTCAATTAGCCGCTTAAATAAGCAGGTCGATCCTCGACCTGCTTATTTTGTTTTGACAAACCGGCGAACAAGCTATACGATTTGATAAGAGAAACTTTTAGGAGGTAGCATACGTTTGAACTGGATGGGGAACTTACAACAGCTCGGCCGCTCCTTGATGCTGCCCACCATTGCATTACCAATAGCTGCTGTGCTGCTTCGTCTAGGGGACCTGCCTTGGGATGCGATTCACGCATCCGGCTTTGGGGATATGCTGCTGTTAGCCGGGAATACGGTCTTTGACTATATACCCATCATCTTCGCTGTCGGTGTGGCACTGGGGCTTACGGAGAGTGCCGGTATCGCCGGACTGTCTGCCATGCTGGGCTATTTCATGTTCACACGGCTCATCGAGCATGCTTTGGGCGCACAGTTCCAACTCGGCGTACCCGGCGGAATATTAATCGGTTTGCTCGCTGCGATTATTTATCATCGATGCAAAGAGATCAAGCTGCCGGAATATATCCAATTTTTCGGTGGTCCGCGAATGGTGCCGCTCATCATGGGACTTTGTACGCTGGTCGTGTCCTATATCATGATCGGTATTGGCCCGTACTTGGAAGTAGCGATGGGCAAGCTGTCGAATTGGCTGCTCGGGATGGGCGGCTTCGGCACATTCGTATACGGCATCGCCCATCGGTTGCTTGTGCCGTCGGGCTTGCATCATATCTTAAATAACTTTTTCTGGTTCCAAGTTGGGGCCTACGAAACCTCCAAAGGCCATATGGTTTACGGTGATCTGCCGCGCTACTTCGCCGGTGATCCCACAGCAGGCATGTATATGGCCGGCTTGTATCCGATCATGATGTTCGCGCTGCCCGCCATCGCTTTTGCCATTATCGGCGAAGCTCGGGAAGATTTGAAGCCGAAGATAAGAGCCACCTTTCTGACCGCGGCATTGGCCTCGTTCTTGACAGGGGTAACGGAGCCTATAGAATTCGCCTTTCTGTTCGTCGCTCCTTATTTATTCATCATTCACGCCATCCTATCCGGTGCGGCCATGTGGCTGGCTTACGAACTGCATATCCAGCATGGCTTCTCGTATTCGGCTGGCGCTATCGATTATGTCATCAACTTGCATTTATCACATAACGGCCTGCTGCTCATTCCGATTGGACTTGTGTACGGCCTCGTGTACTATTTCATGTTCCGCTGGGCGATCAGGCGGTTCCGAATTCCTACGCCTGGGCGGGAAGAAGGCTCATCCCTTGAGGAGTGGGCCGGCGATATCCCGTACCGCTCGCCTTTGATTCTGCAAGCGCTTGGCGGGAAAGACAATATTAAGAAGATCGAAGCCTGCATTACCCGATTGCGACTTACGCTTGTTAATGATCGTTTGATAGACATCACGGCATTACGACACTTAGGAGCTGCAGGCGTCATCCGTCTTGGAGGAGGCAATGTTCAGGTCGTGTTCGGAACATTCTCAGAGCTGATACGCGAAGAAATTATGAAAGTACTGCGCAAAGATATCCATGTCGTACTGTTCCAATCGCCTATGCAGGGCCGTATGATCCCGATCGAGGAAGTGCCTGACCGGATTTTTGCATCCCGCCTGGTAGGGAACGGCGTGGCTTTTATCCCTGAGAAAGGGGAGCTGCTCTCCCCGGTTGCAGGTACGATCATGCACATCTATCCGACGATGCATGCGCTTGGTATTTTGATGGACGAGGGCTTGGAAGTCTTGCTGCATATCGGTATCGATACGTCGAGCTTGCCCGGCAAATGCTTTAATGCGGTGGTGAAAGAAGGCGACCGCGTCGAGCCCGGGCAGCTGCTCGTGAAATTTAACTATAATAAAGTGAAAAAGTTTGCTTCTTCTATGGCGACACCTATGATTATTACAAATCCGGATCTTGTTAAGTCTTGGAGCTTCGCTCCGTTCAAAGCAGTGAAAAAAGGCCAAGGTTCTGTGATGTCCGTCGTCTTAAAGCCTACTAAATCTTCGGGGGGGATGAACGGATGATCAGAGGGATAGGTGCGTCTTCAGGCATTGCGATGGGTCAGGCTTTTGTCATACCTACCTGGGAGTGGGATTTCCCTGAAAAAATGATCGATGTGACCGACCTGGCATATGAATTCGAACGCTTGTATGACGGTATCAGATCTTCCAAAGACGAGCTGGAATTGATCAAGCAGGAAATTAAAGAAGTGGTGGGGCAGGATCAAGCCTACATCTTTGATGCCCACCTGGCGATTCTGGAAGATCCGATTTTCATGAATGAAATTCAAGGCATTATCGAGCTTCAGTATAAGGCGGCCGAAGTGGCTGTCAAAGAAGTGATCGATAAGTTTGTCGGCATGTTCAATATGATCGACGATGAGTATATGAAGGAACGGGCGCTGGACATCAAGGATGTTGGCAACCGGCTGCTCAAGCACCTGCTGGGCGATACGAGCTCGACCGTTCCTCCGATCGACCATCCGTACATTCTCGTCGCCAAGGAGCTGACACCTTCGCAGCTGGCCCATCTGGACCCGTCCAAAGTGCTCGGCCTCCTGACGATTCTGGGCGGCACGCATTCCCATGTTTCGATCATGGCGAGAGCGATGTCCGTGCCTTACGTGCTGGGCTTGGAAGGGAAGCTTCTGCGTCCTATTCAGAATGGCGATTTCTTGATTATTGACGGGCAAGAGGGCACACTTTATATTAATCCGGACAAAACGACGATCGAGAGGTATCAAGCACGCAAGAAGAATTGGCTTGAGTTCAAGGAGAGTCTGCAGGAAATCGCAGATGTCGCTCCGGTCACATTGGACAACAGCATCGTAAATTTACATGCGAATATCAATTCGGTCATGGAAATCGATCAGGTCGTGCGCAATGGCGCATCCGGCGTAGGGCTGTTCCGAACCGAATATTTATACATGGATCGAGATTCGCTTCCCGGGGAGGACGAGCAATTCGAGGTGTATCGTCACGCCGCTATGCAGCTTAAGGGCCGCCCGATCGTGATTCGCACCTTGGACATCGGCGGAGATAAGAAGCTGGACTATATGCCGCTGCCCAAAGAGGATAATCCGTTCCTCGGCTACAGGGCGATCCGGATTTCGTTAGACCGGAAAGACCTCTTTCTGACGCAGCTCAAAGCGATTCTGAGGGCCAGCCATTACGGGAATGTGAAAATCATGTATCCGATGGTCAGCTCGCTTGCCGAGGTACGTCAAGCCAAGGCGATGCTGGAGAAGGCCAAAGCCGAATTGAGCGCGCAAGGCATTCCATACAATGCCAACATTGAAGTAGGCTTGACGATTGAAGTGCCTGCGGCGGCGCTCATAGCGGATGTGCTTGCCAGCGAAGTCAACTTCATGAGTATCGGGACCAACGATCTCGTGCAATATGTGCTTGCCGTAGACAGGATGAACGAAACCATCGCGCACTTATATAATCCCTATCATCCAGCTGTCATCCGGCTGCTCAAGCACGTGATCGACGCGGCCAAAGGCGTAGGCATCCCTGTCGGGGTCTGCGGCGAAATGGCGGGAGACGTCCGCGCATTGCCGATCTGGTTGGGACTCGGCATTGAAGAGCTGAGCATTTCCGTCCATACACTTCTCCAAGTGAAGCACCGCTTACTAAGTAGTGATGCGAGACAGTGCAAGCTGCTGCTGAATGAAATCCTTGCTTGCAAAACGAGTGATGAAATCATAGAGCTGCTCACGCAAACGGAACAAACCGAACAAACCGAATCCATTGTAGGAGGTAATTAACATGGAATTGCAAGGCACAAAAGTGTTAGCTTTCGTAGATGAAGAATTTGAAGATTTGGAGATGTGGTACCCGGTGCTGCGCTTGCGCGAAGCGGGAGCTGTCGTCGATATCGTAGGCCCCAAAGCCAAGACGGTATATCATGGCAAATACGGCGTGCCAATTACGACGGACTACGCATTTGACGAAGTGAAGTCATCCGATTATATCGGATTGTATGTGCCGGGCGGGTGGGCGCCCGACAAGCTGCGCCGGTATCCGGATGTGCTGCGCCTGACCAAGGAGTTCCATGAAGCCGTGAAGCCGATTGCACAAATCTGCCATGCCGGCTGGGTGCTGATCTCGGCCAAAATTGTGAACGGCTACACGATGACGTCAACGCCGGGGATTCGCGATGACCTTGAGAATGCAGGCGCAACATGGGTCGATGAAGAAGTTGTGGTCGATCGCAACATCGTTTCCGGACGCCGTCCGCCGGACCTTCCGGCTTTCTCCAAAGTATTCGCAGATGAGCTGATCAAGTTCAATTCCAGACAGGCAAAGTAATCGTACACTTCCAATCGTGGCAAAAACTACTACTCTTCATACGGCAGGAAATCGTTTAAAATCGTAGAATACCTAAGTACAAGTAATACATGTACATGCCGCCTGCCAGTGAAGGAGTGTTAGAATGCAAAAGTATTGTAAGTGCGGACGCACGATGAACCTTCGTCTGCGTACGGTTATTTATCAAAGTAAAGTGGATATTGAGAATGTACCGATTTATTCATGTGAAGCATGCGGGCGGAGTGAGGTTGTTCCTCATGTGAAACCCGAGCTTACCGGACTCATCGGCAAGCTGGGGAGCAAGCCTGAGAAGCAACAGCTGTTCTTCCACGAGTTGTCGGAAGTGGCGTTTCTGCTGCTGAAGGTAACGGAGAAAGAACATATGAACGATTCCATGGAAAAGATTGTAGAAGAGCGTATTAATGAGCTTCTGGACATCTTGCTGTTGGCGCAATCGCTAGGGGACGAGCCATGGGCGGAAGAAATTCGCAAACGGTTGTCCCAAATTACACAGAGCGCAATATCGACATAAGTTACATAGGGCCAATCCGTTTCGGATTGGCTTTTGTACATCCTGCGTACGCTTTTTGAAAACAAATTGAAATTATTTTCAAAGTATTTTCATTTTTCGTTGCAAGATGGATTAATTTGTCGTATCATAACGGTAATATACTAGGCTCGCAGAATACTTTTGAAAATGGAGAGAGTAACCGTGACCGTAACCATTTATGATGTAGCTAGAGAAGCAGGCGTATCCATGGCAACCGTTTCCAGGGTGGTTAACAACAATCCGAACGTCAAGCCGCAAACACGTAAGAAAGTTTTTGAAGCCATTGAAAGGCTCGGTTACCGGCCGAATGCCGTAGCGAGAGGCTTGGCTAGCAAGAAGACGACAACCGTCGGCGTCGTGATTCCCGACATTTCCAACTCTATCTTCGCGGAAGTGGCGCGCGGGATTGAAGATATTGCCAACATGTACCACTACAATATTATTCTAAGCAACGCCGACAAGAAGAAAGAGAAAGAAATCCGCGTGATTAACACGCTGCTGGAGAAGCAAGTCGACGGGCTGCTCTTCATGGGCGGAGTCGTTACGGAAGATCATATCCAAGCATTCCGCACCTCCTCCGTTCCTGTCGTCTTGTGCGGAACGAAGGATGAGAACCATACGATGGCTTCTGTCGACATCGATCATGAGAAAGCTGCATTCGATGCCGTCAACGTGCTGATCGAAGCGGGGCACCGCGATATCGCCATGATCTCGGGAACGCTGCAGGATCCGGCGAACGGATTCGCTCGTTACCAGGGCTACAAGAAGGCGCTGGAAGCAGCCGGTATCGAGGTTCGCGACGAATATGTCCGAATCGGCAACTATCGTTACGAGTCCAGCGTGGAAGCCGTGAAATACTTCCTGGAGCTTACGCCTCGTCCGACGGCCATCTTCTCGGCAACCGACGAGATGGCGATCGGCGCTATTCATACGATTCAAGATAACGGCTTGAAAGTGCCGCAGGACATTGCCGTCATCTCCGTAGACAATATCCGCATGGCTTCCATGGTCAGACCGACACTAACGACCGTAGCCCAACCGATGTATGATATCGGAGCGGTGTCGATGCGTTTGCTGACCAAGCTGATGAACAAAGAATCGACGGACAATATGCAAGTGATTTTGCCGCATGAAGTGATCTACCGCAATTCCGTCTCGCAATAAACTGAAGCCTCTAGATGAGCGCATTCCGGGCAGGAATGGCCTTATCTAGAGGTTTTCTCCTGTATATACCTATCGAAATGAGGATTGATAACATGACATGGAAGAAACTGGCACTTATCGGTGCGATGAATGAAGAGATCGAGCTTTTGGTGGCGCATATGTCCGATGTTCGCGAAACGGTTAAGGCCGGAATTACGTTTCGGGAGGGAACGTATTACGGGAAGGAAGTCGTCGTGTGCCGCACGGGCGTCGGTAAGGTGAATGCCGCTGTCACCACCCAAATTCTCGTGGACAAATTCGGCGTTGAAGCGGTGATCTTCACGGGCGTAGCGGGAGCGCTGGCTCCGGAGCTCAATATCGGGGACTTGGTCGTCTCCACGGAATGCATGCAGCATGACATGGATGTGACACCGCTCGGCTTCGCAAGAGGGGTCATTCCTTATGAAGCCAAGTCAGTCTTCGAAGCGAACGGCAAGCTTGTAGAGCTCGCTGCAGCTGCAGGGGAGAAGCTGTTCCCAGGCAAAGTGAAGCAGGGGAAAGTGCTGTCGGGCGATCAATTTATCGCCAACCGCGAGGCGGTTGCCGATCTTCACGAGTCGCTCGGAGGCGTCTGTGTTGAGATGGAAGGAGCTTCGGTTGCGCAGGTTTGTTCCATGAATGACGTTCCTTACGTCGTGCTGCGCTCGATGTCTGACAAGGCCGATGGATCGGCTCATGTGAACTTCGCGGAATTTACGGTGCAAGCCTCGGAGAATTCCTACAAAATGGTGGAAGAAATCGTAAAGCAGCTGTAAGCCCAACAGCCCCAAAAAGCTCAGAAAACGCCTTGATGGCGGGTTCTGAGCTTTTTGGGCGATGGCTTATTTCAAATACATCATGGCAAGCTCTTTGGTCTGCCGGTTCTTCTCTGTAATAATCTGGCGCCTCGGAATAGGCGTCCAGGCATCCGCAGGGTCCAGCCAGGTGTCCGCCAGCTGGACCGGGCTCTTGCTCTGCCAGGCGTCCAGCCACGCCTGGGGCAGCGACAGCTGCGGCTGCGCCGTCAGCTGGGACAACACCGCCTGCTCGCTCATGACGAGCCAGAGCAGGCTCCAAGCGCGCGGTACGACACGCCAGATGTCGTACCCGCCGCCCCCGAGCGCCACCCAGCGCCCTTCGCACCAGGTGTGCGCAAGGGAGTGGATCAGCTCGGGCATAGCCTTGTACACGCGCATGGAGCAGTGCACATGCGCGAGCGGGTCGAACGCATGGGCGTCGCATCCATGCTGCGAGACGATCACGTCCGGCTGGAAGCGGGCGATCGTCTCGGTCAGCACCTCGCCGAAGCATTCCAGCCACGACTCGTCCTCGGTGTAAGGCTCCACCGGGACGTTAATGCTTGTCCCGAACGCATCGCCTTCGCCGCGTTCGTTCACGGCGCCCGTGCCGGGGAACAAATATTTCCCCGTCTCATGAATGGACAGCGTGCATACCTGGGGATCGGCGTAGAAGCTCCACTGTACGCCATCCCCATGATGCACATCCGTATCGACGTACAGCACTTTCGCGCCGTACGTCTCCTTGATATGCGCAATCGCCGCCGAAGCGTCGTTGTAGACGCAGAAGCCGGCGCCCTTGCTCTGCAGGGCGTGGTGCAGCCCGCCGCCGAGATGGAGCGCATGCGGGGCTTGGCCGGACATCACGAGGTCCGCTGCCGTGATGGAGCCCCCCACAATCTTCGCCGTGATGTCGTGCATCCCGGGGAAGAAGGGCGTGTCGTCGGTGTCGAGGCCGAAGCGCGCCGCTTCCTTGATCCAGCGCTCCTCCGGCACGTCTTGGCTAAGCGCTTTCACCGCTTCGATGTAAGCGGGTGCGTGGACCCGCAGCAGCTCGCGCTCCGCAGCCGGGCGAGGCGCTCGAAGCATGCTGTCATCCAGCGCTCCGGCTTTACGCAGCAGATCGACGGTCATGACCAGCCGATCCTGATTAAAAGGGTGCTGTTCATTAAATTTATACTGAATTTCTTCATCGTCATAGATGAAGACAGGACTCGCTGCTTGCTTGTTCATATCCCACATTCCCCCGAATGGGCTAACCCTCTTGCCTGAAGCCCTAGAAATCCTTTCGCCGCAGCGAACTTAGTACATGAAGCGCTGTTGAAACCGAATGCGGTCAAACTGCTCGACGGAAGCTAACGGCACTTGTTTGCCGATTCGCACCATAAGACAATTGGCCGGATGCGAGCAGATTTCCGGATCGTCGGTAGCGAACCAGATCATATCGACGCTTTTCATCAGTTTCTCCATCATTTGACGGTATTCCCAGACCGTGAGCTTGCTGTTCTCCAAGTCCCAGTGCCAGTAATACTCCGTGCTGAAGCAGATGACATTTTCCATTTGCTCCTCTTCAAAGGCGAGACGAATCATTTTCTTCCCCAGTCCCATCGAGCGATAATCATCCGCAACTTCAATCGCTCCGAGCTCGATCAAATCCTGCATGCGGCCTTGCGACCACCGCTCGATTTCATCGGGGTAATGAAAGGTGACATATCCGACGATCGTCGAACCGTCTCTGGCAATGATAATGCGGCCTTCCGGCAGCTCCGCAATTTCCACCAAGGCTTCATGCTGCTCCTTAGGTCTGCGGAAGGCGTCCAATTTGTGGTGCATGGTGAGAGCGCGCAGGCTCTCGGCTGAAACAGGACCTTCGACTATAAGTTCTGGCTGATCGGGAGCTCTCTGCAAGCGAATGGCGTGATAAATTTTGATATGCTGCATAGCCTTAGCTCTCCTTTTGAAAAACAGCATGATGAGTGATTCCTTCTTCGTTCGGTCATAGTCCCTTTATATCAAATTTTATTTGGAAATAAAAGCCGAACTAAACGTAGGCGAAAAAAATTCTGTGTGTTATAATAGAATGTGTCAAAAATCGATCACATTTTGCTCAAATACATCAGTAAAATGAAAGCGGTTTATCACGTGAGGAGGGTTTTACGAACATGGATCAAATGAAAGTTGAACTCGTTGAAGCTGTTGCTGCTAATCCTAACATGAAAAATTACGAAGAAACTCATGCAAACTTCGACTGGAAAGAAATCGAAAAGAACTTTTCGTGGTATGAAACGGGGAAGGTGAACATGGCTTATGAAGCCATCGACCGTCATGCCGAATCCGCTAAGAAGGATAAAATTGCCCTTTACTATAGCGACAATCAAAGAGAAGAAGCGATTACATATGGCGAAATGAAAGCGAAATCAAACCAATTCGGGAATGTGCTGCGCAATCTTGGCATCGGCAAAGGGGAGCGCGTGTTTATTTTCATGCCGCGTACGCCTGAGCTGTACTATGCCTTGTTGGGCACACTCAAAGTGGGCGCGGTCGTCGGTCCGCTGTTCGAAGCCTTCATGGAGACCGCTGTCAAAGACCGCTTGGAAGACAGTGCAGCCGTCGCGATTATTACAACGCCTAGCCTGCTGTCCCGCATTCCGGCGAGTGAGCTTCCGAACCTGAAGCACATTATCGTCGTAGGGGACAATGTGGAGCCTGCCGCAGGGCATGTCGATTACTACCAAGAGATGGAGAAAGCGTCCACCGATTTGGAGATTGAGTGGCTGGACCGCGAAGACGGGCTTATCATTCACTACACTTCGGGTTCCACGGGCAAGCCCAAAGGCGTGTTCCACGTGCAGAACGCGATGCTGCAGCATTACTATACAGGCAAAATTGTACTGGATCTGCAAGAGGACGATATTTATTGGTGTACGGCAGACCCGGGTTGGGTAACGGGTACCTCTTACGGCATCTTCGCCCCGTGGCTGAACGGAGCGACGAATGTCATCCGCGGAGGGCGCTTCAGTCCGCAAGATTGGTACAATACGCTGCAGAAATACAAAGTAACCGTATGGTACAGCGCACCGACTGCGTTCCGTATGCTGATGGGCGCCGGTGACGATGTGGTTGCCGGTTATGACCTGTCTTCGCTGCGCCATGTGCTCAGCGTAGGCGAGCCGTTGAATCCGGAAGTTGTTCGTTGGGGACTTAAAGTGTACAACCAGCGTATCCATGATACTTGGTGGATGACGGAAACGGGCGGACAGCTGATCTGTAACTATCCTTCCATGACGATCAAACCGGGATCCATGGGCCGTCCGATTCCGGGCGTGGAAGCTGCCATCATCGACGATGCGGGCAATGTGCTGCCTCCGAACCGGATGGGCAACTTGGCCATTAAGACGCCTTGGCCATCCATGATGCGCAAAATTTGGAACAATCCTGCCAAATATGAAGAGTACTTCCGTTTGACCGGCTGGTATGTATCCGGCGACTCGGCTTACATGGACGAAGAAGGCTACTTCTGGTTCCAGGGGCGCGTGGATGACGTCATTAACACCGCAGGCGAGCGGGTCGGCCCTTTCGAGGTGGAGAGCAAGCTGGTTGAGCACCCGGCAGTGGCGGAAGCAGGCGTCATCGGGAAGCCGGATCCGATGCGCGGCGAGATTATCAAAGCATTCATCGCCTTGCGTGAAGGGTTCACGCCATCGGACGAATTGAAGGCCGACATTTCCAAGTTTGTCAAAGAAGGGCTGTCCGCGCATGCGGCGCCGCGCGAAATTGAATTCAAAGACAAGCTGCCCAAAACGCGCAGCGGCAAAATCATGCGCCGCGTGCTTAAGGCTTGGGAGCTCAATTTGCCGACAGGCGATTTATCGACAATTGAAGATTAATGAGAAGAACCTAGCGGTGCGAACACCGCTAGGTTCTTTTTTTAATCGTTATAAGCAATAGCCGCAGAAGGTTTGGACTCGCCGGAATCGTTGACAGCCGTTACCTTGTAGTAACCGTTGTAGGCCGCTGCGTAGTAATGGAACTCTGCCGCGTTGTCGACGGTACCGAGCTTCGTATAGGTGCCTTTCTCTTTGCTGCTATAGTAGACATTGTATTTCTTGACTTTATCTTTGGACGCATTCGCTTTCCAAGTGAGCGTAATGCCTGCGCCATCCGCTTTGGCTTTGAGGCCGGTTGGCGCGGCCGGAGCGTCCTTGGCTGCCGTGCCCGGAGACTCTGACGGTCCGGCAGGCTCCTTCGTCGATTCCGGTACCGGTGTGCCTTCGCCGGAAGGGACGAACAAGGAGTCTAGCGAGCTGCCGTCTGTGTAGGAGGAACGGCTTGGTGCCGATTCTTTGCCGGCTACGTCGACGGCGGTTACATAGTAGCCCATCAAGCTTGCGGCTGGAATCGTATCGTTGAATTTCGCTTCGTCACCTGCCAGGACGACCTTGCCGCCCATCAGCTGGAACTTGCCGCGATTGTCGGAACGATAGATGCGGTAACCGACGAGATCCGCGCCGCTGCTTGGCTGGAAGGTGATCGTCACGTGCTCGCCGTTCTTCGAGACGGCGACGTTCGTAGGTGCCGCCGGCTCTTTGCCGTCGTCAGCCCGCGGGTCCATTTCGGACGGCGCATCGTCGTCATAGTCCGTCGGCTTGTAGTTGTCGATCGGCTTGCGGCTCTTCTCCGGAAGCTTGCTCATCGCATCCTGAATTTCTTTGAGCAGCTGGGAGATCGACTTCTGACGTTTGATGACCGTTTTCTCTTGGACGAAATCCGCCGGCGTGCCATCCTGCGCGATGTAATTCAATCCGTTATAAGAACTGATTTTCATAGGGACCAACACGTTGTCGACTTCCGTCGGCACATACTTCTTGTTGAAGATATCGGTCACTTGCAGGTTGGAGCTTGCCGTCAGCTCGCTCGGCAGCTTGCCGGACAAGCTGGAGACGGTGGCGGAGACGATTCCATCCGGCTTCGTGAACGTTTTGGCAGGGAAAAGCTCCGGCTTCTGCTCAATGGTCTTGTTCATGATCAAAGCCCAAATATCTTTGGCATGGTTCGTTTGCAGCGTCTTGGACGATAGCTTGTTAATCGGCTGATCGTAGCCGATCCAGACGCCGACCGTAATGTCAGGACTGAAGCCCATGAACCAGGCATCCGCATCATCCTGCGTGGAACCGGTTTTGCCGGAAATCTCGATCTTGCCGTATGATTTGTATTTCTTCATCAGATCCGTGGCCGTACCTTGGCTGATGACCGTTTTCATCATATCGGTAATCAGATAGGCGCTTTGCGGCGAGAAGACCTGGGTCGGCTTCTGATCGTGGGCATAGATCGTCTGGCCGTTCGAGTCTTTAATTTCGCGAATCATGAAGGTTTCGTTAAACACGCCCTTGTTCGGGATGGCTGCATACGCTCCGGTCAGCTCTCTGACGGACGTACCGCGGCTTAACCCGCCGATAACCCCTGTTTGTGCGTAGTAATCTTCTTTCTGAATCGATGTGATGCCGAGCTGTTTGGCGAAATCCCAAGCATCGTTGATTCCCACCTTATTCAAGAAGATATCAATGGCAGGAATATTGTAGGACTGGTTCAAAGCTTTTCGCGCGGTCATCAAGCCATGGAACTTGTGATCCCAGTTCTCCGGCAGGTGGAAGCCTTTGACGCCGTCTTTCAAAATGATCGGGATATCGTCCACGATGCTTGCCGGCTGAATGGCGCCTTTCTCAAGAGCCGGAATGTAGGCGGCGATCGGCTTCATGGTCGAGCCCGGCTGTCTGTACGCTTGCGTCGCATGGTTCAGCTGCTCCTTGAAGAAGTCGCGGCCTTCGATCATGCCTTTGATAGCGCCGGTCTTGGAATCGATCATGATCGCTCCGACCTGTTCGATCCCTTTCTTCGGATCGTCCGGTGCGAAATTCTTGTCGTTGTTCGAAATTTCGTGCATGGAATCGTAGATCGTCTTGTCGATCGTCGTATAGATCTGGTACCCGCCGCGCAGAAGCTGCGTATGTATACTTTTCAAAGCTTCGTTATATGCGGCTTGATTCTTCACCGGATCAAGTTCGGGCTTCTGAATTTTGAGTAAAATTTCAGCGGCTTCTTTCTCCGTTTCGATCATCAAATACGGGTAAGTCGTGTAGGCCTTCTGAGCGGCAGGCGGCATCGACGCTTTTAGATCGAATTTGAGTGCATCTTGATATTGTTCATTCGTTATTTTTTGTTCTTCCAACATTCGCTTCAGTACGAGCTGCTGACGGGTGACGGCTTTCTTGAAGCCTTCCTCATCGAACGCCGGCTTGCTTGTAAAGGCCGAATATTGCGAAGGGGATTGCGGCAGACCGGCCAGATAGGCGGCTTGGGCAACATTCAATTTGCTCAGATCGTCAATATCGAACAGCCCTTTGGCTGCGGCTTTGATGCCGTACAGGTTGTAGCCTGTCGCGCCGTTGCCGTAAGGAATTTTGTTGAGATAAGCGAGCAAAATTTCATCCTTCGACATGAGCCGCTCCATTCGGAGTGCAAGCAGCAATTCTCTTGCCTTGCGGCCGTCATCGCGGTCGAGGGTCAGGAATACCCGTCTGGCCAGCTGTTGGGTAATCGTGCTTCCGCCGGTTTGAACTTCTTCGTTCAGCAGCTTCTGCGTGACTGCGCGGTATAATCCGCGGAAATCGATCCCGTGATGTTTGTTGAAGTCCTTGTCTTCAATCGACAGAACGGCATCCAACAGCACTTGCGGGATGTCATCGAGCTGGGCAAGACGCCTGTCTTCTTCGGTTCTTAATTGTCCAATGACCGTATCGTCATTGAAGTAAGCGAATCCGGTGATGGCATTTTCCTGCATCTGCTGGCGAATCTCTTCTTCACTGCGAACCGGGTCTTTCTTGACGAGAGCGCTGACATATCCGAATGCGGCGAATCCACCTACAAGACCTGCCAGAAATGCGGAAATCAGCGTCCATTTTAGCGTAATCCATGTTACTTTGAGTGTTGTTCTCACCCATGGGCGATTCCATTTAGCGAAAAAATTGCGCATAAGTTCAGATATCCTCCTTACATGAACGCTAATAGTATACCATAATTGCCCTTCCTGCGGTAATGATGAACGAAGAATCCGTGCTTGCACCGTTTGACAATTCGCAGAAATTTGTGATATATATGGAATCAAATGCGGAGATGGATCAGCAGTAGGTAGCTTGCGGATGCTTTCAGAGAGCCGGTGGAAGGTGCGAACCGGTACCTGCAGGTTAGTGAATTACGGTCAGGAGCAGTAAGTGGGAATTTGCAGCCGAACGAGCTGCATTAGTAGTATTTACCGGTTAAGCCCCGTTATAGGCCACAGAGTGAAAATAGTCAGCCGTACAGATCCGATCTTCGGATATAGAGGTACGTAACTGCTGTTTTAATTAGGGTGGTACCGCGAGTCAAGTCTTCTCGTCCCTTGTGGATGAAAGGCTTTTTTGCGTTTACACGAGACAAGGAGATGGATGGACATGTCGATTTTGAAAGATTTGGAGTTTCGCGGCTTGCTGCATCAAATTACGGACCGCGAAGGTTTAGACAAGAAGCTTAGCGAAGAGCGGGTCGTGCTGTACTGCGGGTTCGATCCGACGGCGGACAGCCTGCATATCGGCAGCTTGCTGCCTATATTGACGCTGAGACGGTTTCAACAGGCCGGACATATTCCGCTGGCGCTCGTTGGGGGCGGCACAGGTCTGATTGGCGATCCGAGCGGCAAAGCGAACGAGCGAACGCTGAACGGTCCAGAGACGGTGCAAGCTTGGTCGCAAAGCATCAAAGAGCAGCTATCGCGCTTCCTGGACTTCTCGCCGGAGCTCGACAACAGCGCAGAGCTGGTGAATAACTACGATTGGCTCGGCTCGCTCAATGTGATCGAATTCCTGCGCGATGTAGGCAAAAACTTCACAGTGAACTACATGCTCGCCAAAGATTCGGTGGATTCCCGGATTTCCAAAGGAATATCGTTCACAGAATTCAGCTATATGATTCTGCAATCGTACGATTTCTTGAAGCTGAATGAAACGAAGAATTGCTCTCTGCAAATTGGTGGAAGCGATCAATGGGGCAATATTACCGCCGGTCTAGAGCTCATCGGCAAGACGACCGAGAACCGGGCTTACGGCGTCACGCTGCCTCTCGTTACCAAAAGCGACGGGCAAAAGTTCGGCAAAACGGAAGGCGGAGCGATCTGGCTCGATGCGAACAAAACGTCCCCTTATCAGTTCTACCAGTTCTGGTTGGGTACGGCGGATGCCGACGTTATTCGTTTCTTGAAGTATTTCACCTTCATCAGCCATGAAGAGATCGAGCGTCTGGAAACTGAAGTGCAGACACAGCCGGAGAAGCGGGAAGCGCAGAAGCTGCTTGCCCGTGAAGTGACGAAGCTGGTGCACGGCGGTGAGGCGCTGGAGAGCGCGCTGAACATTACGGCCGCCCTGTTCAGCGGTAATATTCAGGAGCTGTCCCGTCAAGAGATCGAGGAAGCTTTCAAAGATGTGCCTTCCTCGGTGATTGAGCAGGAGGATATCGCATTGGTGGATCTGCTTATTGCCGTCGGTGCAGCGCCATCCAAGCGTCAAGCCCGTCAAGATATCGAGAGCGGCGCGGTGACCGTCAACGGCGTCAAGGTAACGTCGCTTGAAGCGGCAGCCCAAGATCTAGGCAGGCTGGGGGAGACGTATCTCGTCATTCGCCGCGGCAAAAAGAACTATTACCTGGCGCAATTCAAATAGATACAAAAAAATAAACCCCTCAGGGAAATCCCTAAGGGGTTTGCTTTTATTAACGGCTGTAGAACTCGACGATTTGTTTCTCGTCAATTTCTTGTGGAAGCTCAGCGCGCTCTGGCAAACGGATGTATTTGCCTTCTACAGCTGCATCGTTGAACTCCAGGTAAGCTGGCAGGTGGTTACGGTTAGCAAGAGCTTCTTTCACTGCGGAAAGACCTTTGCTTCTTTCGCGAAGTGCAATCACGTCGCCAGTGGAAACGATGTAGGAAGCGATATCCACTTTCTTGCCGTTCACAGTCACGTGACCGTGGGAAACAAGTTGACGTGCGCCTGCACGGGAGTTGGAAAGACCAAGACGGTAAACCAGGTTGTCCAAACGGCTCTCAAGCAGAACCATGAAGTTTTCACCGGCAATACCTTTCAATTTGGAAGCTTTGTCGAACAAGTTGCGGAATTGCTTCTCGTTCAAACCGTACATGTGGCGAAGTTTTTGTTTTTCGTTTAATTGAACGCCATAGCCGCTCATTTTTTTGCGTTGTCCTGGGCCGTGTTGACCTGGAGGGAATGGGCGTTTCATGTCTTTGCCGTTACCGCTCAAGGAAATACCTACGCGGCGGCTTAATTTGAACTTAGGTCCTGTATAACGTGACATTTAGGAAAAACTCCTTCTTTTTACAAATAGTTTAGTAGAAAGCATCTAGATGTCAGGGTGAAGACAAGTGCCTGATTTTGCTAACGAATCATCATGTGTAATTCCCTGTCAAGAGTAGTTCAGCCGCTGTCTTGGCAGGAGCAAAAGCAGTGAGGGTGATCACAAATGGCATTCACCGTAATCTTGGTGTTACTCGACTTCTTATTTTATTAAAAACGACGGCAAGTGTCAAGTCTGAATCCATCGTCTGGAATTGAAAATGTCGTGCAATGCGGGCAGAAAAATAGTATGATTACGAAGTATACATTTTGTACTGGATCAATAGGACTACGTTTGGTAGTGAGGAGAGCCTATGAGTGAATCACTTCGTAGTATGAAACAGCATAGCCCGGCAGAGCACTTCGAAGCATTTATTCGGCAAGGACTTGTTCTTTCTAGCAACTTTTCCTATGAAGAATGGCATTGCCATCAAGCGCTTCAAGACGCCTTCGAGTATTGGATCTATGAGTTCGGACAAGCCATGCTTCCGCCGCGAACCGCGTTCTTAAGCGCAGGCAGCGATCTCCGCGTGATGAATGCCTGCTCGCATGATACCCCGTTCTTGGACGATTTATTGCAAACGGGTACATCATGGAGCTTCACGGACCGATTGGATAATCCGATTGCCCGCAGCGCTGAGATGCGGAGCCTGCAGACGATGTCCGGCGCGCAAATGGGATCCTCCCAGCTGCTGACAACGCAGGGAGCGGCCATACCGATCCTGAATCCGCATGGAAAGCCAATCGCTTTTTTGGGACTATTTTCCCAATTGCACGATGATATAGATGAGCTCGCTCAATTATTATATACATTATCCATTTCGTTTCACAGCTGTGTGCAGAGCATTGAAGACCGCCGCAGATACGATCTGCTGCTGCTCCAGCATCAACAGCGCGAGCTGGATTTCAAGAAGCACGATATTTTGTTCGAAGCTTCCAAGAAGCTTCATGCGAAGATTGACGTCGATTCCGTTTTGACGGAAGCCATCGAATGCTTATACCGGGTATACCCGCTTATGCAGGTGGATTTGCTGCTGTCACAAGATAATGACTCGACGAATTTGTCCGTGAAGCCGTTGAATTTTCAGAGTATTGAGAACGATATCTGTACCCGGGCTTTTATGGAAAGCACCGTGATCTTCGAGCCGACACCCGGCAGCGAAGGTCCCAGCACGGGCAAGGTAGCCGCTCCGTTATCGGGCAAACAAGGCGTTTACGGCGTGCTCTACATGCAATTCGAGCACGATCTGATCCATGCTTCCGATCTGCAATTCATCTCTTTGCTTGCGGATACGGCCGGCTCAGCCTTCGAGAATGCGAAGCTGTACGAGCAATCCAATCTGATGATCAACGAGCTGCGTTTAATTAACGAGATTACGAAGCAGCTGAATCAGAGCCTCAGGTTGAACGAAATTTTCAGCTCGGCCTCTGCGGAGCTGTTACACATTTTCGGTGCCGATTACAGCTGCATTCTGCAAACGAACAAAGATCAGAAGGACAAGCTGATCGTTCAAGCGACGAATTTGCCGGCTATTATTCATGAGTCCTTCGCTATGGATCAAGGCTTTTCCGGTCTGATCTACCGTACGAAAGAACCGGTTATCATCTCGGATTATTGGTCGAACAACAAAGTGAAGTCCAGGCTGATGCAGCTGACGAATTCGAGATCCTTGATCGGTTCGCCGATTCTGGTGAACGGAGAGGTGCAAGGTGTCATCCTCGTCGTCCACAGCAAGCCGAATTTCTTCTCCTACGATAATTACAAGCTGCTGCAGGTGCTTTCCGGGCATATCGGTCTGGCCATGACGAATGCGTCGCTGCATGCGGAAGTGAAGCGCATGGTTATTACGGATAATTTGACGGGGCTGTATGCCCGCCATTACTTGGATGAACAGGCTAATGCCCTGCAGAAGAAAGATTTCTGCGGCTCCCTGATTGTGGTGGATATCGATAATTTCAAACGGATCAACGATACGCACGGCCATCAGATCGGTGATGAAATCTTGATTCAGGTCTCCCAGATTATTAAGACCAGCATTCGGGACAGCGATATCGCGGCGAGATGGGGCGGAGAGGAGTTAGCCGTGTACTTGCCTCAAGTCGCCAAGGATCAGACCATTCGCATTGCCGAACGGATTCGCACGCGGGTGATGGAAGAGACCGACCCGCATGTGACGGTCTCCTGCGGTGTCTCCGATTGGAATTGGGAAGAGGACAAGATCAGCGTAGAATCCTTGTTCTACCGCGCCGATATGGCGCTATATCAAGCGAAGAATAATGGCCGTAACCAGATTCAGGTCGGTTAATAACGCATATAACCATTTGCCGGCAGGCAGGTGGTTTTTATTTTTCATATTTCGGAGGAAAGAGGGCATGCTAGATGCAGGTTCGTGCTACTTTTCTCTTCCTGTACTAACGGTAACATGTTACAATAGTTGGGTTAAGGGAAGGATGGTCGAAATTTGTCAGTGGTCAGAAAAAAGCGGATTCTCTCAATTTTATGTGTTCTTGTTTTACTTGCTGGGTTGATTTATTTCTTCTTCTATAACCCTATCGGCATTAAGCTGGCTCACAGCAATATGCGTCAACTGGCTGATCACTTGAGGGATCTGGGTTGGACAGGTAAAATCATCGGGATGGCCTTAATTTTCGGCCAAACGTTTTTTCCTTTTATCCCGTTTGTTCTTGTCGCAGGAACGAATGTCGCCATTTTCGGGATAGAGGTTGGATTTCTCGTGAATTATGTGATGTCCGTTCTGGGAGCCGTCGCTTCGTTTTATTTCGCCCGTTATTACGGACATGCCTGGGTCGAGAAGAAGCTGGAACGATTCCCGCTCGTTACGCAGTTCAGCCGCCGGATGGAACGCCGGGGATTCCTGTATGTGCTGTTAGGCAGGCTCATTCCGGTATTGCCTTCTTCGGCGATTAATTTCGCTGCAGGGCTGACGAGAATCAGGTTTACGCATTTCCTGTGGGGAACGGTGCTGGGGAAACTGCCGATTGTGTTCCTGGAGTCATTGATCGCCCATGATTTGTTTCATTTCCATAAGTACAAAGGGCGGCTGCTCATCCTCTTGGGCATTTTGATCGTGTTGATTTTCATTGGAAACGGGGTAAAGCGGGCGCTGGCGCCAAAGACCAAATAAAGCGCTCTCTTATTGGAGAATGAAGGAAATTTTCTAGTTGCGCTTTATCACCTATCCAAGTTATCATATAGAAAGCAAGGCGACTAACTCATATGCAAATAAATGGAGGAATGAAATATGCCAAGTGCTAACAATGCAGCAATTGTTGAAATTTCACAAACAGCTAATAAATTTAGATCATCCATCGTTCTCCAATACGATAATAAGTATATCGACGTGAAGAGTATCTTAGGCTTGTTCACAACGCTTTTGAGCTCAAGTACATATGATTTGCACGTTCATGGGCCGGATGCACAAGAAGCGAAAATCGCAATGGCTGAAGTTTTTGCTAAACACGAACTCGGGGTTAACGTTGTAGAAGACTAGTCCAACCTCCGGATGAAGGTACTCTCAGAATCTCTGAGGGTACCTTCTCTTGTATATTGGCGCAATTTCGCTTAATATAGATCATATAAGGACGGATGACTATGCGTATAGGGGGAAGTGGAATGTCTTCATCTGATCTATTGCTGGACATGAATCAAAAGGCGCTAAATCTTCTTCAAGAAGATGCAGATAAAATCGAGAAGCTGATCGAAGTACAGATGGAAAACTTGACGACGCGTCAATGCCCGCTGTATGAAGAAGTTCTAGATACGCAAATGTACGGTCTGTCTAGAGAGATTGATTTTGCCATTCGGGCGGGGCTCATCTCCGAGCTGCCGGGCAAACAAATCCTCAGCAAGCTTGAACGTAATCTTGCTCAGCTATATGAAGCGCTTAATAACAAAAAGTAACCCATCGCTGGGTTACTTTTTTTTGTGGATTGAAACGCTAGACGAGGAAGAACACGACGCCCAGGATGATGTAGACGACGAGCAGCAGCAGTCCTTCGTACCAATTCGTCGAACCGTCCTGCGTAATGGACTTCGTTATAAAGACGGCAACCCCGATTGCGGCGAGCTCGTATGTAGTGAAGACGATGTTCATCGGCGTGCCGCTGATGAAGAAGCTGGCAATGACCAGCACGGGAGCTACGAACAGCGCGATTTGCAGGGAGCTTCCGATGGCGATCTCGACGGCAGCGCCCATTTTGTTCTTCATGGCCATCATGACGGCAGCGCTGTGTTCGGCCGCGTTGCCGATGATCGCCACAAGGAAGGCCCCGACGAACAGCTCGGAGAATCCGAACTTATGCGTGACTTCCTCTAAGGTGCCGACCAGCCATTCGCTCGTAAAAGCCACCATCACCGTAGCCAGCACCAAGAACAGAATCGAAGTCGTTTTGGACCAGGCCGCTTCCCCGTGTTCGATGGCTTCATCGGACAGAATGCTTTTGTGCGTAATCATGGAGAAGATCAGCCATAGGATGTAGGCGGCTATGAGCAGAATGGCGACGATCATGCTCATGCTCGAAGTTTCTTTGGTCGTCAAACCCCCGGTGAAGATAGCGGGAATGAAGAGCGCAACGACACCGAGAATCATCAGGGAAGAGTTATGGGAAGCGAGCTTCACATTGAATGACTGCTCCTTGAACTTCAGTCCGCCTGCAAAAATACTGAGTCCCAGCACAAGCAGCAGGTTCCCGATGATCGCGCCGGTAAGGCTGGCTTTGACGATGTCATACAAGCCGTCCTTCACCAGGAAGAAGGCGATGATGAGCTCGGCTGCGTTGCCGAACGTGGCGTTCAGGAAGCCGCCTACACGCTCGCCTGCATAATGAGCTACGCTTTCCGTCGCTTTGCCCAAGAAGCCGGCAACAAATATAATCGCGATACAGGCAATGACGAATTGCCAGGTCGTGTTCACATGCATGTAATGCGCAATGGCCGTTGCCACAAAAGAAATGATTAAACCTGCGTAAAACAATTTACCCTTCAATGTACACCCTCCGACTCCTAAAGTATGGAAACCTTTTAACTTCTTCTTACTATACCCAGTTTGGCTTTTAAAGTAAATTCGATTTGGGCATTTCTTGCTTTCATGTATTGAACTTATTACAATAGATTTATACCTGAGCGGAGAGGCTTTGGGGCCCCGTTCAATGATCCTACGTTAGGAGTTGATACATATGGCTGAAGACAATCAAACCGGCTTAATTCGTATTTCTGATGATGTTGTATCCACCATAGCAGGTCTTGCAGCTCTGGAAACACCTGGCATCGCCGGTATGTCCGGCGGCATCTCCGAAGGCTTGGCGAAGCGTCTGAGCGGTAAGAACGTACAGCGCGGCGTCTCCGTCGAGGTGGGTCAAGTCGAAGCGGCGATCGATCTGCGCGTCATCGTAAACTACGGTTCACGCATTCAGGACGTTTGCAGGGATCTCCAGGAGAACGTGCGGGAAGCCGTTGAGAATATGACCGGATTAACGGTGGTCGAAGTGAATGTGAAGGTGGAAGGCGTTGCCTTCAAAGAAGACAACAACACCGAAGTGGACGATCCTCATCGCGTCAAATAAAAAAAAGACCCAATCGAATGCGAAGTCGATTAGGGTCTTTTTTTGGCAGGAGGCGCTTCTTTCTGCGATTGCTCCCGCGATATGCTGAGGATGACGCCCATGCTGATAAGCGATACCATCATGGAGGAACCGCCGGCCGATATGAAGGGCAGGGTTACCCCGGTAAGCGGGATCGTCCCTGTAACACCGCCGATGTTAATGAACGCCTGGAAAGCGAACATCACCATGATGCCGACGCCGGAGAGCATACCGAACATATCGGGGCAGCGCACCGCGATCAGAATTCCCCGCCAGATGAAGAAAATAAAGACCAGAATGAATAGGGAACTTCCGATGAAGCCTAACTCCTCGCCGATAATGGCGAAAATGAAGTCGTTGTGCGCTTCAGGCAAGTAATGCAGCTTCTGAATGCCTTGTCCGAAGCCTGCGCCGGTCAAGCCGCCGTGCCCGAACGCATACAGCGATTGCACCACCTGGTGCCCCGAGCCTTGCGGGTCCGAGAAAGGATCCATGAACGAGGTCAGCCGGTTAATCCGGTAGTTCGTGCTGTCCGATCCGCCCTTTAACATATAAAGGGACAGTCCGACGGCGGCCAGCGTAATTAGGCTTGTCCCCAGCAGGAAGATGTGCTTCAGATTCGAGCCTCCGACCATAATGACGATGGCGGAGCAAACGAATAGAATCATGCAGGAGCCTAAGTCCGGCTGGAGCATGATCAAGAAGCATACGAAGCCGACAATGATCAAAGCGGGAAGCAGTCCCTTTTTGAAATTGCGAAACTTCTCATCTTTGTTGCTGATGAGGGAAGCCAGATAGAGAATCACGATCAGCTTGGCAAATTCCGTTGGCTGGATGCCGAATTTGCCAAGTGTGAACCAGCTGGATGCTCCGTTCGCTTCGCTCGTAAAAATAACGAAGATCAAACCAAGCACGACAAGGAAGAAAGCAGGAATCACGAGCTTCTTCAGCTTCGTGTAATGGAGGTTCATGCAAAAGAACATGCCGACCGTTCCAATGAACACCGCGATGAGCTGCTTTTTCGTGAAGGCCCACGGATCTCCGTAATAGGCGCTTGTCATTGAACTTGCGCTGAAAACCATAGCGAGTCCGAAGCAAACAAGTGCAAAGGTTAGTAGAAGCAGCAGAAAATCCGGCGTTCCTCTTCGAGGTGGATTCATGCTGTATCCTCGCCTATTCGGCTAACGCTTGCTTCAATTGATCTAGTTTTTGTTTGGATAGTTTCATGACAGCATCCGGAACAGGGGAATTGTAATCCAACCCGTGCGGGAATGTTTCTCTTCCTATGTAAGCATCTTCTACAAACAAAATCGCATAAGGAGATTCCAGTTTGCCGCTTTCGACACGTGTGTTGACACGCAAGAAGTAGACGGATTTGCTTGCTTTATCTTCCATTTTGAAATCATAAGTAGCACGAGTGTATTCCCATTGCCAACGAACAAAACCGAGTTTCGTCGTTACTTCATCCAGATGAGCCAGATCGCTTTTCAAGCCTTTTAAGCCAGTTGCTTCAATAATCACTTATAACGCCTCCATATTGTACGTATGCATTCTTTATTCATGATAGTATGTTTCCAAAAGTTGTGCAAGTCGAGAAGGACTTCTAATTTCTAATATTTGATGGCACTTTGGAGATGAAACGGCAGCATTAATTTGGTAGAATAGGTTCAATAACCAAAGCAAGAACCAACAACGGGCGGAGGATTTACCATATGAACGAAATTCAAACGGACTTGCAAGCCATTTATGAAGAGATGGTCGCCTGGAGGCGCTACTTGCACCAGAACCCCGAGCTCTCCTTTCACGAATACCGGACGGCTGAATTCGTCGCGAATCATTTGCGCAGTTGGAATATTGAAGTTCGCACGGGCGTAGGCGGCAACGGTGTCGTAGGGCTGCTGCGCGGCAGCGGTGACGGACCTACGGTTGCGCTCCGGGCCGACATGGACGCTCTGCCGATCCAGGATGAGAAGAATTGCGCCTATGCGTCCAAGACCGCAGGCATTATGCATGCTTGCGGGCATGACGCCCACACATCGACACTGCTGGGCATTGCCAAGGTGGCAAGCCGGCACCGGACCAAGCTGAAAGGGAATTTGGTGTTTCTCTTCCAACATGCCGAAGAAATCACTCCGGGCGGCGCGGATGCCATGATTCAGAACGGGGCTCTGGAAGGTGTCGACGCTGTGTTTGGCGTACACCTGTGGACGCCGTTCCCGGTTGGCCATGTGTATGGCAGACCAGGTCCTTTCATGGCCGCTCCGGACGAGTTCTCGATTCAGATCCAAGGTAAAGGCGGTCACGGCGGCTTGCCCCACCAAACCGTTGACAGCATTTATGTCGCTTCGCAATTGGTTGTCAATCTGCAGTCCATCGTGAGCAGGCAAGTAGATCCGATTGAGCCGTGCGTCGTAAGCGTCGGTTCCTTCCACGCAGGCTCCAGCTTTAATGTCATAGCAGAGACGAGCGTGTTGAACGGCACGGTCCGAACGTTCAACGCCGAATTGCGGCAGGATGTGAAGCAGCGGTTCGAACGCATTGTACAAGCTACATGCGAGATGTACGGGGCTTCGTACCAATTGGATTATAAGCTGGGCTATCCCACTGTCGTGAACGACGCCCATGAAGCCGAGCGCTTTTTCAAAGTAGGCACTGCCTTGTTCGGCGCGGAAGCAACCCATGAATCTCCGCTTATTATGGCCGGAGAGGACTTCGCTTATTATTTGCATCATCGTCCGGGCTGCTATATGTTCGTTGGCGCCGGCAATGAGGAAGCGGGTATTATTTATCCTCATCACCATCCCAAATTCGATATCGATGAACGTTCGATGTTGAATGCCGCGAGATTGCTGCTCGGTATGGCTTTGGATTATATGGAATGAATGCCGTCCCTCCAATGGAGAATGCTAACCCTGTAACACAACTTCAAGGAGGGATTATGGACATGGCAGGCAAAACGGTTAGAGACATCATGAGCAAAGATTGTGTGACTGTCACGCTGCAGGATAACGTCTACGAGATCGCGGTCAAAATGAAACAGCACGACATCGGCTTCGTGGCTGTGGTTGAGGGCAAGAAGCTCATCGGGGTTGTAACCGACCGTGACCTCGTCGTCCGCGGCTATGCGGAGAAGCACTCGGGTTCAACGGCAGTGGATCAGGTGATTACGAAGGACATTGCCACCATTGATCCGAACACTTCGATTGAAGAAGCGGCTAAAATCATGGCGAAAGAACAGATCCGTCGATTGCCGGTCGTTGAGAACGGCGAGCTCGTCGGCATTGTCGCAATCGGCGACTTGGCGGTGCGCGGCAGCTTTGAGGACGAAGCCGGGGAAGCCTTGAGTAAGATATCGTCGGACAGAACGCCGGTCGGCGTCAGCTAGGGTTCCGTACTAAGGAGCTCTTGAGCCAGCCTTATAGCAAACAGCCCGTTGACATGATCAACGGGCTGTTTTGACGTTCTCTACTTTTTGGACGAGACAGCATTCATAATAAGCTCGGAGTAAGCCTCGGCCCCCTTGGTTGTTAAATGAACGCCATCATTCGCAAACCATTCCGATTGCTTCTCACTGTAAGAATACCAATCAACGAGTTTGACATTCGGATATGTTTTGCTTGCTTCAACCAACATGTTGTTTACTGCACTTTGCCATTTGCGGGGAACGCGCGTATTGATCAGAATGATATTTCGCTTCTCTCCGATTGCCGCAATCAGTTGTTCCAACTGACTGGACGTAAAGGATCCGTTCGTTCCGAGGTGAATGACGACAACGCCGCCAAGTTTCTTATTGGTTTTGATTTCTTCAACCAAATCGGCAGCTTGAGACATTTGTCTGCCCAATTTCCCGTCTACGAATATCCCGGCAATCTTTTTTTCCAGTACGGTTGCAGCACCAAGCATAACCGAATCGCCGATCGCTGTCACAGTTGGATTTAGCGTTCCTAATTTGCTCTCCGATGATGTTTTCGATGTGGCTATTGTTTTCTCATTATTGGTGAGATTGACATCTTTTGAAGCACCACCACCTGGAGCATTCTCATTCTCGGACTCAGCCGGTTGTATTACCTTTGGATCAGCTGTCTGGACAGCACTTGTCGAATCCGGCGGCAGCGTAACACCCGGCGTAGACGTTGGGACGGGACTTGTCGAGGCGGCGGAACGCTTAGCTTCAGGGGGTGGTGTCGGACTTGGTGCATTCAAGTCAGGTTGTGCTATAGGATTATGGGTGGTAACTTTATTGGCGAAATGAGCCGTTTGTGAAATAGTAGCTTCGGGCGAACTAACGGCAGGGCTGATGTTCTCTGGCTTTTTGGCAGAGGCGAGCGTTGTCGTCTCGACGGAAATTGCCGATTCTTTGGATAGAGCGGCTTCCTCCGTTGTAAACCTCGTGTATGTAATGGAGGCGCAGATAAGCATGAGAACGAGTAGCGCTAATCTAGCCCAGGGATGTCGAAACCATTGGGTCCATATGCGCCAGTTCCCGCTTCTGAAAGGAGTTTCGATTAGCGAATAGGACATCGCAGCAAGCAAAATACTAAGCGTCAATTGTAGAAATTGGAGCGTATAGTTACTAGGCGTATTAGGATCAACAGGATTCGTTAAAAGAATCACCGGAAAGTGCCAAAGATAGATGGAATAAGACCGTCTGCCGATCCAGAGCAAAGGTCTGAATCTCAATATTTTGCTCACGACGCCAGTTGGCCGGGCTGCTGCCATAATGACGAAGGCAGATATAATTGAAATCAGCAGCATGCCGCCGTAGTATAGCGATCGATCATATTCTTCTACCCAAATAAACATATAAATGAGGGCCATCAGTCCAATTGTGCCAGTTAGGTCTATCCATATTTGATTCCGTTTCTTCAATGAAGCAATTCCAGCGCTTGGGAATAGGATGGCGAGAGACACACCGATCAAGAGACCGAATGCTCTTGTGTCTGTCCCCAAATATACCCGGCTGGGGTCAGTGCCCGGCTCGTAAATCAGGACCATCGCGATAAAAGAGAGAATAGCGCCAACCAACGTTATGGAAAGAAGCTTTCCGCGGGTTGGGTTAATCAGCTTGCTCAAGATGACGAGTAATAGAGGCCACACGAGATAGAATTGCTCTTCAATCGCAAGTGACCAAAGATGTCCTAACGGGGACGGGGGGCCAAAGCTTTCGAAATATGAAACTTGATGAAAAATGTTATACCAATTGCTTGTATAGGTTATTGCTGCACCGAATTCTCCTAGATGGGCCTGTAACCGATGAAAGTCCGTAATCCCAAGATAGATGGCGGCAGCGGCTATCATCGACAACATGGCTGGGAGCAATCGCCGGGTTCGGCGTATCCAAAACCGGCCTAAACGGATTCTTTTGTGCTTTCTACGCTCTTCCAACAACATATCCATGATCAGGTAGCCAGATAGCACAAAAAATACGCTTACCCCCAAGAAACCTCCTGATGCCCACTCCCAGTTCAGATGGTAGCCGATGACGGCAAGAACCGCCAGTGCTCTTATTCCATCCAATCCATGCATATAATACCTTTGCTTATTGCTTTCCTGCATACTTCTTAGCTCCCCCGGTTGGTCTGTTCGAATTTGAACACTTTTTTAGACGCACCTGTATCTTGAGCAGTTCAAAACCTTTTGTTGAATTTTGGCGAAGCTTATCGTATGCGTAAAGTTGGTCCGTCAAAGCCTTCCCAGCTTTGCAATAATTGACGTTCCTCAAGGGCATATTGAATATCAGAGTAAGGTTGGGG
This sequence comes from Bacillus sp. 3255, assembly GCF_031456485.1. NCBI lineage: Bacteria > Bacillati > Bacillota > Bacilli > Caryophanales > Bacillaceae > Bacillus > Bacillus sp. 3255. The sequence continues at coordinate 291,649 of NZ_JAVDUS010000005.1, forward strand.
GCAGCACGATACTGCTGATCGAACGGCCAGCCTTGGGCGAGTAGAACGGGACCGGGAAGCCGGTCCTTTACTTCGCTCACAGTTTGGCAACTGTCAAACTTCGCAATAAGGTGGTCAATCTGCGACAAGATGCGCAGCATGAAATATGCTACATTGGTAACGTGTTCAATAATTGTGAATCTGACAAGAAAAAGGTGAGGTTACATATGGAGAAAGTTAGAATCGGTATTATCGGCTTGGGCAATATGGGAACCGGACATGCCAAATACTTGGTGAACAACGAAGTAAAAGGCGGCCAGTTAACGGCAATTTGTGAATTTCGGGCAGACCGTTTGGAATGGGCGAAAGAAAACCTGGGCGAAGGGATTCAGCTGTTCGACGATCTTGATGCCTTCTTGAATTCAGGTGTCATTGACGCCGTATTGATTGCGACTCCTCACTATGATCACCCTGAAGTAGCGATCAAAGCATTCAAGGCTGGGCTTCACGTATTGTGCGAGAAACCGGCAGGCGTATACACGAAGCAAGTTCGTCAAATGAATGAGGCTGGCAAAGCATCCGGCAAAGTATTCAGTATGATGTATAATCAGCGTACGAATCCTTTATATAAAAAGCTGAAAGATCTTGTGGAATCCGGAGAGCTCGGCGAAATCCGCAGAACCAACTGGATCATTACGAACTGGTACAGATCCCAAAGCTACTACGATTCCGGCGGCTGGCGCGCAACATGGGCAGGCGAAGGCGGCGGTGTTTTGATCAACCAGGACCCGCATCAGCTTGACTTGTGGCAGTGGACGATCGATATGATGCCTAAGCGCGTTCGCGCCTTCTGTTATTTCGGTAAACACCGCAATATCGAAGTGGAGAACGATGTAACGGCATTCGTCGAGTATGAGAATGGCGCCACAGGCCTGTTCGTAACTTCCACAGCGGAAGCTCCGGGAACGAACCGTTTCGAAATCTCGGGGGATCGCGGTAAAGTCGTCATCGAGGACGGCAAATTGACTTTCTGGCGCCTGCGCGTTTCCGAGACGGAGTTCAACGAAACGTTTAAAGGCGGATTCGGGCAACCGGAATGCTGGAAAATTGAAATCCCGGTCGAGGGCAAGGAAACCGGCCACATGGGAATTACGCAAAACTTCGTCGATGCGATTCTGCACGGCAAGCCGCTTGTTGCTCCAGGTGAAGAAGGGATCAAAGGATTGATGCTGTCCAATGCCATGTTGTTATCCACATGGACTGACAATTGGGTGGATCTGCCGATTGACGAGGATCTGTTCGAGCAGCATTTGCAGGATCAAATCAAAAATTCCAAAGTGAATAAAGAAAATACTTTCCAAACCTTCGATGTTTCGACTTCAAGATAAGACGCTATAACTAAATGGACCCTTGTAACTGGCATGGGCAGGATGATGGAGGAATTCGGAAATGCAAAAAAGCGATGGTATGAATTATGCGCCAAAAGGGAAGCCGAACATCGTGGTGCAAAAAGGGGAATTCGTTTTCGCGGCGATTGCTCTGGACCACGGGCACATCTACGGGATGTGCAACGGATTGCTGGAAGCCGGCGCGGAGCTGAAGTGGGTATACGACCAGGATCCGGCGAAGGTTGCGGCATTCCTTGCGAAATACCCGCAAGCGAAGGCGGCCTCTTCGGAACAAGAAATTTTCGATGATGCGGAAGTCAAACTTATCGCGGCAGCCGCTGTTCCTTCCGAACGCGCAGCGCTTGGCATCCGGGCCATGGAGCATGGGAAAGATTACTTTACCGATAAAACGCCTTTCACTTCCTTGGACCAGCTTGCCGCTGCCAAAGCGAAAGTAAAGGAGACAGGCCGTAAATACGCCGTCTATTTCAGTGAGCGTCTGCACGTGGAGAGCGCCGTGTTCGCGGGGCAGCTGATCGAGGAAGGCGCGATCGGCCGCGTCGTTCAAGTGATCGGACTTGGGCCGCATCGCTTGGGGGCGGCAGGACGTCCGGACTGGTTCTTCAAGAAAGAGAAATACGGCGGTATTCTCTGCGATATCGGTTCTCATCAGATTGAACAGTTTCTGTTCTATACGGGCTGCAAGGACGCTACCGTTATGAGCAGCAAGGTAGCGAATTACCATGCGAAGGATTATCCGGAGCTGGAAGATTTCGGTGACGCTACATTGGTCGGCGACAACGGAGCGACGAACTACTTCCGTGTGGACTGGTTGACACCGGACGGCTTGGGAACTTGGGGCGACGGCCGCACGTTGATTCTTGGAACCGAAGGCTATATCGAGCTTCGGAAGTACATCGACATCGCGCGCGACCCGCAAGGCGACCAGCTGTATCTGGTGAATCAGCAGGGCGAGAAGCATTACAGCCTTCACGGGCAAGTGGGCTTCCCTTTCTTCGGCCAATTGATTCTGGATTGCATCAACCGGACGGAGAACGCCATGACGCAAGAGCATGCGTTCAAAGCGGCAGAACTGTGCCTGCTTGCTCAAGAAAAAGCAGTGCGCGTAGAATAATATTCGGGCAGTCCGGCGGTTATCGCCGGGCTGCCCGTTTTGCATTTCGCCCAAGGCATAACCGATTGATGCAGGTTTAAATACAGGCCTTTCCTTTCATACTAGTGTAAAGGAGGTGGCACGCCAATGAATATGGACCCAACCCGTCCGCTGATCGTTCAGAGCGATTCGTCGATACTGCTTGAAACGCATCATCCTGAATTTGAGTCCGTTCGCGGGATGTTATCCCGGTTCGCGGACCTGGTCAAAAGTCCGGAACACCTGCATACATACCGGATCACGCCGCTATCCCTATGGAATGCGGCTGCGGCCGGCATGCCGGTCGAGCAAATGACGGCATGTCTGCAGACCCATGCGAAATTCGGTGTTCCTCCATCCGTACTAGGCGGGATTCGCAAATACGCCGGGCGGTATGGGATGTTGAGTATGCGGAACGTCGGCGACGAACTGCATCTGGTTAGCGACGATACGGTTGTGCTGAATGAGATTCGGGCCTACGATTCCCTGAAAAAATATTTGACGGACACCCGCGGCGAGCGGGCTATTGCCATTTCACCGGCTAAGCGCGGATTGCTGAAGCAGGAGTTGACCAAGCTCGGTTATCCCGTTGAAGATTTGGCCGCTTACCGGAGCGGCGAGTTTCTGCCGATCCGCCTCCGGGATGAAGAAGCGGTGGATGAACCGTTTCAGCTGCGGGACTACCAGAAGAGCGCTGTGGATGCGTTTCACCGCATCGGGAACGGAGGCAGCGGAGTGCTGGTGCTTCCTTGCGGAGCCGGTAAGACGGTGATCGGCATCGCCGCGATGGCCAAGTGCAGCTGCGCCACCTTGATCCTGACATCCAATGTCACATCAGTAAAGCAGTGGAAGCGGGAAATTTTGAGTAAAACAGGGCTTGGCGAAGACCAAGTCGGCGAATATAGCGGCACGACCAAGGAGGTACGGCCCATCACGATAGCGACTTATCAGATCTTGACGCACCGCGGGAAGAAAGAAGACGAATTCGCGCATATGCGGCTGTTCAGTGAAAGAGAGTGGGGCCTCATCATTTATGATGAGGTGCATCTGCTCCCCGCTCCCGTCTTCCGGGCTACCGCCGACATTCAAGCGACCCGCAGGCTTGGCTTGACTGCGACCTTAATTCGCGAGGACGGCCGGGAGGACGACGTATTTTCACTGGTCGGACCGAAGAAATTCGATATGGCTTGGAAGGAGCTCGAGTCGCAGGGTTGGATCGCCAAGGTAACTTGCCAGGAAATACGGGTTCCGCTGTCGGAGAGCGATCGCGACCTGTACGGAGCTTCCGGGGCGAGGCAGCAGTTCCGCATTGCCGGAGAGAACGAAGGCAAGCTGGAAGTGATCGATCACCTGCGGCGCCTGCATGCGGGGGAACAGACGTTAATTATCGGCCAATATATCGACCAATTGGAGCGGATTGCTGCGCATACCGGGGCGCCGATGATCAGCGGCGGCATGCCGTACGAGCAGCGCGAAGAGCTGTATGCACAGTTCAAGAAGGGGCAGCTGCCGCTTCTCATCGTCTCTAAGGTGGCCAACTTCGCTGTCGATTTACCGGATGCCGCGGTGGCCATACAGGTGTCGGGCAGCTATGGCTCGCGCCAGGAAGAAGCACAGCGGTTAGGGCGCATTCTGCGTCCGAAAAGCAGCGGTGCCAATAGCGCCGTCTTTTATACGATCATTACGGAGGATACGAAGGAGCAGGATTTTGCCATGAAGCGGCAGTTGTTTCTGGTTGAACAAGGCTACGCATACCGGATCACACATTGGTGTTCGAACGACGCGGAGCGGGAGGGTGACTTGAATGAGGTATGAACAAATATGGGCGAAGATGCCGGAAAGCATGAAGCAGCAAATTTCGAGCCAGCCTTGGTGCGCCGCTTTCACCAAAGATGGTGTTCAGCTGGACGATTTGTTGACGGACCGCAGCTATTTGATTCATCTGCTTGCCCAGCTCTCCCAGAATGAGAGAAATACGCTCCGCCTGATCTTGTCTGTCTTCGGCTGTGAATCGTTCACGGCCGATGCGCTCGAGAGGCAGGCGAGCCTTCAGATGGCCGGCGCACAGGCGGCCGTCGGCTTGGTCGGTTTGCGAAGAGCCGGCGTCATTGCCGCATTTCGCAAATCGTGGGGGGAACAGCTGTATGCGCTGCCGGAGGATGCTTTCGACGTCTGGCAGGGGCTGTTATTTCCTTCCGTGAAGCTTCGCTCCAGGGATGAACGAGACGCTGGCGAGCTGGAGGAGCTGCTTGGCGGTGTTCATCTAACGCCTGCCGCCGATGATGAGCAGGAGAGAGCCGGTGCCGGCGCCGGCGCTCACCCGAGAGGGCTTGCGCAGCTCTTGTTCCATTTCCTCGTCGCCTGCTCGCAGCAGCCGTCTTTGCCGTTAACGAACAAGGGGACGCTCCATAAGAAGCAGCTGCTGAAGCTGACGGGGCATTTGAACCTCCCGCGGGACCTGCTGCGCAGCGCAGGAATCGCGTATGCGTTCAGAGACCAGTATGATGACGGGACGGCGCTTATGCTGGAGCTCGCGATCCGGATGGGCTTCTTAACAGGGAGCGGAGAGCGGCTCTATCTCCATGAAGAGGCGGTCAAGGCATGGCTTCGGCAAGATTACGCTACGCAGCAAAGCGATCTCTACACCATCTGGTGCCAGCTGCTCCTTCCGGCGCCGGTCTGGCTGCAGCATGCCATCGCTTGGGCGGAGAAAGCGGAGGGCGGCGCTTGGTATGAAGCGGACAGCATCGTTCGCTCGGTTGGGGAGTGCTGTTCCCGGAAAGAAGGGACGAACGCATATCCGTCTATTTATCAAGCGGTAATGATAACATACTTAGCGCCTTTATCCATTTTCCGGTTTCTTGAGCTTGCAAAGGACCGGGAGGAGAAGGTGTGGTTCCGATGGCTCATTACGCCGCGGAATGCCGGGAAGACTTCGATTGCTCAAGAGAAGCCCGGAGCCTCGTCGATTTATGTACAACCGGATTACGAAGTGCTGCTTCCGCCGGACGTACCGTTAAGCTTGGAGTGGGAGATCGCAGCGTTCGCCGATTTGAAGATGTCCGAGCAGATGCGTACGTACCGCATTTCCAAAGAAAGCTTTTACCGCGCCTGGGAAAACGGACGAAACACGGAAGAGATCATCCGATTGCTGCAGGAGCATGTGTATTACGATGTCCCCGAACCCGTGATTCTTACGCTGCGGCAATGGGGGGAACAGGCGGGCAAAGTGCGGATGGAAGATGTGACGCTGCTGCGCTGCAGGTCTGCGGATATTGCAGACGCGCTGCTCCGGAACGAGAAGTGTCGGCCGTTCTTAGGTGAACGCATCGGCGCAGCGGAATTCATCGTCCCGAAAGATCGGCTTGCCCAGCTCTCCAAGCATTTGGAACATATGGGCTACCATCCGAACGGCAGCCGCAGAAACAAAGAGGAGGAGTCGTCCGCCGCGGCCGGTCCTGCCTTGGCCTTGCAAACGCCGGGAATATGCTATACCCGAGACACGCTGCAGCTGTATGAGCTGGAGACGGAATTGCCGGAGCGCAGCGATGTGTATCCCGATATGGGATCGATCCCGGGTGCCTGGCTTCATGATTTCAGAGCGTACCACGGCTCTACGCGCAAAGAAATGATCCGCAAGGCGATCGAATGGAAGAGCTGTCTGCAGCTGAACAAGGAAGGCGAGAGCCGCCTTATCATTCCGCGCGGCCTTCGGGAGGAACGGTCGGGCTGGGTTCTGGACGGCTTGGAGGACTACCAAGAGATCTCCTTATCCGGCGAAGACTGGCAGGAAATGAAGCTGATTTTACCCGGGATTAACGATGAGGCGTAGCGGAAAGAGAAAAGGAAGAAACTCTCGAGGAACTGTGGTATAGTAGAGATGTTAGACGCACTCTTAGAGAGAAAGGATGTTGGACATAGGTATGTTACAGACAATGGATGCAGAAACAATCGATATGTCGGCCGTTCTTATGCAGGCCTATGACATGGGAGACATGATTAATTCCTCTGCTGAAGTGGCAGATTATTTATATTGGAAGAACGTTGTGGATAACAGCGCGGAAGTGAAACAGTTGAAGGCGGTCTTTGCCAGAAAGAAAGAAGCTTTCGAGGAATGCGAGCGCTTCGGGCATTATCACCCAAGCTATCACGAGGCGTTGGCTGCCGTGAACGAAATTCAGGACAAGCTGCATGCGGTTGAGGCCGTACGCAGATTCAAGGAAGCGGAGGAGCGGCTGGACGATCTCTTGTTCACCGTGTCGACGACGATCGCGCACGCCGTATCCGAGACGATCAAAGTGCCGAGCAATAACCCGCTTCCCACCGGAAAAGGCTGCTCGTCCGGCGGAAGCTGCAGCGGGAATTGCGGTTAATCGCCGCTATAACTGGAAATCGGGGCGGATGATTCCGACCTCGGTTCCTTGCCAGTTATGCACGGTTGGTGTGTGAAAGGAAGCCAGCAGGGCGGTTTCGGCGGCTGACAGCAGGTCCAACTGCTTCAGCGCTTCCACGACTGCGGGGTACAGCGCACGTTGGTTGCCGTCTTCGATCTTCAGCACGAAGCCTAAGTTCATCGCTGGAACGGTCAATGCGAATATGCCTTCGGCGCCCATTTTGCCGATGATCCGGCCATTCGTGACCTCGATTAATCGCGTGTCGAAGCGATCGCTTCCTGCGAGGAATTGAGGGTATTGGCGCACCGCGGCGACGATTCTCCGGCAAGCGTTTGCACGCGCTTCGGGCAGCGCTTCCGGGCTTCCGAGCCGGGCGTAAGCCAACGCGAGACGATCGATCTCCATGCCGAATACCGGCACGCCGCATCCGTCGACTCCGAGCTCCATGTCCGCTTTCGGGACGCCCGACATGGCGCAGACAGCCTCCAGCATGAGCTGCTGCACGGGATGGTGAATGCTCATGTATGTCTCCGGCTGTGCGCCCAGATGGGCGCACAGCGCCAGCATACCGGAGTGCTTGCCGGAGCAGTTGTTGTGCAGCGTCGTCGGGGCTTCGCCCCGCTCGCGCATCGCCTGGGCGGTAGGCGCGTGATAAGGCTCATGCGCACCGCACTGCAGGTGCGCATGGTGAAACCCGAGCTTGCCCAGAATGCCTTGGGCAGCGCTCACATGCTCGGCTTCCCCGTTGTGGGAAGCGCAGCATAACGCAATTTCGGCATCCCCGAGGCCGTAATGGTCCGCTGCGCCGGACTCGATGACCGGCAGCGCTTGAATCGGCTTCGCCGTCGAACGGGCGAAGGTTAGCAGCTTCGGGTCGCCTGCTGCGTGCAGCAGCGAGCCTCCGGTATTTACGACCGCGAGATGAACGCGGTGAATGCTTTCGGTAATGTTTCCGCGGAATACGCGGACGATGGTGTCAGAAGGCTTCATGCAGAGAGATCACTCCATACTAGGATTATTGAAAAGAGGTAGCAAGCATGATGATGATTGAGCGTAGCGGGTTAATCGTTTGGGTCAGCGACACGAAAGCCGCCAGAAACTTGGAGCGGTTCGGTTCTCTTCACTACATATCCAAGAAAATGAATTATGCAGTTCTTTATATACATGCCAGCAAAGTGGAAGAAACGACCCGCAGCTTGATGAAGCTTCCCTACGTGAAGAAAGTGGAGAAGTCGTACCGCAATGAAATCAAAACGGAATACAGTAGCAATATACCGGACAAAACTAGATTTTACACCCTTTGAGGCTGTAGTGCAAAACAAAGCTTCGCAAGAAGCTTTTTTTATTTTTTGAATTTTTAGAAAATAAGCATCTTTTTACGATCTCACAAATATTTATTAATAATTTTATATATTCTTCCAAAGGAAAAAAAGTTATAATCAAGTAAACTATAACTTACATACAGGTAGGGAATAGGTACACGGTCTCATTTTAGTAGGAGAGGGGTTGTGATCATGAAAGACAAGGTAATGGGGAGATGGAGTACTTATGAACCATTCTACGTACAGCTGGGCGATAAGAAAGTAGCGGATGTCGTGATCACGAATCATGCGAAGCTGAGATGGAGCGATCGTGTTTCCAGCGAAAACAATTCACTCGAGGAAATCTGTGCTTTTCTGTGGGAAAAGCTTAAAAACGGTAGCATCGTCCCCTATTATCGCAACGAGGAAGACGTCTATCTAATTGATGACGATTTGGTCGTCGTAGCCGAGTTTGCTCACTTGGAACATGAGACGGATCTGGTGGGCAATCCGCTGCATAAGATGATCATCGTCACTTTCCTCGGGAGAATGTCAGAGACGATGGAACTTCGCGATCTGAAATCGTATTATTCCTGGCTCAGACATTCGCGGCGGATGACGCTCATCAAGAACAGCCGCAAGCGTCGCTAAACCGGATAAGGGTATGGGAAGAGCGTGTCGACCTACGGCATGCTCTTTTTTAATGGCCGAATGGACTGTCTGCGTCCAATTTCATATAATGGAAGCAAAGAGAGGCGGGTATACATGGCACTTAATTTTCATCAACTCCACATTTTTTATACCGTTGCGGAGAAAGGCAGCTTCTCTCACGCAGCAGGAGCCCTTCATATGACGCAGCCTGCGGTCACGATGCAGGTCCAGTCCCTGGAGGATTATTTCGGTGTGAAGCTGTTTCACCGCAGCACCAAGAAGATCGAGCTGTCCGAAGCGGGACGGGCACTCTTGCCGTTCGCCAAGAACAGCATAGAGCTTATTCGGGAAACGGATGTCGCGATGTCCAAGTTTACCAAAATGATCGAAGGCCGGCTGCAGCTTGGGGCCAGTCTGACGATGGGCGAATACATTTTGCCCCGCCTTCTGGGGCCCTTCAGCAAGGACTATCCGAATATCTCCGTATCCATGAAGGTGATGAACACGACGCAAATTCTCGATGAGGTTCTTGGCCATCAGCTGAACTTCGGGCTTGTCGAGGCGCCGATTCACCATCCGGATGTTCATACGGAAGCGATTCTGAGCGATGAACTGAAGCTGATCGTTCCCGCGAATCACCCGTTAGCCGATCTGGACGTCGTCTCGTTGGACGAAGTGTTGAAATATCCTTTCGTGCTTCGCGAGCAGGGCTCGGGGACAAGACGAGTCATGGAAGAAGAGTTTGCCCGCTGCAATATGGACTGCTCCTCGATGAAGATCGTGATGGAGCTCGGTTCCACAGGGGCGATCAAATCGGCCGTTGAAGCGGGGCTCGGCATCTCGATCCTGTCGCAATCATCGGTTAAACACGAAGTGACTTTAGGACTGTTTAAAGTGAAGACGATCGAGAACATCAGATTCGAGCGCAGCTTCTATGCCATCTATTTGAATTCTACGCTGCTGCCGATCTCGGCGGTAAGTTTTATGACCTTTTTGCGGCAAGAGGATTTGGGCCGTTTTCTTTAATATGAGGTGAAGAAGGGGGAACAAGCATGGCAGTCAGAATGGAAGCGGACTTGCATACGCATACGACGGCTTCGGACGGGACGCAGCGTCCTGCTGCTAACGTCCGGATGGCTTACGAGGCGGGTCTGGGAGCAATTGCGATAACCGATCACGACACGGTCTCCGGGGTAGCGGAGGCGCTGGCGGAAGGCTTGAAGCTCGGGATCGAAGTCGTGCCCGGGGTTGAGATATCGACGGTTGGGGGCGGTCAGGACATCCATGTGCTGGGGTACTACATTCGCATCGATGACGAGCTGTTTCTTCAGCGGCTGGAATCGCTGCGGGATACGAGAAACACGCGCAACGAAATGATCATTGAGCGCCTGCGGCAGCTGGGGATAGAGATCACGATGGAGGAAGTGCTGAAGGAGGTTGCCAATGTCAAGAGCAAAGGCGACACCGTAGGACGACCGCATATCGCTTCGGTGCTCCTGAACAAAGGGTACGTAGCTTCGATCAGTGAGGCATTCGACAAGTATTTGGCGACGGGGGCGGCTGCTTATGCCAATCCGCCGCGGATTAAGCCGGAAACGGCCATTCAGTGGATTCATGACGCAGGAGGCAAGGCGGTTCTGGCCCATCCCGGCATTTATCACAACGATGCGCTCGTAGAGGAGATCGCCGGACAAGGCTTGGACGGCATTGAGGTGTATCATTCCGACCATACGCCGGACGATGAGGCCAGGTACCTGTTGCTAGCTGAGCGCTCCGGCCTTCTCATCACGGCCGGCTCGGATTTCCACGGCGAACGGGGCGGAGTTGTCTTCCACGCGCCGATTGGCGCTAGGCGAATCGGGACCGATGTCTTGGCTGCCCTGAAGAAAGAGGAGGAGCAGCGCCCTTGAGACACATTCGCAAAGCAATTATTCCGGCTGCCGGGCTAGGTACACGGTTCCTGCCGGCTACGAAAGCGCAGCCCAAAGAAATGCTGCCCATCGTCGATAAACCGGCGATTCAATATATCGTCGAAGAAGCCATCGAATCCGGTATTGAGGATATCATCATTGTCACGGGCCGCAACAAACGGGCGATCGAAGATCATTTCGACAAATCCGTTGAGCTGGAGATGATGCTCGAGGAGAAAGGCAGCACGCAGCTGCTCGAAATCGTGCAGTCGGTCTCGAATTTGGCCGACGTGCATTACATTCGGCAGAAGCAGCCCTTAGGGCTGGGTCACGCCATCCTGTGCGCCCGCAAATTTATCGGCGATGAGCCGTTCGCGGTGCTGCTCGGGGACGACATTCTGCAATCGTCCCCGCCGGGACTGCGGCAGATGATGGACATCTACGAACAGACCGAATCGTCCGTTATCGCCGTGCAGGAAGTCCCGTGGGAGGACGTCAGCAAGTACGGGATCGTCTCACCGGCTACGAGCCGCGGCAGCTACCGCTTGATTGAAGATCTGGTGGAGAAGCCCGACCGCGATCAAGCGCCTTCGAACTTGGCCGTTATCGGACGCTACATCATCATGCCGGAGATTTTCGGCATTTTGGAACGTCAGGAGCCCGGCCGCGGCGGCGAAATCCAGTTGACGGACGCGCTTCGCGTACTGAACCGGGAGCAGCAAATGGCCGCCTATCTGATGCAGGCGAACCGTTACGATGTCGGCGATAAGCTGGGCTACATCGAAGCGACGATCGAGCTCGCCTTGCAGCGTCCCGATTTGCAGCACCAAGTGAAAGAGTACTTGTTAGCGCTAGTTCGCAAGCTGGAAGCGGGCGAATGAAAGAAGAACCTGGTCCCCCTATGGAGGGGGCCAGGTTCTTTGGTTTATTTGATCGTTACTTTCATCTGTTTGATTTCGTGCTCGTCCGGCGTCACGAACAACGTCTTCTGATTGACATAAATCACGAAGCCGGGCTTGGAGCCGTTCGGTTTATGGACGTGCTTAATCGCGGTGTAATCGACGGGCACTTGACTGGAATGCTTCGCCTGACTGAAGTACGCGGCCAATTGGGCGGCTTCGAGCAGTGTGGTCTCGGTGTAGCCGTCGCCCCGAATCACGACATGGGAGCCGGGAATATCTTTCGTATGCAGCCAGGTGTCGGAGGCGGAGGCGAGCCGGTTCGTCAAGTATTCGTTTTGCGTATTATTTTTGCCGACATAGATCGGAATTTGTTCGCTGGACATATAACAGGCTAGCAATGGCTTATCTTTTTTCTTCTTCTTGCGCTGTTTCTTGTTACGGTCGCGGATGTAGCCCTGTTCCATAAGCTCGTCGCGGATCTCTTCGATATCGGGCAACGAGGCGACGCTCAGCTGCTGCAGGAGGGCGTTCAAATAAGCGATTTCCTGATGCGTCTGCGCGATCTGCTCTTCGACGATGGCCGTGCTGTTTTTCATTTTCGTATACTTTTTGAAATAGCGCTGCGCATTCTCCGAAGGATTCAGGAGAGGGTCCAGCGCGATGGTGATCGGAGCCTGCTCTTCATCGTAGTAATTGATCGTTTGGATTTCGCGGTCGCCTTTTTTGATAGCATGGAGGGAGGCTGTCAGCAGTTCGCCGAGAATCCGGTATTTATCGGCATCTTTGGATTCGCGGGCGGTTTCTTCCAGCTTCTCCAGTTTCTTGATATTTTTGTTAAGCTCGTTCTGCAGGAAACGGAGCAAATCCGCCACCCGCTGCTTGACGGTGTCTCTCTCGGCCTTATCGCCATAGAACATCTCCAGACAGGCGCTCGGCGTCGGGTACGAGGTCGTCTGACCCTTCATGTGGGTGAGCGGCGTCATGGCAAAAAATAATTTGCCCGTCCCATCCTGCTCGATAATAACGGGCTCGTACCGATGGAGGCGGATCGCCGTCATGACGCCTTCGAAAGCACCCCACAAAGCTTGCAGATCCGCATCGTGTCCGGCTGCTTCCAGGCGGCTCCGGTGGACGATTTCCTTGGCGATGAGGGGGCTTAGTCCGCTGAAGGCTGCGACAAGCTTCTGCTCGGGCTTCTCCGCCGGGACATCGCCGGATTCGTTCTCCATCGCCGCCCGGAACGCCATTTCGTCCGCTTCCAGCGGATTTTGCTTGTCTTGCGCAGGCGGCGCGACATATTTACTTCCCGGCATTACAATCCGGTACGAGGAAATCGCCGGGGTTACATGATGAATCCCGTCCAGAATCGTATCCGTCGCCGGATCGAGCAGAATGATATTGCTGTGTCTACCCATAATTTCCACAATAATCTGCTTGAGGCTCATATCGCCCAATTCATCGCGATGGCGAATATGCAAGCGAATCATCCGCTCCATGCCGATTTGCTCTACGGCTTCGATCACCCCGTTCTCACAGTGCTTGCGAAGCAGCATGCAGAACATGGGGGCGTCGAGCGGGTTGAGCGAGGCTTGCTCGGTGAGCTGCACGCGGGGATACGTAGGATTCGCAGAGAGCAGCAGCTTAACATTTTGCCCTTGTGCGCGGATTTGAAAAATAACGTCATTCTCGCTTGGTTGATGAATTTTATTAATGCGGCCTCCCACGCACGCTTGCAATTCATGAACGACAGCATGCAGGACCAGTCCGTCTAAAGCCATGATTATGACAACTCCATTCTAGGTTGAAAACTTTGCTAATCTCTATGATGCCATACTTTTCATAAAAACTTAAGCGTTAGTCGGCGGGAAAGATGATTTCAGGGATATTTTCCGGCTTGTCTGAATACATTTACGTATGAGTGGGAGGTAAGATCAAGTGGAAGCGGGAGGGAGAAGGGCGGATGAGTCAGAAGAAGTGGTACCAGTTGTCATCGGAAGAAGTCTTGCAGCAACAGCAGGTGGACATGCAGCAAGGATTGCCCTGGGAAGAAGCCTGGAAGCGGCAGGGAGAAGCAGGTCGCAATGAACTAACGGAAGGGAATCGCGTTTCTCCGATTACACTGCTATTAAATCAATTTAAGGATTTCATGGTGCTGGTCTTGTTGGGGGCTACCCTCATTTCCGGCTTGCTGGGCGAATATTTAGATGCGATTACGATTGTGATCATCATCTTGATGAACGGCATCCTCGGTTTTACCCAGGAATTCCGCGCCGAGCGCTCTCTGCGCGCGCTGAAGGAGCTGTCGGCCCCGAATGCGAACGTATGGAGAGAGGGGGCCATTCATCAAATACCTGCCCGCGATTTGGTGCCGGGCGACATTATTGCACTGGAGAGCGGCGACCGCGTGCCGGCCGATGTCCGCTTCCTCGAAACCAATGGCCTCTATGTGGAAGAGTCCGCCTTGACGGGCGAGTCCGTACCTGTCGGCAAGCTAACGTCGGTCATTCCGCATGACGAGGTGCCGCTCGGGGATCAGCGCAATATCGGCTTCATGGGCACGATGGTTTCGCAAGGGACGGCCAAAGCCGTCGTCGTACGGATCGGGATGGACACCGAGATGGGCAAAATCGCCGATTTGATTCAAAATACGGAATCGATGGAAACGCCGCTGCAGCACCGTTTGGAGCAGCTTGGGAAGATTTTGATTATCGTCGCTATCGCCTTGACCGTTCTCGTCGTCGTCGCCGGCATTATGCATGGACAACCGCCTTATGCGATGTTCCTCGCCGGTGTCAGCCTGGCCGTCGCAGCGATTCCCGAAGGCCTGCCGGCCATCGTGACGATCGCGCTTGCGCTCGGTGTGCAGCGAATGATCAAACGCAAGGCAATCGTCAGGAAGCTGCCTTCTGTCGAGACGTTAGGCTGCGCCTCGGTCATATGCTCGGACAAGACAGGCACGCTCACGCAAAACAAAATGACCGTAACCCACCTCTGGGTCGGCGGCGACGTGCTCGAAGTGACGGGGGACGGCTATGTCCCGGTCGGGGATATCCAGATCGGCGGACAAAGCACGGATCCGCTCAAAAACCCTTCACTAACGAGACTGCTGCAAGTGTCGGTGCTGTGCAATAACGCAACGCTGTACGAGGAAATACAGGAAACGAAACGGAAGAAGGGCAAAGAAGCCAAGGACAGCGCCGCTTCCGTCTGGAACATTAAAGGGGATCCGACCGAGGGAGCTCTGGTCGTGCTCAGTGCGAAGAGCGGGATTACGCATGAGTCGCTGAGTGATAAATACAAGCGAATCGCGGAATTTCCATTTGACTCCGATCGCAAGCGGATGTCCGTGCTCGTGGCCACGGAGAACGGGCGCATGGCCTGCACGAAGGGAGCCCCGGACGTGCTGCTGGAGCACTGCAGCTATATTCTCTGGGACGGCAAGGTGATTCCGTTCACATCAACGTTGAAGCAGAAGGTGCTGGCGGCCAACGAAGGAATGGCCAGATCCGCGCTTCGGGTGCTCGGTATCGCTTATAAGGAGCTGAAAAGCACCGACCGGTACGAAGGCCATGAAGATGTGGAAACGGGGCTAATCTTCATCGGGTTGACCGGCATGATCGATCCGCCTCGCAAAGAAGTGCGCGAAGCTATTACGAAATGCCGCAAAGCAGGCATCAAAACCGTCATGATCACGGGCGACCATCAGACGACCGCGGAAGCGATCGCCAAGCAGCTTGGCATGATTCCCGGCACGGGGGCGAGCCTCAGCGGGCAGCAGCTCGGCGCGATGTCGGACGAGGAGCTCGATGCCAAGGTTAACGATACGTACGTCTATGCCCGTGTGTCACCGGAACATAAGCTGCGCATTGTCAAGGCGCTTCAGCGCAAGGGACATGTCGTTGCGATGACGGGCGACGGGGTGAACGATGCCCCTGCGATTAAAGCGGCGGATATCGGCATCGCCATGGGCATTACGGGGACCGACGTCTCCAAGGAGGCTTCATCGTTGATTCTTAGCGATGACAATTTCTCCACGATCGTTGCGGCGATCGAAGAGGGCCGGGGAATTTATGAGAACATCCGCAAATTCATCCGTTATTTGCTGGCTTCCAATGTCGGGGAGATTATGACGATGTTTATCGCGATGATGGCGGGACTGCCGCTGCCGCTTGTGCCGATCCAGATCCTGTGGGTCAACCTGGTCACCGACGGTCTGCCTGCCATGGCGCTCGGTGTAGATCAGGCGGAGAAGGATTTGATGCAGCATAAGCCGCGTTCGGCCAAAGAGAACATTTTCGCAAGACGGCTCGGCTGGAAAATCATCTCCCGGGGCATTCTCATCGGCGTGTGCACGTTGGCCGCGTTCTGGCTCGTCCTGCGCAACGATCCGTCGGATGCCGCTACCTTGCTTAAGGCGCAGAGCGTAGCGTTCGCTACACTCGTTATGGCACAGCTCATCCACGTGTTCGACTGCCGCAGCTCGCGTTCGATCTTCCACCGCAATCCGCTGCAAAACAAATACCTTGTTCTAGCGGTGCTGTCCTCGCTCGTGCTGATGCTGGCCGTTATGTACGTGGAAGCTCTGCAGCCGATCTTCAAGACAGTTCCTCTCGGCTGGAAGGATTGGATTCTCGTGCTCGTCGCAGCGGGCATCCCGACCTTCTTCATGGGGCTGGGCTCTGTGCTCTCGCCGAAGCGTACGAAAGGTTCAGGTTCAGGGGCCCGTCCTGTTTCTTATTCATCGAAAGCCAGTTTCAGATAAGTTTGGAGCATAGGGCTGTCCTTACAGGTCTGTTCGACCTGGGGACGGCCTTTTGTTCTGTTTGGGGAAATGGAGTATGCTATTTAGCCTTGATTCAGTTACTTTGGGGGTTGGAGGGAAATAGGATACGCTATTTTGCCGAATTTAGACAGAATAAAAGCAGCGTAGGAGGAATAAAGCACTGTATTTCCGTTTGGGTTCTGAATTGGACTCATTTAGCTTAAATAGCGCACCTCATTTCCGCTTCATGTTTTGCAATTGCTCGATGGACCGGAGCAGCTGTTTGCGGCTTGTTTCTATAAGCACTCTCCCATTGGTTCAGGAAATGCTGCAGGCCAAATGAGTGGGTTCGTTAAGGGCCTCGGCGGCAGCCTCCAAATAAGGCGATAATCGGTGATCGACGCAAAGAACAGGCGAAAGGGCTATGCATTCGCGCATTTTTACGCTATGATAATGGCTAAAACACACATTTGGAGTGCTGAAAACAATGAAATTTACGAAATTGCATGGTCTAGGCAACGATTTTATTGTGATTGCCGGCGAACAAGAGCTGCCGGCCGGTGTGGATCAGCTTGCGATCCGGCTGTGCAATCGCTTTTTCGGCATCGGCGCCGACGGCTTAGTATATATTCTTCCATCCGAGCAAGCCGATTTCAAAATGCGCATCATTAACTCCGACGGGTCCGAGGCTGAGCAGTGCGGCAATGCGATCCGCTGCGTATCCAAATATGTCTACGATCACAAGCTGACAGATCAGACCGAAATTACCGTCGAGACGCTCGGTGCCGGCGTGCAGAAAGTGCAGCTGAACGTGCAGGACGGCAAAGTCGCCACGGTGCGTGTCGATATGGGGCAGCCCATTTTACGCGGTCTCGAGGTTCCTACGACGATAGACGAAGATCAAGTAATCAACCATCCGATCGAAGTGGATGGGCAAGAGTTCCGCTTCACGGCCGTTTCCATGGGGAACCCGCACTGCGTCATTTATGTGGACGATGCCGTCAATTTCGATTTGGCGGTATGGGGACCGAAGCTGGAAGTGCATCCGATGTTTCCGCGCAAAATCAATGTGGAGTTCGCCACGGTGAACGGCCGCACGCATACCGATATGCGCGTGTGGGAGCGGGGGGCGGGTCCGACGCTGGCTTGCGGAACAGGCGCTTGCGCTACGCTCGTATCCTCCGTCTTGAACGGGCTTACCGACCGTCAGGCGACGGTTTCGCTGAAGGGCGGGGATCTGTTCATCGAATGGAACGAACAAGATAACCACGTCTATATGACGGGGCCGGCGGAAGAAGTGTATCAGGGGACATTTTAATAGAGTCTATCAAAATTTTTGATAAACGGTTTCTTAATATCTCCCTTCATTTGTGATACAGTATAACTACATTTTGGAGTAAACGGGGAGATAACGATGAAACTGGATCTTCGAGCGGCGCTGCAGCGGGAAATTATAACCGGTGACGGCGCGATGGGGACTTATTTATATCAAATGGGCTTTCCGGTCGGCATTTCATATGAAGAGCTGAATTTGCTCAGACCGGAAACGGTTGCTGACGTGCACCGCCGTTATTATGAGGCCGGTGCTCGTCTTATTGAAACGAACACGTTTTCGGCCAATCGCGAGAAATTGTCGAAATACGGGCTCGAAGGCGATGTCGAAGCGATTAACCGCGCAGGCGTAGAGCTTGCCCGCAAGGCTGTCGGCGACGGCGCTTATGTCGTTGGAGCGATCGGCTCGATTCGTGCCGGCAAGCGCAAGAACGTGCGCACCGCTGATGTCGAAGCGTCGCTGCGGGAGCAGATTGGCATCCTGCTGGATTCGCCCGTGGACGGATTGTTGCTGGAGACGTTCTACGATCTGGAGGAGCTGCAGCTGGCGCTGCGCATCATTCGCAGCATGAGCGGGCTGCCGGTCATCTGCCAGTTCGCGAACGAAGGGACAGGCAGCACGCAGGACGGCGTGCCGCTGCAGGAAGCGTTCCTGCGGCTGCAGGATGACGGCGCCGACGTCATCGGCTTCAACTGCCGCGTCGGCCCGAACGGGATTCTCCGCTCGATGGAGAAGCTGACGCCGCTCGCCGGCGTGCCGTTCTCGGCGTTCCCCAACGCCGGGCTGCCCGACTACGTCGACGGGCAGTATACGTATGCGGCGACGCCGCAGTATTTCGCCGAAAGCGCGCTGCGCTTCGCCGATCTGGGCGCGCGCATCATCGGCGGCTGCTGCGGCACGACGCCGGAGCACATCGCCGCCGTCGCGCAGGCGCTGCAGGGCTACGTGCCGGCAGAGCCCGGCACAGCGGCACCCGCGCGTGCGCGCGTGCTCGAGCCGGCTCCGGCCAAGCCTGCGCCGCCGGCCGGCAAACCTTCGCTGCTGGAGATTGTGAAGCAGCGCAAAACCGTCATCGTCGAGCTGGATCCCCCACGGGATCTCGACATCGAGAAATTCCTGCAGGGCTCGAAGGCCCTGCAAGACGCGCATGTCGACGCCATTACGATGGCCGACAATTCGCTCGCGGTGACACGCATGAGCAACCTGGCGCTCGGGTACCTGGTTCAGGATAAGCTTGGCGCGCGTCCGCTCATTCACATCGCGTGCCGCGACCGCAACATGATCGGGACGCAGTCCCATCTCATGGGGCTTCACGCACTGGGCATCGACCATGTGCTGGCCGTGACCGGCGATCCCGCCAAATTCGGCGATCTTCCGGGGTCCAGCTCGGTGTACGATTTGACCTCATTCGAAATTATCCGGATGATCAAACAGCTGAACGAAGGCATCGCGTTCTCCGGCAAGCCGCTGAAGCAGAAGGCGAACTTCGTGGTCGGAGCTGCGTTCAATCCGAATGTCAAGCATTTGGATAAAGCGGTTCAACGGCTGGAACGCAAAATCGAAGCCGGCGCCGATTACATCATGACTCAGCCGGTTTACGATGCTAAACTGATCGAACAAATTTATGAAGCGACCAAGCATCTGGATATACCGGTCTTTATCGGTATTGCGCCTTTGGCCAGCGGCGGGAACGCGGAGTATTTGCATAATGAAGTTCCGGGAATCCGGCTGTCCGACGAAGTGCGGGCGCGCATGAACGGCTTGAAGGGGCCGGAAGGCCGGGCGATGGGCGTGGAAATCGCCAAGGAGCTGCTGGATGCGGCGATGCCTTACTTCAACGGCATCTATCTCATGACGCCTTTCTTGGCGTACGAAATGTGCGTAGACCTGACAAAGTATGTGTGGGAAAAGTCGAATCGCCATGATTTCCACTTGTACCCACTTTCAAAATGAATTAAAATAGGGTAATGGATGTGATAAGGATGATTTGCAGTATGACCGGATTCGGACAAGCGAATCGTTCTTTTGCCGGGTACAATGTGTTTATCGATGTGAAATCGGTCAATCATAGGTATAGTGAAGTGTCGATTCGAATGCCCAAGGAATGGGCGGTCTTTGAAGACGCTTTGAAGAAAACGGTGCTGCAAGCTGTGAGAAGAGGACGCGTGGACGTCTTCGTCACAGCGGAACGTGAAGCGGCTTCCGCCAAGAGCGTGACGGTGGATTTTGCTATGGCAGATGCGTATTTGCAGGCTGCGGAGCAATTGAAGGAACGCTACGGGTACGCCGAGCAGATCGGGCTCAAAGATTTATTGACGCTTCCTGATCTCGTTCAAATGAAAGAATTACGCAAGGAGCCTGATGAAGCGATTCAGCAGGAATTGTGCGCCTGCTTGCAGGAGGCCGTTGGCCAATTATCCGATATGCGGCTGCGCGAAGGCGCGTTTCTGGAGCAAGACATTCGCGAGCGTTTGACCGAGCTGAAGAGGCTCCATACGGAACTGGAAGCTTTGGCTCCCGGTGTCGTTCTGGAGTATGCCGCGAAGCTGACGGCCCGGATTCAGTCGCTTCTGCAGGAGCAAGCGCCTGTGGATGAGCAGCGACTTGCCTCAGAGATTGCGATTTTCGCAGACCGTTCCAATGTGGATGAAGAACTGACTCGTCTTAAGAGTCATTTCGGGCAATGCCATCAAGTGCTTGCAGAGAAAGAGCCTGTCGGACGAAAGCTGGACTTCCTGATTCAAGAGATGAACCGCGAAGTGAACACGATCGGATCCAAATCGAATCACTCGGAGCTGACGGCTAGAGTGATCACGATGAAAGCAGAGCTTGAGAAGATGCGCGAACAAATACAGAATATCGAGTGAAGCGGCATGGAGCTTCGCGAGGAGGAAGCCCTTAATGGCTATCAAATTAATTAACATCGGGTTCGGCAACATCGTATCGGCGAACCGCATTATCTCGATTGTGAGTCCGGAGTCGGCTCCGATCAAGAGGATCATTCAAGAGGCACGTGACCGTCACATGCTGATTGACGCTACGTACGGCAGAAGAACCCGTGCCGTTATTATTACGGATAGCGATCACGTGATTTTATCGGCAGTACAGCCAGAGACGGTAGCACATAGACTTTCCAACAAGGACGATGATCATGACGAGTAATACGAACACTCTTGAGCGCGAGAGAGGTATTCTGATTGTTTTATCCGGTCCTTCCGGCGTCGGCAAGGGGACTGTGTGCGCTGCGCTGCGCAAGTGCGCGCCGGAGATCGTGTATTCCGTTTCGGCTACAACCCGCTCTCCTCGTCAAGGGGAAGTTGAGGGCGTGAACTACTTCTTCAAAACGCGCGAGCAATTCCAGCAGATGATTGACACGGATGAAGTGCTGGAGTGGGCGGAATACGTAGGGAATTTCTACGGGACGCCCAGACGTTTTGTGGAGGAGACGCTGCGCTCCGGCCAAGACGTGATCTTGGAGATTGAAGTGCAGGGTGCTTTGCAAGTGAAACAAAAGTTTTCCGAAGGTGTGTTTATTTTCTTGCTGCCGCCTTCGCTGGATGAGCTGGAGAACCGGATTGTCACGCGTGGTACGGAGACGGATGAAGTGATTCGCAGCCGCATGTCGGTGGCGATTGACGAAATCCGCTTGATGGAACACTATGATTATGCTATTGTGAACGATCATGTGGAAACGGCATGCTCCAAGATTCAAGCGATTTTGACGGCAGAGCACTGCAAGAAAGAACGCATGTATCCCAAAATCGTACAATGGATAGATGAGGTGAAATAAAATGTTATATCCTTCAATCGATAAACTTCTGGATATCGTTGACAGCAAGTATTCTTTGGTTGTCGCTGCTTCCAAAAGAGCAAGATCGCTGCGCGACGGCGCGAAGTCGGATTTGAAAGGCCAGAAAGCTCATAAACATGTGGGTTTGGCACTGGAAGAGCTATATGGCCACTACATCGGCTACGAGAAGATCGAGCCAGCCGAACTTGAGAAAAAGAAAGAGACAGAAACAGAGTCGGAGATATAAAATGCTTACCCAACAACCCTTTGTGGTTGTTATTTTTTTCTCGGCATAGGTGCTGGAAAGGGGGATTGCTCATGAGTGCTTTAAAGGGTAAAACGATTGTACTGGGCGTATGCGGGGGGATCGCCGCTTACAAGGCCGCTGCGCTGACGAGCAAGCTGACGCAGGCCGGCGCGACCGTGCGCGTCATTATGACGGCTTCCGCCGTTCAATTCGTAGCGCCGTTAACGTTCCAAACGCTGTCGCGCCATCATGTATTCGTGGATACGTTCGATGAGAAAGATCCGTCCGTTGTGTCCCATATCAACTTGGCGGACAGCGCCGACCTGGTGCTGATCGCTCCGGCAACGGCCAACACGCTCGGCAAGCTGGCGCTGGGACTCGGTGACGACATGCTCAGCACGACGCTGCTCGCAACGACGGCGCCGATCTGGGTTGCCCCGGCGATGAACGTCCATATGTACGAGAATCCGGCCGTGCAGCATAATTTGCAGACGCTGCTTAACCGAGGCGTGCGTTTCATTGAGCCTGGCGAAGGCCAATTGGCTTGCGGCTATGTCGGGAAAGGCCGGCTGGCTGAGCCTGAGGAGATATTGGCTGCGGTGGAGCGCCATTTCCAGGGAGAGCCAGGCCGTCTCGCCGGCAAGCGGGTGCTCGTGACCGCCGGAGGCACTGTCGAGCGAATCGACCCGGTCCGCTATATTACGAACGATTCTTCGGGCAAAATGGGCTATGCCATCGCCGAGGAGGCTGCCCGTATGGGGGCGGCCGTTACGCTCGTGTCGGGACCTAGCGCTCTGCCTGTTCCTTGCGGCGTAGAACGCGTTTCCGTACAGTCCGCGCTGGATATGCGCGAGGCGGTGCTGGCCCGTTTCGACCAAAGCGAGCTTGTGATCAAAGCGGCAGCGGTCGCCGACTACCGTCCGGCCGCTCCGTCTGAACAGAAGATCAAGAAGAAGTCCGACTCGCTCACGCTGGAGCTGATCAAAAATCCGGATATTTTACAGGAGCTCGGCACGCTCAAAAAACATCAGCTCGTCATCGGCTTTGCTGCGGAAACGGAGCGCCTGGACGAGTATGCGCTGGAGAAACTAATCCGCAAAAACGCCGATCTCATCGTCGGCAACGACGTGTCCCAGGAAGGGGCGGGCTTTAGCGGCGATACGAATGCCGTGCGTATTTTTGACCGCCATGGCTTGGTAGAAGCGCTGCCTGTTCAGAGCAAGAGAGATGTGGCGCGCAGGCTGCTCGAGCTGGCGGCGGACCGGATGCAGGCAGCAGCGAGGGAGTCCTGATGTACGCCAAGGTCATTGTCGATGTCCCTGCGAAGCAAACGAACCGGGCGTTCGACTATGAAGTTCCTCCGGCTCTAAGGAAGTGGGTGGAGGTTGGCAGCCGTGTCGGCGTGCCTTTCGGCCCGCGGGTGCTGCAAGGTTTCGTTGTCGAATTGCATGAGAATACGCAGCTCGATGCCAAACGGGTTAAGCCGATTCAGAATGTCATGGATCTCGTGCCGCCTCTGACGGAGGAGCTTGTGAAGCTGGGCAGATGGATAAGCGCCATGTACCTGTGTCACGAAGTCACGGCGATTCAGGCGATGCTGCCGGCTGCGCTCAAAGCGAAGTACGAGCGGGCGATCGAGGTTGCGGATGAACCCGGGGACCAGTCGCTGCTGGATATGCCGGATCTCCAGTCGATTCTCTCCTTTGTCCGAAGCAAAGGGACGGTCCCCATGGAAGCCCTGATGGAGCGCTTCGCTGCCGATGGAGCGCTGATCAAGCAGCTGCTGAGCGCGGGCATTTTAACGGAGGTACAAGTCGTCAAAGACCGCATGAGCACGAAGAAGGCGCTGACGGTCTTTCCTCCTCCGGGAGGCGAGGGGCTGGAGCAAGCGTTGTCCGAGCTGCCGGCGCGGGCTCATAAACAGCAGGATGTGCTGCGGTATTTGCTGGAGCATCCCCATGCCATCCGGCTGACCGAGCTGATGGAAGCGGTGGAAGTCGGTGCCTCGACGGTCAAAAGCTTGGCCGACCGCGGGTGGATCCAGCTGCGCGAAGTCGAAGTGATGCGCGACCCCTATGCGGGTCGTGCTTTTGTGAAGACGCAGCCGCTGCCTCTGACGGAGGAACAGAGCGGGGTTTTCGCGGAAATCCGGGGTGCTGTCGCAGACAGCCGGCACGAGGTGTTTCTGCTGCACGGTGTGACGGGGAGCGGGAAAACCGAAGTCTATTTGCAATCCATTCAACAATGTCTCGATATGGGGAAGGAAGCGATCGTCCTCGTTCCGGAGATTTCGTTGACGCCGCAAATGGTGGAGCGGTTCAAAGGGCGTTTCGGCGATCAGGTGGCCGTTCTGCACAGCCGGCTGTCGAACGGAGAGCGTTACGACGAGTGGCGTAAAATTACACGCAAGCAAGTGAAGGTTGTCATCGGCGCGCGTTCGGCGATTTTTGCTCCTTTTACACAAATCGGACTTATCATTATTGATGAAGAGCATGAATCCTCCTACAAACAGGAAGAAAGTCCCAAATATCATACGCGTGACGTAGCGGTGAAGCGTGCGAGCATGCAGGGGGCCGTCGTCGTGCTCGGTTCCGCAACGCCGTCGCTGGAGAGTCTGGAACGAACGAGAAGACGCCGCGACCGTCCTGTCCCCCCTTACAAACTGCTTACGATGAAGGAACGCGTGGCCAGCAGGCCGATGCCGCCGGTTGCGATTGTCGACATGCGGGAGGAGCTGAAGAGCGGCAATCGCTCGATGTTCAGCACTGCGCTGTATAAAGCGATTGAAGATCGGTTACACAAGAAAGAACAGATTGTTTTGCTGCTGAACCGACGCGGGTACGCAACGTTCGTCATGTGCCGTACGTGCGGCTACGTGGCGGCATGCCCGCATTGCGACATCTCGCTCACGTATCACCAAAGCTCGCGCATGCTGCGCTGTCATTATTGCGGCTATGCGGAGCGCGAGGTGACCGAGTGCCCCAGCTGCCAGTCCAAGCATATTCGTCATTTCGGAACGGGCACGCAGCGCGTGGAGGAAGAGCTGGGCAAAATTTTCCCCGGCATCCGCGTCATTCGGATGGATGTGGATACGACGACGGAGAAAGGCTCGCATGAGAAATGGCTGACGATGTTTCGCGAGAAGCAGGCGGACGTGCTGCTCGGCACGCAGATGGTGGCCAAAGGGCTTGATTTTCCCGACGTGACATTGGTCGGGGTGATCGCAGCGGATACGGTGCTGAATATCCCGGATTTCCGCTCGGCGGAACGGACGTTTCAGCTGCTGACCCAAGTGGCCGGAAGGGCCGGACGGCACGAGAAGCAGGGGGAAGTGTATGTCCAGACGTATACGCCCGAGCATTACAGCGTGCAGTATGCGAGCCACCACGACTACATCGCCTTCGCCAATCATGAGCTTGATGTGCGGGCCAATTTGGGCTATCCGCCGTACCAACGGCTCATTTTGGTTACTTTCTCCCATGAGCAGGTGCCGCTTCTGGTTCGTTTCGCGGAAGCCTTCGTCACCAGGCTCAAAGAAATTGCACAAGAATATGCTATGAAGGAAATGGACCTGTTCGCGGACGCGGTTTCCATGAACAACGACTTCCAGATGGACGTGCTGGGCCCTGTGGCATCGCCTATTTCCCGAATCAAAGATAGATATCGATTCCAATGCGTGGTAAAATATCGGGGGGAAGATCAGGCGGCAGACATTGTCCGGCGAACGGTAGCGTGGTTCGAAGAGCGCTCGGCGAAAGAGAAACTGCAGATCAGCGTCGATGTTGATCCGCAATATTTGATGTAAGTACCCAAATAGAGAAGACTTCAAAAGGTAGGTGCACGTTATGGCTATTCGTATTATTGTGAAAGATCCAGACCCTGTGCTGCGCGAGAAAGCGATCACAGTTACCAAATTCAATTCCAATCTGCATAAATTGCTTGACGATATGGCAGACACGATGTATGAGGCTGAGGGCGTTGGCCTGGCTGCTCCGCAAATCGGTATTTTGAAGCGGGTCATCGTGATGGACTGCGGCGAAGAACACGGCGGTCTGATCGAAATGGTCAATCCGGAAATCGTCACTTCGAGCGGCGAACAAACAGGACCGGAAGGCTGTCTGAGCATTCCGGGGCTTCGCGGCGATGTGACGCGTCCGATGCATGTGACCGCCAAAGGGCAGGACCGTAACGGCAATCCGATCGAGGTGACGGGCACCGAGCTGCTGGCTCGCTGCATTTTCCATGAAATCGACCATTTGAACGGGATTCTGTTTACGGATTTGGCTACCAAAACCTACACTAGCGATGAAGAGGAAGATTCGGAGTGAACATCATTTTCATGGGCACACCGGATTTTGCCGTACCTTCCTTACGAGCGCTGCTGGAGGAGGGCTATAACGTGACGACCGTCGTCACGCAGCCGGACCGGCCGAAAGGCCGCAAGCGCGTGCTGACGCCTCCGCCGGTGAAGGTGGAAGCCGAGAAGCACGGCATTCCGGTGCTGCAGCCGGAGAAGCTGCGTCAGGCGGATTCCGTCGAGGTGCTGCGCGGACTGCAGCCGGACTTGATCGTGACGGCCGCTTACGGCCAGATTCTACCGAAGGCTGTGCTGGATTTGCCGGCGCATGGCTGCATTAACATCCATGCGTCTCTGCTGCCCAAGTACCGCGGCGGCGCTCCGATTCATCACGCCGTGCTGCGCGGTGAATCGGTAACGGGCGTCACCATTATGTACATGGCCACAGGCTTGGATACGGGCGACATGATCTCCAAAGTCGAGCTTCCGATTGAGGATACCGATACGACAGGCACGCTGTTCGAGAAGCTGAGCATTGCGGGCGCCGACCTGCTGAAGCGCACGCTGCCGGATCTGCTGGCAGGGCGTATTCAGGCGGTTCCGCAAAATGAAGCCGAGGCGATCTATTCGCCGAATATTCGCCGGGAGGACGAGCTGATCGATTGGTCGCGTTCGGCCGTCGAGATTTGGAACCAAGTTCGCGGCTTGAATCCGTTCCCTGGCGCTTATACGCTGTGGAACGGCGAAGTCATGAAGGTTTGGGCCAGCGCCAATCCGCGGCATACGGCCGAACCGAGAAGCCGCAGCTTCGCCGGGTCTCCCGCTCCGGGAACGGTGCTGGGCAGCAGCGAGCAAGGTATTGAGGTTATGACTGGTGAAGGTACGCTGTGGCTGACGGAAATTCAGCCTGCCGGCAAGAAAGCGATGCCTGTCTCCGAGTTTGTTCGCGGGGTGCAGATTGCGCCCGGCACGGCATTCGGCAGTGCGAAGGAAGCCACTACTTAACATAAATGAGGTATTCGATTTGTCAACGCACAAACCAACACGTCCTAAGCAAGGACCTGCTAAAGTACAGAGGGCCGGTAAGCCCTCCTCATCCCAACCATCCGGAGGCGCTGCGAAGAGCAGCGCCGTTAAGCTTTCCGCCCGCGATGCGGCGCTGGACGTCCTGATTCGGGTCGAAGAGAATCAAGCGTACAGCAATTTGCTGCTCAATCAGGTCTTGCAGAAGCATGCGCTTGAACGGGCCGATGCGGGCCTGGCTACGGAGCTTGTGTACGGTACGATCGGACGCTTAAATACGATCGATTTCTTTCTCGAGCGCTTCGTCAGCAAGGGGCTTGCGAAGCTGGAGCCATGGGTCCGATGCTTGCTGCGGTTGAGCTTCTACCAGCTGCATTATTTGGACCGTATCCCGGATCACGCCGTCGTGAGCGAAGCGGTGAACATCGCGAAGCGCCGCGGCCATCAAGGGATCTCGGGCATGGTTAACGGCGTGCTGCGCGCCATCCTACGCAGCAAAGCGGAGCTGCAGCTTCCGGCTGCGCTCGGCGACGTGAAGCGCATCGCGCTGGGCCACTCCCATCCGGAGTGGCTCGTGCGCAGGTGGATCCGCCAGCTCGGCCCGGAGCTGACGGAACAGATCTGTGCGGCGAACAATAGGCCGCCGCACGTGAGCATTCGCGCGAACGCGAGGCGGCGCAGCCGTCTGGAGCTGCTGGAGCAGCTCCAGGGCAGCGGTCTCAGCGCGGAAGCGTCGAAGCTGGCCCCGGCCGGCATCGTGGTGCAGGGGGCCGGGAATATGGCGTTGTCCCCCGGCTTTATGGCGGGGGACTTCTCGATTCAAGACGAGAGCTCGATGCTCGTCGCCGAAGCTTTGGAGCCGCGTCCGGGCATGAGCGTGCTGGACTGCTGCGCCGCCCCCGGCGGCAAGACGGCTCACATCGCCGAGAAGATGGACGATACGGGCCGCATCTGGGCGTGCGATCTGCACGAGCACAAGCAGCAGCTGATCGCAGATCAGGCGCAGCGGCTGGGACTGTCGTCCATTCAGACGCTGGTCATGGACGCTGCGAAGCTGGACGAGCACTTCGCGGCGGAGTCGTTCGACCGCATTCTGCTGGATGCGCCGTGCTCGGGCCTCGGGGTTATTCGCCGCAAGCCCGATCTGAAGTGGGCGAAGCAGGAAGCGGAGATCGAGGCGATCAGCGAGCTGCAGTATGCGATTCTCAGCCGGGTGCACCGGCTGCTGAAGCCAGGGGGCGTGCTGGTTTACAGCACGTGCACGATTGAGCATGCCGAGAACGCCGGCATGGTCGAGCGCTTCCTCGCGGAGCACAGCGAGTTCGCGCTTGAGCCGCTGCCGGCGGATGCTTTCGCGAGCGTGGATCCCGCTGCGGCGCTATCCGGCATGGTGCAAATACTGCCGCAGCAGTTTCACTCGGACGGATTCTTCATCGCCCGGCTGCGCAAACGCGGTTAGCGGCGCGTATTCTTGGCGAAGCTCTAACCGAGGGGGATGTGTGTTCGGCCCCGCTTTGTGCTAAAATAGATAAGATTAGCTGAAAATATCGATTAAATAACAACAGGTTGTGATAAAACGTGTCTAATAAGCCTTACTTGAAAGACAAACCATTTGTATATGATTTGAATTGGGACGAGTGGCAGACTTGGGTCAAAGAGAACGGCGAGTCCTCGTTCCGGGCCGGCCAAATTTTTGACTGGCTGTACATCAAGCGCGTATTCAGCTTCGATGAGATGACCAATCTGCCGAAGGCGCTTCGCGACAAGCTCAAAAGCCAGTTCGAGTTCGTCACGCTGTCCGAGATTGCCAAGTACCAGTCGCAGGACGGAACGGTCAAGTTTCTGTTCGAACTCGAGGACAAGAATGCGATCGAAACGGTTGTCATGAAGCATAACTACGGCAACAGTATCTGTGTCACAACACAGGTCGGCTGCCGTGTGGGCTGCACATTTTGCGCCTCCACACTCGGCGGGTTGAAGCGGGATCTGCGTCCCGGGGAAATTGTCGCTCAGGTCGTCAAAGCCCAGAAGCTGCTGGATGAGACGGAGGAGCGCATTTCTTCGATCGTCATCATGGGCATCGGCGAGCCGTTCGAGAATTATGAAGCGACGATGAATTTCTTGCGCGTCATGATTCATCCGAAGGGGCTTAACATCGGCCAGCGTCATATTACCGTATCGACGAGCGGCATTGTGCCGAACATTTATAAGTTTGCCGATGAGAATTTGCAGGTGAATTTGGCTATTTCGATTCATGCGCCGAACGATACGCTGCGCTCGAAGCTGATGCCGGTCAATCGCAGATTCCCTTTTGCCGATTTGATCGAAGCTTGCAAATATTACATTGCCAAAACCGGCAGACGCATCACGTTCGAATACGCCCTTATGGGGGAAGTGAACGATCAGGCCGAGCATGCGGAAGAGTTGGCGAAAGTGCTGAAAGACATGCCTCTTAGCCACGTAAACCTGATTCCTGTGAATTTCGTTGCCGAACGGGATTTCAAACGTACGCCAAGAGATGATATTTTCACCTTCCAACGTATTCTTGAGAAGGCCAAAATCAATGCTACCATACGCCGTGAACAAGGCAGCGACATTGCTGCCGCCTGCGGACAACTGCGCGCGAAGCATATGGAGAGCAAGTCATGAGGTGAATCAGGATGAAGATGGTAAGCCGCACCGATATCGGTAAAGTCCGCCAAGTGAACGAGGATCGCGCCGCCATTTGGCACGAGCTGAACGGCCTCTTTCTAGCTATTGTGGCCGACGGCATGGGAGGCCATCAAGCCGGCGATATTGCCAGCCAAATGGCTGTCGATATCGTCGGCAGTGAGCTCCAATCCATCCATTGGGGAATGCCTGTGGAGGCTTGCAAGCAGGTGCTGAAGGAAGCGATCGAGAAGGCGAACGAGCAAATTTACGCGTTTGCCTCCGAGAAGGAGAATTATCACGGCATGGGAACGACCGTTGTTGCTGTGATTGCCTCCCAAGAGCTTCTGATCATCGGTCATATCGGCGACAGCCGGGCTTATAAAATTGCCGGGGAGTCGATCACCCAGCTGACGGAAGATCATTCGCTCGTTTATGAGCTTGTGAAGACCGGGCAAATTACGCTGGAAGAGGCCGAACATCACCCGCGGCGCAATTGGATTACGCGTGCACTCGGAACGGAACCGGGCGTCGAGGTGGACTTGTATGAGTATGCTTGGCGGCCCGGAGACACCATTCTTATTTGCACCGACGGTTTAAGCGGACTGGTGGACTCCGGCGACATTCTGCGCATCATCAAATCGTATGATGAGCTGGAAAGCGCGGCGGAGAAGCTCATCCAAAGCGCGCTGGATAAGGGCGGAGACGATAACGTTACGGTCGTTTTACTTGGGCACGATTCGGATTCGGACGAGAAAAGGGGTGATGGGAATTGATCGGTAGGAAGCTTGGAGGCCGCTATGAAATCTTGGAGCGCATAGGCGGAGGCGGCATGGCTTTAGTTTATAAAGGGCATGATCTTTTATTGAATCGTAAAGTGGCTGTGAAGGTGCTGCGCTCGCAGTACGTGCATGACGAAGAGTTCATTCGTCGTTTCCGCAGAGAAGCTCAATCAGCCGCTTCACTTTCTCATCCTAATGTCGTCAGTATTTATGACGTGGGACAAGAAGAAGACGTGCACTATATCGTAATGGAATACATAGAAGGCACTACGTTGAATGATTTGATCAAGGAGAGGGCGCCTCTGCAGGTGGAGGATGCGGTTCATTACGCCAGTCAGATTGCGGACGCGCTCGATCATGCGCACCACAATGAAATCATTCACCGCGATATTAAGCCGCACAACATACTGATCGGCAAAAACGGGCGCGTGAAAGTGACCGATTTCGGCATTGCCCGCGCCGCGACCTCTTCGACCATTACGCAAACGGGCTCCGTTGTCGGTTCCGTGCATTATTTCTCGCCGGAGCATGCCAAAGGAACGAATACGGGCGAGAAGTCGGACTTGTACTCCTTGGGCATCGTCATGTACCAAATGCTGACGGCCCGCTTGCCTTTCCTCGGCGAAAGCCCGATATCCGTAGCGCTCAAGCATTTGCAGGAAGACGTGGAAGAGCCGCGCAAGGTCAATCCGCTCATCCCGCAGAGTGTCGAGAACATCATCCTGAAAGCAATGCGCAAAAAGCCCGAGGAACGCTACCAGTCCGCGAAGCAAATGATGGCGGATCTCGATACGTGCCTGAATCCCGACCGCAGGAACGAGGCTAAGGTAGCCTTCTGGGATGCCGACGGGATGGACGAAGAGCGCACCTTGGTGATGCCGGCCATTCGGGCGGACCAATTGAGCGCGAAGTTCGACGACGATGAGGATGAGCCCGAGAAGCCGGCGTGGCGCGAGGAGCCTGCTCCCAAGAAGAAGGGCTGGGTGAAGCCGGTCGTATGGATCGTTATTTTGCTGATCGTTCTGGGCTTCATGTGGTACCTGGTCGGTTATGTGAAAAGCATGTTCGCCGTCGAAACGGTCGAGGTTCCCGATGTCGTGAACATGACGCTGACGGATGCGCAGGCTAAGCTGACGGCTGCCAAGCTGGGCTATACGGTAGAAATCGATGCCGAAAGCAAGGCGCCTAAGGATCAGGTCATTCGTCAGAATCCCAGCGGAATGCGGATGAACGTCGGTACGAAGGTGACGCTGTACGTCAGCAAGGGCGCTCCCAAAATCAAGATGGAGAGCTATATCGGACAACAGCTGAAGGACGCCAAGCTGAAGCTGCAGGCACTCGGCATCAATGAAACGCAGATTACGATTACGCAGGAGACGACGGATGATCCGCCGGATACGATTCTGAAGCAGACGCCTTTAGTCGGCGAAGAATTCGAAGCCGAGAAGGCGGCGATTACGTTCACCGTGAGCAAGGCGAAAGAAACGTTCAAGATGCCGGATCTCGTCGGCTTGACGGAAGCGGAAGCGAAGACGCAGATTACGAAGCTGAATCTGAAGATTCCTGCGAACGGGATTACGCGTGAGAGAAGCTACAAGGTGGCCAAAGGGAAGGTCATCAAGCAGTTTCCTTATGACAAAAATACCGATGTATCCGTCGGATCGGAGATTTCCTTGATCATCAGCGACGGCTTGCCGGAAGATGCCGGTCAAATGACGGTGACCATTCCTGTGAAGCCGACGGTAGAAGGTAAGGATTCCGAGTTCAAGATTATCGTCAGCGATGCCCAGTACGAAAATTTCGAATACAAAACGGAGAAAGTCACGAAACCGCAAAATCTGGATGTGAAGGTCATCGTCTCTCCGGATAAGAAAGCAGTTATCTTGATCAAAGAAGGGGATAACTTGGTTAACTCCATTACGCGCACGTATCAGGATTATTTGGATCAGAAGAACGGGAAGGTATCGCCAAGTCCTTCCGTATCGCCTTCTGCATCGCCTAAACAACAGAACACCGGACCGGCGATTCCGGTCGGAGGCAATGGCAACGGGCAAGCCGGCGGGGCCGCCTCGAAGCCGCCAAGTGGAGGCACAAATTAATGCCGCAAGGAACGATAGTTAAAGCATTGAGCGGATATTACTATGTGCTGCCTGAAGGGGCGGAGCTTCAAGAGGCGAATATGGTTACTTGCCGCGGCAGGGGCGTGTTCAAGAACAGGAAGATCACTCCCCTCGTCGGGGACCGGGTCATGTATGAGGAGACGGAGAACGGCGAAGGGACGGTGACCGAAATCATGCCCCGTACTTCGGAGCTGATTCGTCCGCCTATTGCGAATGTGAATGTTGTTGTACTCGTATTCTCGGTGACAGAGCCCGTCTTGAATTTGCAGCTCATGGATAAGTTTCTTGTTCATATCGAGCATACAGGCATTGACGTGCTGCTGTGCTTCACCAAGAGCGACCTGCTGACGGAAAGCAGTGATGCACCGGGGGCCAAAGAGATGACCGTTTCGGAGCTGGACCGTATTCAGACGCTGTACGAGAATATCGGCTATACCGTGCTGAAGACGAGCTCTAGGCGTCAGGAGGGCGTGGAAGTGATTGCGCAGCATCTTGAGGGTACGGTCAGCGTGTTCGCCGGGCAGTCCGGCGTCGGCAAGTCTTCCTTGCTCAACGAAATGATCAGCGGCCGCAATCTGGAGACGAACGAGATTTCCCATCGTCTGGGCCGCGGCAAGCATACGACGCGCCATGTCGAGCTGCTGCCGCTCCATAACGGCGGTCTCGTCGCCGATACGCCGGGCTTCAGCCAGCTGGACTTCATGGAAGTTGAAGCGGAGGGGCTGAGCGCCTGCTTCAGGGAGTTCGCCGCTGTAGCCGAGGGCTGCAAGTTCAGAGGCTGTCTGCATCTGCATGAGCCGAATTGCAAGGTGCGCGATGCGGTTGCCGAAGGCACCATCGCCGCGTCGCGTTATGATCACTATTTGTTATTTTTGGGGGAAATCAAGGATCGGAAGAGGAGGTATTAGAGAACGAATGGTATACGTAGCACCTTCTATTTTATCAGCCAACTTCGCACAGCTCGGCGAAGAGATCAAAGATGTCGAGCGGGGCGGAGCGGATTGGATCCATGTCGATGTCATGGACGGCCATTTCGTGCCGAATATCACAATTGGTCCGCTAGTCGTTGAAGCGATACGTCCGGTGACGAAACTGCCGCTGGACGTTCATTTGATGATCGAGCAGCCTGACCGCTATATCCCGGAATTCGCCAAAGCGGGGGCGGATCTGATCTCCGTCCATGTAGAGGCTTGCACGCATCTGCATCGGACTCTTGATCTCATCAAGCAGAGCGGCGTCAAAGCAGGAGTTGTCCTTAACCCGGCAACTCCGATCTCTTTGATCGAGCATGTGCTGGATGAGCATCTGGATTTGGTACTGATCATGACCGTCAATCCCGGCTTCGGGGGACAAGCCTTCATTCCCGGCATGCTGAGCAAGATTCGCGCCTTGCGCGAGCAGGCGAACGCGAAGGGATTAACCGGGCTGCATATCGAAGTGGACGGCGGCATTAACGAAGTGACGGCTCGTCAAGTGATGGAAGCCGGCGCCGACGTGCTGGTTGCAGGCAATGCCGTATTCGGGCAAGCCGACCGCGCTGACGCCATCCGCCGCATTCGCGGATAAGGGGAGCGGGACATGAGAATTCTCTGGCTGTTCACGTACAGTATCGTGTGTGCCCTGCTGCTGACGTTTTTCTCCAATATTCATGATTTCACGAAGTATATTTTCTCACTCGGGGCGCTGTACTTGGGGATGCGTTTCTTCCGCAGGTTTGAGGGAATCGGGTTCCGCATTTGGTTCATTGCGATTGCGGTGGTCTTATATTTCATTTTCAGCTTAATTTACGCCCTCTACACACAGATGGGTATAACCGCACCCTAGGTGCATACATATAGTTACAAGAGCATTGCGCTCTTGTAGCTTTTTTTGCTTTCTGGAAGCAATCGATGAGAAAGTAAAATAGAAGGCACTTTTTCACGGGCGGGGCATATACTGTTGTAATGATGTTAGTGCTCACGAAGTCGAAGTCAGTCTTCGGGGATACGTCCGTCTACTGACCAAACTCTAAGGAGGGGTAGAGAATGAAGTTCTACACAATCAAGCTACCGAAATTTTTGGGTGGATTCGTGAAGGCTGTACTGAATACGTTCAGTAAAAACTAGTAAAGCAAACATACGAAGTCCATATCCCAGAAATGCAAAAAAAGCACCGGTAAGGTGCTTTTTGTCTGTGTACATAGAAAAGAATAAGTATCCGAAATTAAACGCGAGCCACTTTACCGGATTTCAACGCACGAGCACTTACGTAAACCCGTTTTGGTTTGCCATCAACGAGGATGCGAACCTTTTGAACGTTAACTCCCCAAGTACGCTTGTTTTTATTGTTAGCGTGGGACACGTGATTTCCTGATTTAGGACTTTTACCTGTAACGAAACATTTGCGGGACATGTTTGACACCTCCTTCGGCAGTATACAAAGCAGCCTGGGTGGCAAGCCTAAGCTTGACATAATATAGACTTTGCTTCTTGCGTTTCTTGTATTAACCAGCAAAAACACACTTAGATATAATAGCATAGCGTAAGCAGCAGAGTCAACGAATTACCTTCTTTTTTGCCGTTTATTTATTTATTATGTTATAGTACAATGAAGATTAGCCCACATTCCAAATACATAGTAAGTGACGACTGAAGTCGACTTGAAGGAGTTGTTAGATGATGCCAATTGAACTCACAACCGAGTATGGAAAAGTGTATATTACGAATGAAGTGATTTCAACACTGGCGGGATCCGCTGCATTAGATTGTTATGGACTTGTTGGCATGGCAACGAGAAAACAATTGAAAGACGGAATAGCCGAGCTGTTGGGCCGGGACAATTTGAGCCGCGGTGTCGAGGTTCGTCGCGAGAACGGACGTCTCGAAATTGATCTTTATATTATTGTCAGCTATGGAACCAAAATATCCGTGGTTGCAGGTAATGTCCAAACGAAAGTCAAATATGTGTTAAACGAAGTCGTAGGACTTCAAGTCGACGATGTGAACATCTTTGTTCAAGGCGTTCGAGTAGCCAAATAAGAGCCTGATATCCAGGAAGGGGAATCACTTTGAGTAAGCGCTTTATTTCAATAAATGGAAATGACTTCACTGCCATGGTCTTGGCGGGTGCGGATAACCTTCGCAGAAATGTAGACAAGGTTAATGGATTGAACGTTTTCCCTGTACCCGACGGAGATACTGGCACCAACATGAATTTAACACTCACCGCAGGTTGTGAGGAACTGAAAAAGAAGCCATCCTCTCATATTGGGAAAGCAGCTGATGCATTGTCCAAAGGGCTACTGATGGGCGCCAGGGGCAACTCTGGGGTTATTCTGTCCCAGCTGTTCCGCGGTTTCGCGAAGCATGTGCACGATTTCGAGCAGGTGAATGCGCAGCAATTCGCGGCTGCGCTGCAGCAAGGGGTAGAGACAGCGTACAAAGCTGTCGTGAAACCGGTCGAAGGCACGATCCTGACGGTATCGAAAGAAGCGGCCAAACACGCGGTGCAGTACAGACGCGGAGGCGACCTGCTTGATCTTATGCAGGAGGTTCTGGGTAAAGCGAAGGAAGCGCTCGCCAGAACGCCTGAGCAGCTTGCTGTGCTGAAGCAGGTAGGCGTGGTCGATGCGGGCGGACAAGGGCTTGTCTGTGTGTACGAAGGCTTTGTGGCGGCGCTAAGCGGAGGTCTGGTGCAAGTGGAAGACGACTATGCCACGATGGATACAAGACTGGATACGGTCTCCGTCGTTCCGGGCATGAATCTGGCCAAAGAAGTGCACGCCCATCTCCCGGCACAGGCGCATATCGCGACGGAAGATATCGAATTCGGCTATTGCACGGAATTTATGCTGACCATTCAGCCTGGCAAGGTGAAGGGCCAGGTGTTCGACGAGAGCAAGTTCCGCGAGCAGCTCGGCAAGCTGGGGGATTCCCTGTTGGTCGTTGCCGATGACGAACTGGTGAAAGTGCATATTCATGCCGAATACCCTGGGGAAGTCATGAACCAAGCGATGAATTACGGCGCTCTGAGCCGGATCAAAATTGAAAATATGCGCGATCAGCATTCACATATATTGGAAGATATGACGGTGGAAGGTTTTGAAGCGGCTGCTCCCGATGCAGCTGCCGCTGCACCGGTTCCGAGTAAGCCGTACGGCTTCGTAGCGGTCGCTCTGGGCGACGGGATTACAGACATTTTGTCGAGCGTAGGCGTTGATGTCGTCCTATCCGGCGGACAGACGATGAATCCGAGCACGGAAGATATCGTGAATGCGGTGAATCGTATCGAGGCCGAGACGATCTATGTGCTGCCGAATAACTCTAACATCATTTTGGCCGCGCAGCAGGCCGCTGATCTGGTCGACAAGACCTTGATTGTCATTCCGTCGAAGTCGATTCCGCAAGGACTTGCCGCCATTCTGGCCTTCCAGGAGAAAGCGGATGCCAAGACGAACACGGAAGCGATGAACGAATCCCTCCGCCGTGTGAAATCCGGCCAAGTGACTTACGCTGTGCGGGATACGAGCATGGACGGCATCGACATCAAGCAGGGGCATTTTATCGGTATCCAGGATGGCCGGATCGTGTCTTCCCAGCCGAGTCTGATGGATGCGTGCAAGAAGCTGCTCGAAGAAATGATCGACGAAAGCAGCGAAATCGTCACGATCCTGACCGGCGAGGATGCCAAAGAGGAAGAAACGGAGGAGCTGGAGGCATTCATCCAGGCGATCTATCCCCAGATTGAAGTAGAGCTTCATCCGGGCGGACAGCCATTATATGCGTACCTGTTCTCCGTCGAATAAATCATCCCGCAGTGAATTCTAAACGGGAATTGGAGTGAGCCCTGTTGACAAACATTCGTATTGTAACGGACAGCACGGCCGACATACCGGCGGCACTTCGCCAAGAATTGAATATTGAGATGGTGCCGCTCAAGATTCATTTTGGCGATGAGCAATTTCTAGATGCGGTGACGATGCGGTCCGAAGATTTCTATGGGAAGCTGACCTCGTCGCCGCACTTCCCCCGAACCTCGCAGCCGTCTCCTGCTGAGTTTCTGGAATTGTATCAAGGCTTGCTCGAAGAGCCCGATACCGAAATCATTTCGATTCATTTATCCTC
Source organism: Bacillus sp. 3255 (assembly GCF_031456485.1). Taxonomy (NCBI): domain Bacteria; kingdom Bacillati; phylum Bacillota; class Bacilli; order Caryophanales; family Bacillaceae; genus Bacillus; species Bacillus sp. 3255. Next base: position 329,432 of record NZ_JAVDUS010000005.1, read on the forward strand.
CGCTCTCAGCGGAACGTATCAGTCGGCCCTGCTGGCCTCCACGATGCTGGAGGAGCATGCGGGCAAGGTGCATGTGTACGACTCCCGATCGGCGTCCTACGGCATCGGTGCGCTGGTTGCTGCGGCTGCGAAAGCGGCCAAAGCCGGCCACAGCGCAGCTGAGATCATCGAGCTCGTACGAACGATGAGAGAGAACTTTTACATATACTTCCTTGTGGATACACTCGAATTTCTGCAAAAAGGCGGAAGAATCGGCAAAGCGTCGGCACTCTTCGGATCGCTGCTGAATATCAAGCCTATTCTCTCGATCGATGGAGAAGGGGAGGTAGCCGCCGTCGATAAGGTTCGAGGGCAGAAGAAAGCGATCGCCCGCATTCTGGAGCTGCTGGCGGCGGATGTGCCGGATCGGACCATCCCGCAGCTACACATTGCACATGCAAACAATTTGGAAGGCGCGGAGCTGCTGCGAGAAGCCATTATGCAGCAATTTAATGTGCAGCAGGTGGACTATATTATACTGGGGCCCGTTATCGGCGCACACGCCGGACCTGGCACCATCGCAGCGTTCGTCAGTACGGTATAAGCGATGGATCTGAATCAAGTTTTAGTACGCGAAGTCCATGGAGTTGGCGCTCAGAAGGCACTTGAGCTTAACGCCATGGGCATTTTTACGGTTATGGATTTGCTGGAATATGTGCCGTTCCGGTATGAGGATTATACCGTTCGTGATATCGCCAGCGTGAAGGACGGCGACCGCGTTACGGTGAAGGGCTTCATCATCGGGGAGCCGGTGCTGCAGCGCTACAGCGGCAAATCGCGGCTATCCTGCAAGGTGATGGTCGACGATTTTCTGCTGACGGCGGTGTGGTTTAACCGCCACTTTTTGAAGGACCGCTTGCGGCCGCAGCAGGAGATCATATTGACCGGCAAATGGGACGCCAAGCGGAGGCAAATGAGCGTGTCCGACTCGGAGTTCCCCGGACAAGGGGATTCCAATACCGGCACCATCCAGCCGGTTTATTCGGTTGCAGGCACCCTTACGCAGAAGTGGATGCGTAAGGTTATCCAGCAGGCGCTGACGCAGTACGGCGCCATGATCAGTGAAGTGCTGCCGGCTTCGCTGACCGGCAAGTACGGGTTTATGCCGCGCAGCAAGGCGCTAGCCATTATCCACACGCCGAGCGGCGTGGAGGAAGGCAAGCAGGCGCGCAGGCGCATGGTTTACGAGGAGCTGTTCTTGTTCCAGCTCAAGCTGCAGGCTTACCGCGCCGTGACGCGCAGCCGCGCGGACGGGGTGAAACAGCAGGTGGACCTGCCTGCTGTACGCGCCTTCGTGCGCGCTCTGCCCTTCCAGCTGACGGAGTCGCAGAAGAAGGTCGTAGGCGAGATCCTGCACGATATGCAGGAGCCGTACAGCATGAACCGGCTGCTGCAGGGAGACGTCGGTGCAGGGAAGACCGTCGTCGCGGCCATCGGCCTGTATGCGACGGTCAAGGCCGGCTACCAAGGCGCGCTGATGGTGCCGACGGAAATCTTGGCCGAGCAGCACAAGCGCTCGCTCGACAAGCTCTTTGAGCCCTACGGGCTGCAGGTTGCGCTGCTGACCGGCAGCTCGACGGACCGCCAGCGGCGGGACCTGCTCGCGTCCTTGCAGATGGGGCTGATTGACGTGCTTGTCGGCACGCATGCCCTCATCCAGGAGGACGTCTTCTTCCGCCAGCTGGGGCTCGTCGTGACGGATGAGCAGCACCGCTTCGGGGTGAACCAGCGCAGCATATTGCGGCGCAAGGGCATGAACCCCGATGTGCTGACGATGACGGCGACGCCGATCCCGCGAACGCTGGCGATTACAGCCTTCGGCGACATGGATGTTTCAACGCTGCGCGAGCTGCCCAAAGGCCGGAAGCCGATCAAGACGTACGCCGTCCAGCACGCCATGCTGGAGCGTGTGCTCGGCTTCATCCAGCGCGAGGTTGCCGCAGGGCGGCAGGCGTACGTCATCTGTCCGCTCATCGAAGAGTCGGACAAGCTGGACGTGCAGAATGCCATCGACGTCCACATTCAGCTGCAGCAGCATTTTCCGCAGATGCGGATCGGCCTGCTGCACGGAAGGATGAGCGCGCAGGAGAAGGAAGCGGTCATGCTCGCCTTCAAAGAAGGGAACGTGGATACGCTCGTATCGACCACGGTCATCGAGGTTGGCGTGGACGTGCCGAACGCCACGCTGATGGTCATCTACGACGCCGACCGCTTCGGGCTGTCGCAGCTGCACCAGCTGCGCGGACGCGTCGGGCGCGGCGAGCATCAGTCCTTCTGCGTGCTGATCGCCGACCCGAAGACCGAGGTCGGCAAGGAGCGCATGAAGGCGATGACCGACACGGTCGACGGCTTCGAAATCGCCCGGCGCGATCTGGAGCTGCGCGGGCCGGGGGACTTCTTCGGCACGAAGCAGAGCGGGCTCCCGGAGTTTCGCATCGCCGATATGATGGCGGACTTCGAGGTCATGGAGGAGGCCCGCGACGATGCCGCCGAGCTCGTGGGCGACTCTTCGTTCTGGACCGGCGCTTCTTTCATGCCGCTGCGGACCTTTTTGCAGAGCGCCCATATTTTTGATAGCGAAGTGTTGGATTAGCAGCGTGTATCCTTGGAAACGAGGTGGTCTCATTTGACATATTTTTTAATTTATTTATTGCTGATGAACATCGTCACCTTCATCGAAATGGGGCACGACAAGGGGCAAGCCAAGAAAGGCGGCCGCAGAGTGCCTGAGAAGCGTTTGTTTCTGTTTGCCGCACTGGGCGGCGGAATCGGCGGATGGCTCGGCATGCGGGTATGGCGGCATAAGACGAAGCACACGTCCTTTGTGATCGGCATGCCGCTGCTTGTCGCGCTGAATTGCATTTGCGTCATTCTCATCGCCATTTATATGTAGTCAAGATTGTGTTCGTTCCCTCATAGGATAGAAGCATGACGGGATATCGGAGGTACGAACATGAGCTATCAGCACTATCAGTACTATGGCATCGATCCTGCGCTCGTTGAGCGAGTTAAGTTCAAATTGAAAAATCCGCAGGTCAAGGAGCGCATCAAAATGCTGCTGCAGGGCGTGACGAAGGCTGATTTGCAAAATCGCGCCAAAGTAACGCGCCTTATCGGGCTGGCAGCCGGAATTTTCGGCGAGAAGCTGACCGGAAGTCAAACGAATCAAATTTTGGAATTCATTCTATCCCAAAAAATCGATCCTTCCAATACCTTTCATTTGATCAAACTATGGTCCATGTTTCGATAAGCCAGTCTCCCAAAGCACCGCTAGCAGGGTTAAACAACCCGGTTAGGTGGTGTTTTTTATTTCCAGAAAAAATTGCTTGCATAACGAATACATGTTCGGTATATAATAAATAACACGAATATATGTTCGCATATGGTGGTGACAAATATGAGTGCTCATGCAAGAGTCGAGACAGAAGAGGATGTTCAAATCATCAAGGAATACACGCTGCTGCCCATTTTGCTCGATATGCTGGCAAGAGATATGGAGGAGCTCAAGGTTTATAAGGACAAAATTGTGTATAATCATATTCTTTTTTACCTCAGAGAGGTGGAGAACGCCATTTACCCTCAATTACAACACATCAAGAGCATGATGAAGAAAAGGGATATTAAAGTGATTCATACCGAAACGAATGCATTAGGTATTAACGTTGAGTATAAAGTCCGAGGCTATATCCATCATTTCACGATGCTGCGCAGCTTGGTCAAGGCCGAACTGATGACTATGCTGATGAATATGCGGGGGGGATTACGGTGAGCAAAGGAAAGGAGCGAACGATACTCCTGGCGGACTGTCAGAGCTTCTACGCAAGCGTAGAGAAGGCCGATCATCCGGGTTGTAGGGATAAGCCGGTGGCGGTCGCAGGCGACCCTGCCATGAGATCTGGCATCATTCTAGCTGCTTGTCCCATTGCCAAATCGTATGGAGTTTCCACGGCCGAACGGCTGGGTGAGGCGCTGAAGAAGTGCCCGGATCTGGTTGTGATGCGTCCGCGGATGCAGCATTATATTGACGTTTCACTTATGATTACCAAAATATACGAAGAATTTACCGATCTCGTCGAAGTTTTCAGTATCGATGAGCAATTTCTTGACGTTACGGCTAGCCTGCCTATATTCGGAGATCCGGATACGATAGCCCAAACCATTCAGCGCAAGGTGCTGCAGCAAACGGGCGTGAAGGTACGCATCGGCATCAGCTCCAATAAAATACTGGCCAAAATCGCCACCGACATCTGGGCCAAGAAAAACGCTACCGGCATATATACGCTGCGCCCTCCGGCCGTAGAAGCGAACATGTGGGAGCAGCCTGTAAGCAAAATGTTCGGCGTCGGTTCGCGAATGACCGCACATTTCGCCAGACTGGGCATGTACACGATCGGCGATGTGGCAAGAACGCCGCTTCCGGTGCTCAAGGATAAGTTCCGCGCGCGCTTCGGCAAACAGTCGGATATACATGCCGAGGTGATGTGGCGTACGGCGAACGGCTTGGACGATAGTCCGGTCACGCCCGGCACGTTCGATACGCCTCCGAAGTCCATCGGTCATATGATGACGCTGCCGAGGGACTACGCGGAGTCTTCCGAGGTAGATACGATCCTTCTCGAGCTAACCGAGGAAGTTTGCCGGGACTGCCGGCGCAAGGGATACATGGCGTCGATCGTTACCGTCAGCTGCATGTGCAGCCCGTTTGACGCCCCGACAGGCTTCTCGCGGCAGATGAAGATGCCGGATCCGACGAATCATACCGGCACCGTATTTCAAGCCGTCAAGAAGCTTTTCTACAAATTCTGGGACACGATGCCTGTCCGCCGCGCCGGTGTGATGCTAAGTCAGTTCGTCAACGACGATACGTATCAGCTTACGCTTTTTGAGGATCAGATTAAGGCGCGGGCGCTTGAGAAGGTAACGGACAGCATCAAGGACCGATTCGGGAATTCGGCGATTGTCCGCGCCTCCTCGCTCACAGCAGCCGGTCAGGCACAGAACAGAGCGCTCAAAATCGGGGGGCACTATAAATGAGCAAGAAACTGGAAAAGAACGGCTTGTGGGAATCAAGCAGGATGATGCTGCCCCAGCACCGCGAAGCGCTGCAAAACCAGCGCAGCGACCGTCATGCTCCGGCGAATCGTCCTACGGCGGAGGATATTGGCATTATGCGCGATTATGTACTGCTGCCCTTCATGCACGGGATGATCAAAAGAAAAGCCGATGAGATCGGGCGATCCGCCGAAACGCTCAGACAGCTGTATTCGCGTGTCACTTACCTGCTCGCAGCCCAAATTCAAGCCGATTTCAGCGAAACGAAAACGAAAATGATGCAAAGAAGCATTCAATTATTCGAAGAGGAGAAGAATGACCGCGCCATTCACTACCGGTACATTTGTCGCGGACACGAAGACGCGCTGATCATTGCCAAAGATTACATGCGCGCCGAAATGAGCGTGCGAACGGCCCGCTATATCGATCAACTAGTCGCTAGCGTGTACAAAAAGACAGACAATCCCGTCACGTAGACCGCAATAGGATCAGGAACAAACAGATGTTGCAGCCGGCAGCCCGATGGAGACCTCCATCGGGCTGTGCGAATTGACGGGAGTATTACTTTTTCTCATAATGGAGGAGAGAGTTACAAGTGGACTTAAAGAACTATCAGGCAGAGGATGTGCGGCCATGTGCGGACGTTATACCATAACCGTAACGTTAGAGGAGCTAATGCTGCGGTATGATACTTATTACAAATATCCAGCGAGATACAGTCCCAAATACAACGTGGCGCCTGGGCAGCAGGTCATGGCTATCGTCCATGACGGAGAGAAGAACAAGCTGGGCGAGCTGCGCTGGGGGCTTGTTCCAGAATGGGCGAAAGACGAGAAGCTGGGCTACCAGATGCTGAATGCGCGGGCCGAAACAATTGCGGACAAGCCGGCTTTCCGCAAGCCGTTTGAGCGCAAGCGCTGTCTCATTCCGGCAGACTCCTTCTACGATTGGAAAGGAACAGGCAAGCATAAGCAGCCGATGCGCATCATGCTGCGCAGCAAGGAAGTTTTTAGCATGGCGGGGTTGTACGATACATGGACCTCTCCGGAGGGCAAGCGCATATCGACATGTACGGTGATTACGACGGCAGCCAATGAAATGATGGCGGATATTCATGAGCGGATGCCGGTTATTTTGCCGAGGGAAGCGGAATCGGTTTGGCTCGACCGCAGCATAACGAATCCGGAGACGCTGCTTCCGCTGCTGAAGCCGTATTCTTCCGATGAAATGTTCGCCTACCCCGTTTCGAGCCGGGTAGGCAATGTGCGCAACGACGATGAATTGTGCATCGAGCCGCTAAGTCTGCTGCTGTAGGCGGAATCGTAACAAAGAATAGGAGATTGACATGAGCATACGCGCGCTTCTTAGCATCACACTTATACTGGCCATTGTACTCGGCCTCAACGGTTACATTGGCTGGCACGGTCAAGTTTTTCTGTCGAATCAACTCGGTCATTTCTTTCATGCCGGATGGTATTGGCCTGTTTTCTGGGTCGTTGCCTTATCGTATTTGCTGGCATGGGCAGGCTCCAAAGCGCTGCCGGCGGCCGCATCCAGAGTATTGAAAATAATCGGTTCCTATTGGTTCGCCATTATGCAGTTCGGTTTTTTGCTGCTGCCATTAACTGACCTGGCGGCAGGAGTGCTCCATCTGGCAGGCGTGTCATCTCAGACCTACATTCCGTTCCTGGGATGGTTGGCCATAGCAATTATGGTACTTCTCATGCTGCGAGGTTCTTACAATGCACGGAGTCCTATCCTGAGGAAGTATGAGATTACCGTTCCCAAACAAGCGGGAGACTGGAACCAACTGCGTGTCGCCGTTGCATCGGACATCCACTTGGGTTCCATAGTCGGCAACCGCCATCTGCGCAAATTAGTAAAGCATGTGAACAGCTTAAAGCCCGATTTAATTCTTCTGCCTGGGGATGTCATTGATGATGATATTAGGCCGTTTATCCGTTATGATATGGGTACGACCATGCGGGAGCTTCAAGCTCCGCTTGGCATTTATGCCGTACTCGGCAATCATGAATACATAGGCGGCCACATACCTGCTTTTGTGGAACAAATGAACCGAATCGGCATACGCGTGCTCATGGACGAAGTCGTCCATATTCAGGATCGGATGTACATCGCCGGCCGAAAAGACAAGGCGTCCGAGCGAATGGCCGGAGGACGTAAAGAACTGAAGGAACTGCTGACGGGAACAGACCCGGATCAGCCTATTATTGTGCTGGACCATCAACCTTACCATTTGGATAAGGCGGAACAAGCCGGAGCGGATGTCATGCTGTCAGGGCACACCCATCGAGGGCAAATCGCGCCGAACCATTTTATAACAGGAAGGCTTTTTGAGCTTGATTGGGGTTACCTGCGCAAGGGGAGGCTGCATGCGATCGTCTCCTCCGGCTTCGGTACGTGGGGGCCACCGATCCGGCTAGGCAGCCGTTCGGAAATTATTGAGTTAGTCATTCATTTCAAAAGCAACGAGAAAGAAGAGGAGTAGTCGACATGCAAGAAGCAGACAAAAAAACAATTACCCCAACAGAACTGGCAGCCGCCATGCTGCAGTTTACGATGAAAAGCATTGAAAATAGCTGGGATACAATGAAGCCGGCCGCTGCCGCCTATTTGGAAGACCCTGTACTTACGCAGGAAAAAGAAGATGAGCTTATCAAAGAGATTTACATAGCGGCTTTAGCCTTGGAAATTTACTGCATCCCGTATGCATTCGACGAAGGCATCGCTCGCCTCGTAAGCCTGGGGATGGGGGAGGTTATGGCTTCAAGCAACTTGTCCGAGCATCGCTTATCGGAATCCGTCAGTCAACACTATCTTCCGCGCTTGGAAACCGTAAGCTTATCGTCTCCTGCCGATCTCGCTTTAGCCCTGGCCCAAGAAGCGGCAAGTATTTTGTATGACCGATTAGAGCTTCCGCTCAAACCGGCGGAACCGACGAACAGCTTGCTGTGGGTGAAGCTATTTCCTTTTCTCGTTCAGCACGTCGGGAAATGGCCGATTCTATCCACCAATTTCGAAGTTACGACAGAGCGGAGGTAGAGACATTTGGTTGCAACTAAAAGAGTTACCGTGTATATATTATCCGGCTTCCTCGGCAGCGGTAAAACGACCTTATTAACAAGAGCGATCGACCACTTCACCGAAGCGGGACGCAAGCCCGCCGTCATCATGAATGAAATCGGCGAGGTGAATTTGGACGGTCAGCTGCTGGCCGGTGAAGTACCGATGTCTGAGCTGCTGGGTGGCTGCATTTGCTGCTCGAGCCGGGGCGATTTGGCGACAGCTCTCAATGAGCTAGTAACCGAAGAGCGGCCCGACATAATTTTCATCGAGTCTACGGGCATCGCGAACCCGATGGAAATTATCGATGAAGTGACAGACGCTTCCCTGATCATACCTGTAGAGCTCAGAGCGCTTATCACCGTAGTCGATGCCCCTCACCTGCTGGAGCTAAGCCGGACTAGCCGAGGCAAGACTTACCGCCTCATGCAAGACCAAATCCGTACAGCCAACCTGCTGCTCCTGAACAAAACGGATTTGCTGGACAGCCAAGCACTTCAGGAAGTGGATGCCCTTGTGCGTGAGTGGAATCCGTATGCGACCGTTAACTTTACAGTCTTTAGTCAAATCGAAATGAGCCTGCTTGAAGAACTGGAGAACGAGACGATCCCTGCTCCTTCTGATCGACAGTCAACAGTCGATGCAGAGCATGCGCACGATCACGGCCACGGTCACGACCATACCCACGATGACCATAGCCATGACCATGACCATGACCATGACCATGACCATAACCATAACCATAATAACGACCACGACCACGACCATAATCATCACCACCACCAGTCCCACAGTCATGTAATGGCGTATACGCACTTTTTTGAACGGGCTGTAGATAGCAATGCCTTCGAGGAGTTTGTCAGCAAGCTTCCTCAAGAAGTATACCGCGCAAAAGGTATTCTCAGCTTTACCGATACGTCAAGCCGCTTCCTATTCCAATATGCGTACAAGGAAATGGATTTCGTTAAAATTACACCTAAGGGCGAGGTACCTGACGTCGCCGTATTCATTGGAGAAAATTTCTCCAAGGACGCCGTACGCTCAGCATTGCTCCAATTGGAAGCTATGACAGAAACGGCTGCCCAATAAATATTCAAATGAATCCCGGCTTGAAGCCGTGGATTCTTTTTGATTTGCTGCTAAGGAGGTCTCCGCTTGACGTCATGTAACCTCCGGTTCTTCGGCCTTCAGGGCACTATCCCGATGACTCAGAATGAGAGCAGGCGTACCAGAGGTATAGAGCAGACGTACCAGAGGTAGAGAGCTAATGCATCAGAGGCAGAAAGCTGACGTACCGGAGGTTGAGAGCTAACGCACCAGAAGCAGAGAGCTGACGCACTAGAGGCGTAGAAGTGAAATGCAGACCGAATCTTCTTAGCACAAAAATATTGTGTGAATTGCGAGCTGCCTTGGTCGCTACGAAGTAGCATGCTATACCGACATGGAAGGTATGTTTCAGGTCAAAGTAAAGTACACAAAACAGGTTGGAGACTTAGTCTGGTAATGGCAAAGAGGCAAAGAGACGTACTTCTCATGAAAGCGGCGGTGACGGCTGGAAAGGCTGGGGCAGTCCGCTGGAGAGGGCGGGTTTGAGCGCCACCATGTTTTGCGCTACAACGCGTCCAGGATTCGCGCATAAGCGGGTCAAGTGCTGAAAGATGGGAAGATGCTGCAAGGAGAGATTGATTTTGAAGCAGAATTCATCCAAATACAGTTGGAGATGTTTCCTGCCGATACCATGAAAAGTGTCATTAATGAACTTACCTGCCTGAGCAGCATATGCAAGGAGATGTCTGAAACGCTTGGGGTGAAAACGCCCGGTAACAAACTCTACGTTAGCTGCAGTTGACTCGATATGTTGTTTGGAGAAAGCTGTGGCTGCGGCTCGTTGAAGCATTTTGTTACGAACATGCAAAGTGGATACGAGTTTGATTTTGAGATAGGAGGTTTCGCCTTGATCGTTAAGTGAGGAGCCTGCCAAGAGGAAGTGTTGGCTGGGATGGTTGCGAAAATAAGGATTATAGGGTCTTCCGTAGACTGCCGTATTTACTTGGGTGGTACCGGAAAGTAAAATGCTTTGGTCCGCTATATGAATGGCTTGACGAATTTTGTGCAGGATGAGCCAGGCCGTTTTGTACGTCACACGAATGATCCGGGAGAGTGCGACGGCGTTAATGCCTTGTTCTGTTCGAGATACCAAGAAAATAGCCGTTAGCCATTTATGTAAAGAAGTGCGACTTCCTGCCATGATGGTGCCGGCGGTTAGAGAGGTTTGATGGCGGCAACGAAGACACTCGAAAAGAGGAAGCCGACGCGTACGAATCAAATACTCTTGTGTATGAGAGCAATGAGGACAAACGAACCCTGAAGGCCATTTCATATGGTAGAAGAAATCGATGCAAGATTCTTCGGTGGGGAATTGCTGCTGAAGCTGCTCAAGGGTACAAATGGAAGAAAGTTGGAATAGATTGTCCAAGAAGACACCTCCTGGAAGGAACGTTTGTTCTTGTTTATAGTATATCGAACATGTGTTCCTTGTGCAACTGTTTTTTTGTGACAGAGTGGAGCGGAGAAGGCTTGGAAGATGCATGGCGGAGTCTGTACATAGTGACTGAGCTAAAGGGATAGTGCTAAGAAGGGGGACTGAAAGAGATTATGCTCCCGCTCGACTACACCAATTTATGTAAAAAATGATAATAAATAGTTAAAATTCAAGTGAGAAGCGTGGCTCGCCACTTGACGCAGGTGGTCGATTTGCTGCACTATGAGAGTAGAACATTTTATGACAGAGGGGTAATGCAAGTGGGCACTCATACGCACACGATTGACGAGATGCTAAAGGCCATGGCCCAGCAAGGCTGGAGAATTACCGAGCAGCGCAGAAGTTTGGCGACATTATTCGCGGAATCCGGAAGTTATTTATCGCCGAAAGACGTTTATGAATACATGAAAGTCAAATATCCGGGTGTGAGTTTTGATACGGTTTATCGGAACCTTCGTTTGTTGAGTGAAATGGGCGTTCTTGAACAGTTTCATTTGGCAGATGGTTTGAAGTTCAAAGCCAGCTGTTTAAACCATCATCATCATCATATGATCTGTGTGAGCTGCGAGAAGACGGTGACTTTCGAGTTTTGCCCGATGAAGATGGTCAAGGATTTGCCGGAGAGCTTTGAGATTCAGAGCCACCGTTTCGAAATATTCGGCTATTGTGCTGACTGCAAGAAGTCCGCGTCAACTGAGCCGCTACAACATTAAGAAGTCGTGGAACTTTAGGTTCCGCGGCTTTTTTAATTGGCAAAACGATAAAATGAATATAATCATTCGTTCCATTGCGATAAAGATCCGAGGTGTTATAATGGAACCATCATCTTGAAGAATTCGGAGGTATCCTTAGACGATGTGGATCATGTAGCCTAACTCTTCTGCTCTAACGAAAATATTTTCGTTTACAAGCAGACTCTACGTGCATTTGGGTAGAGCGAGTGGGATACGTATGTCTAAAGGATAAGACTCCATCCGGAGGCTTCTTTGCGCATACTTTATTCATGACTTGTTCTTCCTGACCGTAGGCTCTGGCTTACGGTTTTTTTTTGATTTGTGTAAAAAAAGGAGAGATGAGTCTATGACTTTACTTATAAAAGCAATGAATGTGAAGAAGGAGTTTGCCGGGAGGCTCTTATTTGAAGATGTGGGCTTTGAAGTGAGTGCCGGCGAACGAATAACGATTTATGGGCGCAACGGTGTGGGCAAAACGACTCTGCTTCGCGTACTGGCCGGCAAGCTGGAACCCGAGAAAGGAAACGTGGAACGGAGGCTGCCACTGGAGCAGTGGGGAAGGATGGGCCAACTGTCGGAGGAGGATGAGGAGAAGATCACCCTTGTTTATGTGGAGGAGGGCAGTCCGGAGCATAGCGCGGCGAAACGCAGATTGAAGGAGCTGGAGACATGCATGCAGGATGTATCGGCTGCGGAAATGGAAGACGTGTTCGCTGCCTATGAAGAGGCGGCGGAGCGGTATATGCAGCTGGACGGCTACCGCTGGGAAGTTCAGGTGGAACGCAAGCTGTTGGAGCTCGGACTCGGCCGTGAGCTGTGGGAACAGCCGCTTGGCCAGTTGAGCGGCGGACAGAAGACGCGCACTCAACTGGCTCGTCTGATGGTGCTGGAGCCGCAGCTGCTACTGCTCGACGAGCCGACGAATCATCTCGACGCGGCCTCGCTGGAATGGCTCGAGGCCTGGCTCCGCGCCTATCCAGGTACGGTCGTCTTCGTTTCGCATGACCGCCACTTCATGGACCGGGTGGCGACCTCTCTTGTTGAGCTGACGTCAACCGGCAGTCGTAAGTTCCGGGGCGGGTACACGGATTATACCCGCCAGAAAGAGCTGGAGCTGCGAACGCAGGAGCAGCTTTACAGGAAGCAGCAGCGCATGTGCGAGCAGCTGGAGGAGAGCATACGCACGTATCGGCAGTGGTTTCACAAAGGCGAGAAAAGCGCCAGCAAGGCGGAAGTGCCGATACAGCGCGTTTATTTCCAAGCCCGGGCGGGCACGCATGTTTCGCGAATGAACGCGAAAATGAAGGAGCTCGAGCGCTTGGAAGCGGACCGCGTGGAGAAGCCGCGGGAAGCGGCCCAGCTGAAAGTGAAGCTGGGGGCAAGTGAATTCGCGGCGCACTCCCTAGTGCGCCTGGAGCGGGTCGCTTTCGGTTACGGCGACCGCGAGCTGTTCGCTGAGCTGAACCTCAGCGTTGATCGTGGTGACCGTTTGGCCGTGCTCGGCCCGAACGGTACCGGCAAAACGACGCTGCTGAAGCTGCTCGTCGGCGAGCTGCAGCCCGCTGCCGGTCAGGTGCGGCAGCATCCGCAAGCGTCAATCGGTTACTTCTCGCAAGAGCTCGAGCATCTCGATGACGGAGTAACCTTGCTGGACAGCATGTTGGCGCTGCCAGGCATGACGCAAACCGAGGCCCGCACGATTCTGGGCTGCTTCCTCTTCTCCGGTGAGGAGGTGCGCAAGCGCATCGGTGATCTGAGCATGGGCGAGCGCTGCCGGCTCGCCTTCCTCAAGCTGCTCTTCAGCGGCGCCAACTTGCTGGTGCTGGATGAGCCGACGAATTATTTGGATATCGATTCGCGGGAACGAATTGAACAGGCGCTACTGAACTACTCCGGCGCCATGGTCATTGTCTCGCACGACCGCTACTTCATTCGCAAGGTGGCGGCGAAGCTCCTGTGGCTAAGTGCGGAGCGCAGCCCGACGTTCTTCGACGGCACTTACGATGAGTATGCGGAAGCGAGTCAGCGAAGCGAACGCACGCCGGAGCAGCTTGCGCGGGCGAACGAAAGGCGGCAGCTGGAACTGACGCTCGCTCAGCTAATAAGTGAGGGCGAATGGAGCGCTGAGCAGGCAGCCGCTCAATTGCAGCAAATCCGAGTGATCAAGTCCAAGCTCGCGGAGCTGCAAGAATAAGCAAATAAGCCGGGGCGTACCAAGGGTACGCTTCCGGCTTATTTGCTTTTGGCTACATGCAGCAGTTCAGGCACGGTGACGAACGTGTAGCCGGCTGCTTTGAGCTTGGCGATCATTGGGGCGATGGCCTGCACGGTACCCGACAAATCCTGACTCTCCGCTCCTCCGGAGTGCTGCAGGATAATCGAACCCGGCTTCGTTTGCTGCATGATGTTCTGCAGCACCTGATCGGCATTCAGCGACTTCCAATCGAGTGAATCGACATTCCAATTCACGATCAAATAATGATGATCAGCCACCCATCTGACTTGCTCCTCATTGATAGCGCCGTAGGGCGGACGAATTAATTTGGGGGCATAGCCGATGAGGCCCTGCAGTACATTCTCGGTATTCATAATTTGGCCTTGAAACTTGTCCACAGAGAGTGTCGGCAAATTGGCATGGCTGTAGGAGTGATTGCCAATGACATGGCCTTCCCGGGCTATGCGTCTCACGACATCCGGATGAGTGTTGGCTTGGGACCCCAGAACAAAAAATGTCGCTTTCACTTGGCTTGCTTTCAGCGCATCAAGCACCTTGGGAGTGAAACGGGTATCCGGTCCGTCATCGAAAGTAAGGGCAACCTTCTTCTCTTGGCTGGAGCCGCGCAGTTTGAAGGTGTCCGGGTATTTCGCAACCAATTGTGAAAGGGTCAGCTTTTTCTGAGATATGCGGACTTGGCCTTGATTTTTTTGGACGGGTACAGACGGTTTCTTGGATGATTCGGGATGCGCTGATTTCTTAGATGCTTTGGGCGTCGGACTTGGTGTAGCTGCCGTCGGCGCTGATTTTGGCAAGGCTGTTGCCGCAGGTGAAAGTGTTAATGTCGGTATAAGTGTTGGCACGGGTGTTTCTGATGGACTTGCCGGCGGTTCTGTGTCAAAGACGCTTTCATCGTTGCTTGACGATGCAGATAGCTCTTGATCATCTGCATGTGTGTGCTGTACAGAATGCTGATCGTGATATGGCTTGCTTTTGGGCACAGCGCAGCCGGCCGTTAGCAGGCATGCGATGGCAGCAGACCAAACCCATTTGGTCATGGCAATTCCCCTCCGAGCATTGTGAATATGCTCTATTTTCTGTTAAGAAGGGGCATCCTATCCTGTGAAATAAAGGAAAGCTAGGCTTGGCATGAACTATTTCGTGCCGCCGACCGTCATTACATATACCAAAAGCCGACAGGAAAGGGGTGAGGATATGATTACGCTGTTGAACAACAGAAAGCTGGTGATTATGATCATCGTGTTACTGTGTGCAGGCTGCTTTCATGAAACATCCTCAACACCTTCACCAGGCGGCAAGAAATCGCTGCAAGACAAACAAGCAACGGAGTTTGCGGTCGTTCCAGGAGAAACCATACAAATTCATGATAAAAACGGATCACAAAGAACCGCTACAAGCGCTCCAGCTAAAGGAATTGTTTTCGTTGATGAACTCCATGGTTACGGATGGGGTTCCCCGGAAAATGGGACATCGCCGTTCATGCGGACGAGCGATGGCGGAATGAATTGGTTGCATGAGCGTGGGGTGCCGGATGCAAAGTCAACCGCGTCGATTAGTTTTCTGGACGCGCGAATCGGTTGGATGCTCACCAGCGAGTTCGCGGGTATGCAATCGGAACTTCGTTTAACGGCCGACGGCGGCCGGACTTGGGAAGTGATCGCTAAGAATTTGCCGGGTTTAGAGGGAAGTACAAATACGGCATTTTTTCGTTTTTTTGATCGTCAGAAGGGATTGATTGCTGTACAGAGCGATAAAGGGGTTGTGTTGCTCCGTACCCAAGATGGAGGAATTACTTGGCTGGCGTCAAATCGCATTGCGCTCCCCGGAGAGGGTTTGATGACGTTCCTTTCACCCAATGAGGGGTGGTTGATTAGTAAGCGCAAAGAGTTGGCGACGCTTTATCATATGCGGGATGGAGAAACGTGGGAGGAAGCGGGGGGAATCTCCACCGCCTTGGCTCCACAGGCCATCTCGTTCGCAGATGCCGAACACGGATTCATGATCCTGCAATCGAATCTGGTGAGCCCTGAGAAGCCGTGGGAGAGGCTGCTGCTTCGTACGGTGGATGGCGGCATAACGTGGAGCCAGCATGCTTTCCCCGCCGCGTTCCTTCCGGCCGATGCTGGTGTACAGCTCAGTTTTCTTACCTCTTCGATCGGATGGCTCTGGGATGCAAAGCATGTGTGGCGATCGAAAGACGGAGGTTTGAGCTGGCAGATGCTCGAGCCTTAACTAAGAAATGATTTTCTGATAGGTGACAATATCGAGAAACTTGCCCCATTTGAAGCCGACCTCGCGGAAATGCGCGCATTGACTATAGCCATTCTTGGAGAACATATGAATACTCGGCTTGTTTTCCGCGCAAATTGTTGAGATGAGAGAGTGGAAGCCGTGCTCCTTGGCAAATGCTTCAATAAACTGGATGGCGGCTGAGCCGACACCTCTGCCAACGCAAGACGGCTGCAAATAAATGGTTACTTCGCCGGTAGTCGAATAAGCTTGCTTTTTCTTATGCGGCATCACTTGCACGTAACCTTGCAGCTCGTCGTCGTCGTCCAAAGTAATGACGTAGGTTTGAAACCGAGGATTTGTGTGGACAACGCTTTCCGTGAATTCGCTAAGCTCAACGGGTTCGGTGTGGAATGAAGCGGTGGAGTTCATCACGAAATAGTTATATATGTCCATTAAGGCAGGAATATCGGAAGATTCCAACGGTTTAAAATGAATGGTAGACATGATAGACTCCTTCTCTTTGGATTTCAAATAGACATCTAGCGGCTTTCCATGTATCTTAAATATAATATCTTAGTATGAATAGAAGATAAAGTGTGATGAAGCACAGGAAATTAGGGGGAGTCGCATGTCGGGCAATTCAAGCTACATCCTGGTAATCGTCGTCGGCATTATTTTACTCGCGGGACTCACATTCATGAATCTACGCAAAATTAGCAAATCTACTGCCGATTTGACACAACTGAAAAGAAGAACGCTGCTATGGAGCGAAATCTCACTCGCGCTGTTCGTCATGCAGTTCTTTTTCCGCGATCGGCAGGGTGGTTTCCTGATCTTCTTCGGGATTCTGACGCTCTTCACAGGCGCTCACTATCTCGGGGTTTTGTATTATTCGAAGAAAAGAAAAAATGATTAAGCGAAGAGACTTCCTCTCTCAGCGGTTCGTTCATTCGAATGCTGGACGGAAGTCTCTTTTGTATTTGGGCTTAGTCGTTGTTCCAACTGGTTGGTTGTGTTTTGGGCGCTCTTAGCTTGTGGTACCATTTTCTCTTCTTCTTCTGTTCAAGTAAAGTCTTCAGCTGGATCATAAGAAGTTTGGCTCTGTCCTCGTCGGCGTATTTGCCGCGCAGGCGTTCATAAATCGTAGGATCTTGCATCGGAATTTCATACCTTCTTTTCTGACTGTAAGATGAATGTGAATAAAAAAAAGGGAATGTATGTTCTTGTCTGCTAGTATAACACACTTAACAATGAGATGCGAATAAAAATATTCCTGTTTTCGGTAAGCGCTTGGATCCGTCCCTTGGGATTATGCAAGATATCGGATTTCGCGTAGTGTATCAAAGAAATACCTCAAGCATTAGCGGCGTCGTGCTGCGGCAGCGCAATCGTTAATAATGCTTACTCAGGATAAATTTGATTCTTCTCAAATAAATTCCGAACCTGATCGGCCATAAATTGTGTGGAATGCGGCATTTGATGACGGATCCACCACTCCACAATGCCAATGAAAGCGGAGGCCATGAATTGAGCTTTTAACTCACTGTCGACATCGGGCTTGTTGTCGTGTCTTTTCATTTTCATCATCAGGTTGACGGAGATAAAATTGAGCAATTGTTCCCGGAATAGAAAGACTCTTTGATTGGAAAACATAGCAGAGAAAAATGGGAAATTGTCGCGAAAAAAATCAAAAACCGGTTTGGGGTCATGGACCATCCCTTGACTAACCGTATCAGTCTCCCGATTCTTGCACAATGAGATCAACTCATTGATGTGATCTTCAATACATGTGTCCAAGAGGTCATATTTGTCTTTGTAATGCAGATAAACGGTGCCGCGGTTCACATTGGCACGCTCGGCAATCTCATTGATGGTGATTTGCTCAAAATCCTTTTCCGAAAAAAGCGCTAGAAACGCCTTCGTAATAGATTGCTTGGTTCGCAGAATGCGGCGGTCGGTTTTAACAATGCTGTCCATTCCTTCAATACCTATCAAAGGCGTTCTATACGGCATCGCCGCGGTACTGCCAACCATGCGGGAGCAGCAGTCCGGTCACATCATTAACCTGTCCTCTACATCGGGTTATCAGGTGTCACCGACATCCGCCGTATACGCGGCCACCAAATTCGCAGTTAGAGCCATCTCGGAAGGATTGCGTCTGGAAGAGTCTGCGACCTCGGGTATCCGATCTACTGTGATTGCTCCAGGTTTGACGAACACCGAAATTTTTGACAGCATAACCAGCCCGGAAGTGCAGACAATAGCCAGTCAGCTAAGCGGCAAAGGGATTTCTCCTTTCAGTATAGCTAGAGCTATCGCGTTTGCTATTAATGAACCTGATGACACGTTAATCAGCGAGATTATGGTTAGGCCGGCTGCTTTGTAAGTATTTATAAAACAAAACAGAAGAGTGTAAATGCCTAAAGAGTCGCGTAATGCGGCTCTTTTGTAAGTGATGAGAAGTCTTTTGGAAAGTGTGCAAGCGATCTCTAAAGGACTTTTAAAATCATGTGAAGAATAGAAATATTTGTAACTATAAATTGAACGAGGTGGTTTGGTGGAATTAATTGTGATGGTTATCATTATGTTTGTTATTTTTTCTTTAATCGGTATGTACAGCAAGGATAAACGCAGAAGAAGTCATTATAGCCATCATCACAATGATAGCTCCAATTTCCTTCAGAATTCTTCGGATGATTCGAACCGACATCAACAACATCATCATCATAACCAACATCATAACCATCATGATCATAACCATCACAGCAGCCCCCATGATCATCATGGCAATGATTCCTCCAGTGGGGGCGGGAGTGATAGCGGGAGCGGCAGCAGCGATTAAACATGTGAGCCAATCTGGCTCTCTTTTCTATTTGATTTGTGGAAAGTTCAATCTAACGGCCATTTTCAACAATTAATTACCATCCAAATCCGCGCGGCATGTCTCTGGTGTTGTATCTACCTTAATACGGTCATTGAAATCTTTAACTTCATCAGTAATTGCTAAAGTATCCTTCGTTGTATGCTGATTAAGCTCATTGGTTATATCCATAGATGTTTGCTTGTCCGATTGAGTCATCTTGTTCACATCTCCGACCTTTTGATATTTGGCATAAAACCGTTGAAAACCTTTTAGCTGCTGACCAGCTATTTGTCCAATTTTCTGATACCGCCACCAAGAGACTGCATTGCATGTAGCGAGATTTCTATTTCTGGCTGTAAAGGTATTACTGTTTGCCATCTTGGTGTAGTCCTATCGTGTGGAGTGAACGGGATTCTTATGTATTTAAAATATTGCACTGTAATAGCTAACACTAAAGCGAACAGTGAAAAAACTTGGCTGCAAGTATGGTGCTGCTTGAGTGAATAATGGAAAGGAGACGTACGACATATTCGCACGCCTCCGTATAAACTATTTGTGATTATATCCTCCTTGCCAGTTACCATGATGCCCTTGGTGGTAGTGACCATGCGAGCCTCCGCCATGGTGGCCATGCCACTGACCACCATGCCAACCGTGATATGGGTAGTGGTGCGGGTGGTATTGCGGATATGGAATGGGATAAATGATAACTGGCTGATGGTGCATATGCGGATGATACATGTGCGGATGTTGATGATAAGGATTATAATTATAGCTTTGGTTGTAACTCATTGAATAATCTCCTCCTAATTCTGATACATCAACCTATGCGGAGTTTTTATAATCGGATGCTTGACTTTAACTCTTTGGGCGTGGCAAATCGAAAAGCCTATTGTTTCAGTTGTTCGGAAATATGAAACCTTTTGGCGGACGTTATCCTGGTATGGAATAAGGCTAAATAGCAAATCGCCAAACATTTTATGTTTGACGATTCTCTTAAAGATATTACATACTGCTTGTCCAAGGGGACATATGATTGGTTATTGAAAATGAAAAGACCAATTTTACTCTATAACTTCGGAGCAATATGCAAAAACTTTTGACATGACATCTCTTTCATATTCATTTTTTACATAAAAGCAGTGACGTTTCCAATCTAGAAGTCGGAGAGCTCCGTCAATATCACCAGCCATTGTATCATTAAACGCGGCCTCAACCTGTTCCATAGAAGGTACTCGTTGATGTTTACGGTAAAAACCAATAATTTTTGACAATTCACTGCTCTTGAACTTCATCGATTAAAAAGTATGCCTCCATATTTCTGTCAAAAACAACGATTTGGTCATTTATATCATAATCCATATCATTCACTTCTAAATGACTCAACGTTTTTTCTTCGCTTGTCTCCTTATGTCTAACTCTGTATTCCATAAATGTCACCACCCCTAAATGATAAATTCCTCAAAAACTGGAAGCCGCATGGTACCAGAGCTATACCAATCCCTGAATTTAACCTTGCACCTCACCACTGGCTTGATAAAAACGTATTCTTTGCTCTCACCGCATTTAAAAGAATGAAATATGGGCATCATGGATTCCCGGGCAGACTGGGTTATTCCAAGCTCCATGGTGCCGATCTGGCGAATACGTTCACCCTCTGGATAGCCGAGCAGCCATGAACTTTCTTTCTTGCTGTAACCGGTTATGTATACCACTTCTTTTTGGTAGTTAATAACCTTCTGCCATGACCAGGATCGTACGCCCTTCTCATATTTCGAGTCTTTTTTCTTTATCACAATACCTTCAAGTCCATGCTGACATACGATTTTGAAAAATTCCTTTGCACTTCCTTTAATGGGCCGAACAATTCTATAATGTTCCGTCTCTTGAAGTGTCTCTTCAAGCAGCTGCTTGCGCCGAATTAATGGTAATCCAGTTACGTCTATGCCTCGGTGGTATAGAATGTCAAAAGCCATGAATACAACTGGTTTGCGCTTCTTGCTCGACCGGAAGCCTGAATTTGTTGCTTCGAAGTCCGCTCTTCCATGTTCATCCAGTACAACAATCTCTCCATCGAGAATAGTCCCTTTAGGAATCGGCGGATGATGGAGCTCCGGATATTTTGCAGTTGCATTCGTGTTCTTTGTGTAAAGGTTAAACTCATCCATATTCGATACAATCAATCGAATGCCATCCCACTTCAATTCGGCGAAAGTGGAACTACCATCAAACGGATCGTTGTTCTTGGCATATTGGAGAAGCATTGGAGGAATAAACATTTTCTTCATCACCTAAAATAATGGTACCACCCCAGAACTAATTGTGACTATTGGGATTTAAAGGGAAGTCTTTTGCGCCAACAATGATCGATTCCAGAACAATTATTGATAAAACAATCGTTGATAGGGTAAGAAGAGAATACGAGGGAGTTGTATTTCAAACAGAAATAAAGCGAAGAAATAGAATCAAGGAGTTTTCTATTACAGGCATACAGGAATACAGTAATACGGATACATCGGCACTTAGGAATTATAGAAATTTTGTCGAGGAGCTGGAGCGGCGTGTCCAAGCGTGATGCGATTGATCAGTTATTAGGAAAACGGTGTAGTCAAGGAATACAGGAAACTGTAAATACAGGAATACAGAAACCTGTGAATAAGAAAAAAGCAACATTTGATTTCAACGATCACGGTCGAATAGGCCTGTGGGGATTTGTTCATTTTAGCGGACACCGGGCGCAATCTTAATGCTCTTTCTAAAACCAATCCCCATAAGTTACTCCTCCGATATTTATTAATGATATATAAAAGTTAGTAAACCAATGCAGGGTACGATGAGCATATTATACCATCGTACTAGGTCTAAAGATACAAAATATTACTTTAAAGGTCGAATTTAGTATGATAGAATGTACATCTAATACAAAATAGGTGGGGGCTTCCATGTCACAACAGAAATGGTATCAAACAACTTGGTTTTTAGTTTTATTATGCTTAATTGCACCATACATCGGAATTTTCATTCTGATGAAGAGAACAAAGAACAAACTCCTTCTTGGCTGTGTAACTGTCTGGGCCTTAATTATTATCATTAGTACTTTTACTAATAAGAAAGAGGAGATTAAGCCTTTAACTGCAAGTACTACAGTCCTGGAGTCATCTGATGCGAAAAAGAAAGATGAATTAATAGCAAAGCAAGCTGCAGAAATTGCAGCCTTAAAAAAAGCTAAAGAGAGTCCTGCTACACAAGCAGCAACTACTATACAGCCAGCCGCCTCCCCAGCAGCAGAAACGAATAAATACATAACTGCAAAAGTGACAAAGGTTGTAGATGGAGACACAATTGATGTATTGATTGGGGACAAAAAGGAAACAGTTCGTTTTGTCTTAGTAGATACACCTGAAACTAAGCATCCCTCTAAACCAGTGGAACCTTTTGGTCCGGAGGCATCCAAGTTTACAACCGAATTACTTGATGGTAGAGAGGTTAAGCTTGAGAAAGATGTTTCAGAACGTGATACTTTTGGCCGTTTGCTAATGTATGTTTGGCTAGATGATAAGATGGTAAATGAGTTGCTTTTAGAGAAAGGATTAGCTCGAGTAGCAGTTTATCAACCAGATGTGAAGTACATAGACCACTTTAGGGAGATTCAAAAAAAAGCACAGCAAGCAGGGATTGGTATATGGAGTATAGAAAACTACGCCAAAGATGATGGATATCACCCAGAAGTAGTTAAGAAAGCAGAAGAACCTGTGAAGGAAGCACCAAAAGAAACACAGCCTACAAAAGCACCAGCAACTAACTCAAATGTGAGTTATCCTAACTGCTCCGCAGTTAAAGCGGCAGGCAAAGCCCCACTTCATCGCGGTGACCCTGGGTACAGCAGTAAGTTAGACCGAGATAATGACGGCGTGGCATGTGAATAGGATAGCAACATAAAAGGGGAATATTGTATGGGGAAATTTTCGAAATTTATATTAAGTTTAATCATTACAACATTGCTAGTATCTCCTTCTAAGTCTTTTGCTGCTGAGGAACCAGTAAGTGTTTTCGTCAATGGAGTTCAAATGAATTTCAATCAATTGCCGGTAGTTGATGAAGGAACAACACTTGTACAATTACGTCCAATATTTGAGAAAATAGGACTTACGATTGGATGGGATGAAAGCACACAAACAATAACTGGAACGGCTCAAGGGATAAAAATCGTTTTAAAGATTGATGACACCAATGCAATTGTGAATGAGAAAAATACTGTATTAGAAAAGACCGCAAGAATTATCAATGGAGATACTTTTGTTCCACTTCGATTTATAGGTGAAAGTTGCAATGGGGTTGTAACGTGGGATGAGAAAACAAATCGAGTAAACATTGTCATGGATAAAATTATGACACTTACAGACCCTTTTAAAGAATATCTCTGGGGTACTTCTATTGAAACAATAAAATCCAAAAACAGTCATTTAGAAATGTTAGTAGATTTTGATTATGTTGTAGGTTACGAAAATTATTCATTGTTTGATTTACCTGCAACTGTTTATTATCACTTTAAAGATGGAAAGCTCTGGCAGATTGCTTATAGGATTACTGACAAGGAATCGTCTTTTGAGTACTTTACAAAATTAAGACAAGAATTAGGTCAAGCTTATGGCAATCCTAAGTCAGAAGGATCTGCATTTACGAGTGAGAAAGCAGGACAGGCAATCAGCGAACAATTAAAAGGAAAGAGTAAGGATGAAGCTAATCAAATTATTTACAATGGAATAACTAATGGTGATATGTTTATAGGGGCAGATTGGGTAAGAGATGATTATATAGTTAATATGATGCTAAGTAATAGTGGGACAACTAAGAAGGATAAAACATTTATAGATATTTCAATTCGTAAGAATGGCATAGAATTTACTGGTTCTAAATAAATAAAAAGCCGCGAAAAGTGCGGCTTTTTTTCATTCTTTATATCACCATAAACTCACAATTCTCCTACCCTCCAGCCATTTTCACACATATCTCACAATGAGATTCAATGCCCCCACCTTCAAATATCTGTTCAAGGATCCCTTTAGTATTTCTTTGGTTAATGAAAGTTACCTTTTGGTGAATTTTCGTAAAGATCTGCTTCAACTTGAATCTTTTCAGACAATGTTTTATCCGTGACAAATTCTAACCCAATAATAGAGCTAGGCAGCATCTAAACAATGATCGTAAATCCAGTTAGTTAACCATTATAAAAAATATTAAAATGAATCTCTTCTTCATCGCGTTTTCTGAGTTCGTTAATAACTGAACTGACAGTATTAATCTCGGTTTCCCCGAACCCACTTTCAATCAACGAACCTATGTTTTTTAGAAATAATTCCACTTCACTGGCTTCTAGGCGGATCGACGCAACCCAATTCTCATCAAATTCATTGTGATTTCCATTTAACAAACTAGGTTGGGAATATCACTTTAAGGAATAAGGCCTATTTGGACTGCTATTCTATCTATTGCTTCTTGTACGGTAGACGGAGGAGGGGCTACCCAATTTGCTGGATTGCCAGGTGTATATGCTAATCTGAAAGCGTCATCCACTCTAATTAAAGTTGTACCAGTTTATCTGTTTGGATATAACATTTCTAACCTTTGTGCAGAATGGGCAAAAGAGAAACCAAATGACCATGAACAGCGTCAAAATGAATACTTAGTTACTTGTACATTTCTTTTATTTTTTTGAAAAACCAGAGATAGAACCAATATGAAATTAAAAGTGTGAAGGTTATAGAGATGAAACTCAAATACCATGTCCAATTTACATATTTAATTAATTCTGTGTGCTTTTCTAGAACGACTTCAATTATTGTTATCACCGTTGGGAAGCTTAATGTGTATATGGATTTAACTAACCATGACTTTTGTTTAGGGAAATGCACATTAAAAATAGCGCTCACAGCAGGGAAGATAAAAAACTCAAATGTAAAACTTGCTTTGTAGGCCATTTCTAGAATACCGACTGGGTATTCGATTAGCCCACCTTGAACAACTAAGGCTCCAAATAACCAGGTTGGTACTTGCATAAATAAAAAACTTAGAATTGCTTGTAGCAGGGTTTTCCGGTTAATAAATATTATCAGTAGAATGGCAGTAACGATCCATGCAGACCAAAGTATTATCATATCCATGAGAATGACCATCCATATTTTTAATACATTCATTATTATCCGAAATACAAAACTTTAATCCAGCACATTGAGGGACATAAAGAGTAGGCACAGTTTTAAAATAAAAAGATCCCCCGACTCCTAGCCAGAATCACGGGATATCAAACATATGTTCCTGTCACTTATATTAACACACTATGGAGGTGTGAGGGAATGGGACGAAATGATTTATCTGATGCTTACAAACAAACGGCCGCCATGCTGAGAAAGTTATCTGCAGAGAAAACAAATAAGATTAAAGAAATTGAGCAGCAAGAGGATATTCTTATTAAACAAGATGAGCTTTCAATACTACAGGCTGACAGGCGGGTAATTAATGAAATGGTATCTGATTGTGAGTGGACGATCGAGTGGCTAGAGACTGGGCGTCAGCCCGGTAATAAAAGAGGGATTGAGCGGCGATCAGCGTGAGAAGTTAATGGATCCAGTCCGAATGCAGGCTTACACAACGCAGAGTTCTGCAGGCAGTCCGGTCAACCTTTCTAACTGGCAGAGGTTTCAGATTGAGGATGCGTTATCTAGGTTAAGTGCTATGTGCTAGCTCATGGGGAGTGCTTCTCGTTCAGTGAGATTGCTGGGATGATTGGAATTAGTAAGGGAAGTGTGGAGGTTTATGTGACACGGGCTCAGAAGAAAATTTCAGACGATTTAAATAACAGCCTATTCCTTGTGGGATAGGCTGTTATTTATTCCATTGGTCCGCAGTGATATGACAATCGTTAAGGGTGAGAAGCGCTGGTGAGCAGCTAAGGAGGCAGGATTCACTGAACTTACCTGTGTCATTGTAGAATCAAGCGATGAAGAGGCTAAGCTCCCAAGCTTGCAGATGTTCAGAAGCTCATGGATGGCGTCAAAGCGGCGCTTGTTGTTACTGACCCGCCGTATAATGTGGCGGTGGAAAGTGACTCGGCCAAGTTGGCCGCAGATGGTCGAGGTACAATTATGAATGACGATATGCCCGCTGAGGAGTTTGCGGGCTTTTTAAATTCTGTATTTAATTGCTATGCCTCAGTTATGGACCCGAAGGCAGCTATCTATGTGTTCCATCCTTCTTCCTATCAAAGGGAGTTTGAAAACGCGATGAATGCGGCCGGCATCGTTGTTAGGTCCCAATATATTTGGTCAAAGAACGCTGCTTCCTTTGGTTGGTCACAGTATCATGAGTTAACAGGGATAGAGCCAATTCTTTTAGTTCGAGCAGAAGCTGCATAATTTTCGTGCTAATCATTGGATTAACGGGTAGAGTGTGCTGACAACTGGGGCTGTATGGGTGTTTTAAGATATACCGTCGGATTCCATCGACCGGCTATGAGCTATATTTGAAGCGAAACGACTATGTAAACAACATATGGAATAATGGATAATAAATAATAAAAATGCCGGGGAGCCCCCGGCATTCATTTATCCGATAACTACAAACGAAGAGACACCGGCGGGTACGAACCGGACCCGGAATAATGTTCCGTCGTTTCTGAAAATTCGGAGGATAAAAGGCCTGTTGGTCGGTGTGCGAACGGCAAAGAAAACCGCTGTGCCAAAACGATCGAAATTGACCGCTTGAACGAAAGTTCCATTCGTACGCCGGAGTACTGCAAAAAATCCGGTCGTATTAAAAGGTACTCCATTGAAGTTAGCCCAAATGACTGTAAACCGGGTGAGAGTTTGAGTAGGTTTCACAGAGCGGAATCTCGTGAGAGGCACTTTTTTGTAATTCCCCTTCAATGTTTGGGGAGGACGTATTGCCATTTTGAATCAACCCCTTCGTTATGATTAGATATTTAATGCAAGTAGGGGAGATTAGGACAGTGCGAATGCCTATTAAATTTGGCGGTCTTTTTTATTCTTAATCAATGCAAAAAAGGAGGATTCGCTAACGTCCTCCTCTGCCACCGGACAAAAGTCTGCTGCAAACGGCTCCCTTTTTCCTATGAAATATGCTTCTTTGATTTTGGTGATTTTGGAAAAATAAAGGTTAGTGGGGACTAATAGTAAAATAGTCCCAAAATCAACAAGAAGGGGCAAATTGATTTGGACCTTGCTAGCTTGACAGAAGAAATTGAGACACTTAGACAACAATTGGTTCATATGTATTTGGAGGGTATCTCAATGAATAGTGATGTAATCGTATGCAAGTCACAGGAGCTCGATATACTATTAAATGAGTTTCGTAGTAGATTTAAATAAACAAATTCTATAAAAATTTGATTAAGTGTTCTTAGTACTATTTTCGTTCGCATACACTTCTGTCTATAATACATGTAGACAAAGGAGGGCGATTTATAACTATGAATTGCTATTTCTGTGTTCAATGTAAACAAATTCATATTAATAATTATTCCGATCAAGAGATGATCTTTAAATCGGGCTTCCACTACGTGAATTCAAATTTATATTATGCTGGCTTTTGTAATAATCAAATTACCTTTTCTGTCCATATCATACAAGAACAATTGAGAAGCAACTCATTCCATTCGGGGTGAGTTTTTTTATTTAAAAAAGAAGGCCGCGCAAACGTCCTTCTCCCACATTGGAACACTCCAAGTGAGATCATATATGTTTTCTATGATATAAATAAGAGGCGGTATTATGAGTGGACTAGGGTTGAGCCGGTTCTTTTAGTTCGATCTGAGGCTGCGTAATGTTGCGCAAACATTAAACTAGTGAGCGTGATGGATTGTATAATTTTCATAAATAATGGAATACCAAATAAAGGGGTGAAGTCATGACAAGTATTCTAAAAGCTGTAAATAGTCTAATTAAAACATTTATTGATGATGAGCCAAAACCACCGTTACATGTAGGTGAGGTTATGGACCTTTGGAAATACCTTGTGTTTATCGAGGAAGCAATTGTTCTTGAACAAATTGGAAGGAATACTACAACCGACTCAGATTTGATTTCTTTACTTACTGATGCCATTGATATGTGCAGCACACATTCCAACCGGATTAAGAAATTTATGGAGGAAGAGGGAGTGCCAATACCTCCTTTACCTGAAGATAAAACGAAATCAAGCCCAAATGCTGTCCCAATGGGTGCGAAAATGACTGATGATGAAATAGCGAATATTCTTTCGGCAAAATTGCTTTTGGCATTTAAAGAATGTGCAAGAAGCATGACTGAAACATATCGGAATGATATAGGACTTAAGTGGGCTGGTTTTATGCTCGAACATGCGAAGTTTGGTGCGGAATTGAAAACAACAATGAGGAAGCGAGGTTGGATTAAGGTCCCACCTCAATATTTTCCGCCAGGGCTACCTACAGAAATTAATTAGATACAAAGTAAGCCTTATACGTTTTAGTTAAAGAGGAAAGCTGTTCATTAATAATATAAGTCGCCTATTTGGCGGTTTTTTTGATGTCATAAATAAAAGAAGGACGCGCTAACGTTTTTCTAGTCCCCGGAATATTCCCAGTGAGATCCTGTATTCTGTGATGTTATTAAGAAGAGATTTTATGAGTGGTCTGGTATAGAGTCGGTGCTTCTAGTTCGAGCGGAGGCTGCGTAGTTTTCGTGCTACCAAAGAATAAATAAATTTTGTCCTAAACGCATAGTCCGTACTTGTCTGTTCAACATATGATGGCAAGAATAACTATGATGATTAGAAGGAAGAGTGACCAGTATGAAAACTTTACATCGGTCCAAAAGTAAACACAGACGCGTGGATAAAGGACCAAAAGCATTATTTGGTGCGTCGGCTACTATTTCAGCACAAGCACAAGCTAACTTAGGAACACCGGTATACGTAGTCCTTAAAGATGGGTCTTTCTATTATGGCATTCTGAAAGAAATTGGAGCCGATCAAGTCATTCTTCAAGGATTCAAAGGAAATCAAAAGATTTCTAAGAAAAAAAGGAATTCTAAGGTGCATATCTCTGGTTTAGGTGGCTTGGGTAACATGCTTGGGCTGTTAGGTGGCGGGGGGCTTGGAGGATTGCTTGGAGGAGGTTTATCTGGTGGATTGTTTGGTGGGCTTGGTCAAGGTGCAGCTACTAACACTGCTGGGGTAGGCGGTTTATTTAGCAACTTGGGCAGCTTTATGAAGCTTGGGATGGGTGTCATTTCGTTTATCACGCCATTAATGAAAAATTTCTCAATTTAAGTGCTTAGCTGCTACCTGAATTTAGGAATCGCTTTTTTTATGCGATTACATTCTCTCAGATGTAAAAAGCATAAATTACGATACATTTTTGTGTTCCTCAGCGCTTACCTTCGATGGTATACGTCCATCATCACATCAGCTTTTGTATGGTAATTCCTTAATTCCATAAAAAGAACAACGAGAAAAAACGGCCGCAAAGTAAAATACGGGCAGTTTTTTCTCGTTGTTCTTACTATAAAAGAAGTCACCCTTAATCTTAATCTCAGGGTGACTTCTTTATGGTAATTGAAGGTGACACATGACATGAGTAGCCTGCTGGGGCTCAATATATAAGATTCAAGTTTTAAAATAATGCGTGGGCACATAACGGGAATTTGCGGTAATTATTTTTGGGTGTTATAAAAAGGTATTTAACCCGGTATTGAATGAGCCGAACACTGTTCGATTTAATTGCTCGGGTATTTTGAAAAATGCAGATCGGGTATCCAGTGGTACAAATTCATAAGCACATACATAGCTGCCGTCACCGACTTCCGAATTCTTTATTATAAATGCTGGCCATCTAAACACTCAATATGGTACATTCGTCCAATCACTCACTAGTTAAAGAACATAATCTATACCGTAATGAAAAATCACGACCGAGGGGAATGAGTACACATGGGAGCAGTAGGTTATGGTGGTAGTTGTGCAGGTTATGGTAATAACGCAGCAGCTATTTTGGTTCTTTTTATTCTTTTAGTTATCATCACATCAGCTTTTGTATGGTAATTTCTTAATCTAACTGAGAACAACAAAAACGGTCCTATCGCGAACAGATGCGAACACAGGCCGTTTTTTCTCGTTGATAATCCTTAATATTAACGGGCTGCAGAGAAAATGGGGTAACTTCCTTTGTGTTCGCTAACGCTGAATGTTAGTTAAATAACATGCATAAAGGAAGCCTCTTTGCGTAACAGCGCAAAAATCATTGCAGTGAAGGTACACTTTTTTTCGTTTTTCTAATTTTTCAATTGTAATAATATATATAACACATTACTGATTAATTTAGGGGGAAAAGTCAATTGTAAACTTCGCTGACCTACAACATTTCTTTAATATCCGATGATCGCCAGGGCTAAATCGAGAGGTGATTATGTTGAAAACAACAGGAATTGTACGCAAAATAGACCAATTAGGACGTATTGTTTTGCCGATTGAACTAAGGAAAATAATGAATATTGATAATAATGATTTATTAGATGTTTTTCATGATGAGAAAGAATAACAATAAAGCGATATGCCCCAGCTTGTGCATTTTGTGATAGTACTAACGAGAATGTTTATTTCAAAGGGAAATTTCAACCAAGGGACGCAGAACGTTAGCGTTCAATAAATGCAGCGGAGTGAATTTGGCGTTTTTTTATTCTTAACCATAGCAAAAAAGAAGGACGAACTAACGTCCTCCATAGCTACCGGAACACTCCCGGTGAGATCATGTAGTTTTCTATGATATTCTAAATAAGAAGTGGTACTTTGAGTGGACTGGGGTTGAGCCGGTTCTTTTAGTTCGGGTAGAGACTGCATAAATTTGTTGCTAAACCATTGAACGAACGGAAGCTTATAAAGTCATGTATAAATACAGTGTATTTTTGGAAACATATGTCTCAAAAAGGTTTGTAATGGTGGATAGATGAACAACTATACAAATGACAATACTGCTAGAAGATATAAGGCGCATGTTAGTGTCATGGGAACAACTCAACTACATTTAAGAAATCCTTATATTATTGCCTGGTGGTCCGCAGCGTTTCCGGGATTCGGGCACATGTTATTATCAAAGTATCTTAGGGGGTATGCATTATTTATTTGGGAAGTTGCTGTTAACATCAATGCTCATGTAAACTCATCAATGATTTATTCATTTCAAGGAAATATACACATGGCTAAAGAGGTATTAAATACAAGGTGGCTTATTATGTATATTCCTGTTTACCTTTTTGCTATATGGGACAGTTATCGGACTACAGTAGATATGAACAGGGTTTATATTTTAGCCGAACGCGAGGAACATCGTTATAATTCATTTTCATTAGGCGCTTTAGAAATTAACTACTTGGACAAAAGAAATCCGCTTGTTTCTGTTATGTGGTCAATGTTTATCCCAGGCTTAGGACAGCTCTACATTCATAGGATTTTAACTGCTCTTTTTGTCATTGCTTGGTTAGTTGCATTTTTTTATTACTCGCATATTCAGGAAGCTATTGTACTCCTGTTTTTAGGAAAAGTTCAAGATGCTACTTCTGTTTTAAATCCAGAATGGCTCCTTTTTATTCCTTCGCACTACGGATTCGCTATTTATGATGCATACATGAATACTGTTGAGAATAACAAACTTTTCGAGAAAGACATAAGGAATCATTTAACCGAAAATTATCATTCCAAGAATTTCAAAATACTAAAAAGACAAAAAGTGAAGTGATATCTTTGCAACTGTTTTCAACCTTTGAAACCCATGGATTTTTAGAATTGGCAGTTTTAACGTTAGAAAAGAAAGGGATTCCAAAAGAAAGTATTTTTGCTGTTCCCCTGGATAATAGAGCAGAAGACCGTAAAATTTTTGATACCCTTCATCGCTCAGATGGTACAAGCCTTGTTGACATCGGCATGGGGTTAGCTACTGCATTTTCAGTCATTGGAGCGAGTATTGGATTTAAATTGGCGTGGGGACCAATCTATTGGGGACTGATCGGTGCGTTTGTTGGATTTGTTCTTGGTTTTGCTATTCGTCTGTCTATGGAACTGGTGATAAAGAAAAAGAGAAGACTTCTAAAGGACAAACATTCTGAAATCATTTTAATTATTGATTGTGAAGACACACAAGCTGAATTAATTGAGAATATCCTTTGGAGTCACTTTGCCTTAGGAGTAGCGAAAGTACAAGTTTAATAGAACACAGGCTTGAAATTTACAAGATAAATAAACAGGGCTAAGTGTATTCCGCTCACTTGGTACGATTTTGTCTAGGGACGTTAGCTCAATAACAAATATGAGAACGCCTTTTGTTTTATTTAAGTTCATAAATAAAAGAAGGACGCTCTAACGTCCTCCTTAGGTACCGGAACACTCCCGGTGAGATCATGTTTGCCGTTGCAGAAGGTGCCATCTATGAGAACTGGCGTGAAGAAGAGTTTGAGTGGCGTGACATTGCGAAGCTGCCAGGTTATAAAGCCATATTTGGTCTGGATTTTGGTTACACGAATGATCCGAGCGCTTTTGCCTTGGTCCATAAGGACTTGAAGCGAATCTATATCTTTGATGAACACTACGAGGGGGCTCTGACCAATGACAAGATCGCAGAGATCATCAAGAAGAAAGGCTTCTCGAAAGAAAAGATTATTGCGGATTCTTCGGAGCCTAAGTCCATCGACGAGATTAGGGGTTATGGGATTAATCGGATCCGGGCTGCTGAGAAGGGACCGGACAGTGTGATAAACGGTATTTCGTATCTTCAGCAGTATGAGATTATTGTGCACAAATTTAAATGTCCAAATGTCAGTGTGGAACTGTCCAGTTATGTTTGGGACCAGGACAAGACCGGGCGCTTCTTAAACAGGCCGATTGATGATTTTAACCATGCTATGGATGCTCTGCGCTATGCCATGGAACAGATCCGAAAAGGATCGGGTATTTCTTTTGATTAATTATAGCGAAGTGAGTGAGAATTGACTCCAGAAATGCAGACTATTGCAGCCATTCTCCGAGCCGGCGCCGCGTCTGCCATGAGTATTGAGGAAATTATCCATCAGGAAGTCAGCGATTGGCAGAGAGATCCGTTACGAAAGTTGATGTTAATCGGCCAGCAATACTACGGATTGGATAACGAAGTATTAAAATATAAATGACCATCGGGGAAGGCGGCGCCTCAATCGAAGCCAACAACCTGGCTAACAATAAACTACCGCACGGGTTCATTCGAAAGCTCGTTGATCAGAAGGTAGGCTATCTGCTTAGTAAGGCACTCAGCATTCAAACTGAAAATACAGCCTATGAAGACTTGTTAAAGGATTTCTTTAATAAGTCTTTTTTGCGCCTATTGCAGTCTGTTGGCCGTGAGGCAATAAACAAAGGAAAAGCTTGGGTTCATATCTACTATAGTCCAACCGGCAAGCTATCTCTTAAAAGAATTCCTTCTGAGGAGTGTATTCCTCTCTGGCGCGATGCTGCACATACGGAGCTCGATGCACTTATACGTGTTTATGAGGTTGAAGTGTACGAAGGTAAAACCAAGAAGGTCATCAAGAAGATTGAGTTTTGGGACACAGCAGGCGTGAAGAGATTCGTTCTTGATGGGGTAGGCATGACACCTGATATTGAAGCCGGCGATAGTGGTACCCACTTCACACTCGTTGAAGGAGAAGACAAACAAGTTCCTTTGAATTGGGAAAGGGTGCCATTTGTCTGCTTCAAATATCATGAGGACGAGCTAACGCTAGTGAAATTCGTTCAGGCTTTGGTGGATGACTACGATCGAAAGAAAAGTGATAATTCCAATAATCTAGACGACTTACCAAACAGTGTCTATGTTATCAAGAACTATGATGGACAGGATCTAGGCGAGTTCCGGCGTAATCTTTCGGTGTTTCGTGCGGTTAAGGTAATGGATGATGGCGCCGTAGAAACACAATCTTTAGACATCGATACCGAAGCCTACAAGACTCATCAAGAAATGAACCGTAAGGATATTTACGAATTCGGACGCGGCGTCGATACGCAGTCTGACAAGTTTGGAAACAGCCCTAGTGGAATTGCCTTAAAGTTTCTTTATCAGGATTTGGACCTGGACGCTAACGATATTGAAACGGAATTTCAGGCGAGCCTCGAGCAGCTGCGATGGTTTATTGACACTCACCTTGCTAATAGTGGTTTGGGGGACTTCTCCGAGGAGTCGGTTGATTTCATTTTAAACCGTGACATTCTCATCAATGAAATGGATACCATCACTAATGCGAAGAACAGCGTAGGTGTGATTTCAGAAGAGACCATTGTAGCTAATCATCCATGGGTGACGAATGCTCAGGACGAAATGAAGAGATTGGAATCCGATCGGATGAAAGCAATGGATGATCTTGCCTATGAAGCAGTTCAAGACGGTATTCTCCGATGGTCTAGAGCATAAGAACGCCTTGATTGGGCGATTTTGGGCAATGAAGGCTGCCGTACTAGCAGCATCGTCTATTGAGGAAGTTGAGGGGATTGTATGGTGAATTTACAACCATGTGATGTGATATTCGTCAAACGTCGTCGTGATCCAACTTTAGAAGATAGATTAATCGGTAAGCTTGTCAAATGGGCTACGAAGAGTGAATACTCTCACGTAGCCTATTTAGTTTGTCCGGGCGTCACTTTTGAAGTTAACCCATGTCAGCGTGCAGGTTATGGTTCGCTTTATGAGTATGCAGAATTCGAAGTAAAACGACTTATGTTTAGCCAGGCAGTACGAGATAGAATTTTCTCAGAAGAATCCGAGAAACCGAAGGAAGTAAATATGAATGGGGAGAGGTGTTCGCGCTTCTGTTAAGAAAGAGGCTAGGGATACCGGTATTTTACGATAAATTCAAAAACATTCGAATGTGCTGAGGAATTATCTAAAGCGGTCTACGAAGAAACTGGTATCCGAATAATTGATCAATCAACAGGGGACTGAGTCCTCAGGATTTATGGGATTCGCTGTTTTTAGAAAAAGTGAGAAGTGAGTTGGAGGTAGTAAGTACAGAGAATTGATACACCCGACATCCAGATTTACATCAAACTAGCTTATTGAAGATAGAAAGAGGGTAAATATATGTCTATTAAATTTATTCTAACCAATATTACATCTGCAGCATTTGGTGCAACCGGTAAGGAATCAGTTTTTGGGAGTGTTGTTGCCGCCGCTGGTACGTTTATTGCTGCTGCAATGGGGGGGGGGGATATTGCGATCCACCTCCTCGTTTATTTAATGATTGCTGATTATGTGTCCGGGGTTCTGGGAGCTATTAAAGGAAAAAAAGTTAACAGCGATATCATGTTTTGGGGGGGGGCGTAAAGGGATTGTTCTGCTTGTTGTATTTTTAGTAGTACTGCTAGATCAGTTTATTGGTGGAGATGCACCGATTTTCAGAACTTTGGCCATTTATTTTTATGCTGGTCGTGAAAGGTTATCTCTTATTGAGAACTTTGGTACACTAGGTGTTCCATGGCCGCCAGCTTTCCAAAACATGCTTGAGCAATTAAAACAGAAAGGCGATGGTCAGAAATGACCAAACAAAGTTTTATTGAGCAAATTGCACCTGCAGCAGTTGAAGACATGATAAAAACTGGTGTACTTGCAAGTATTACTATTGCACAAGCTTGCCTGGAAAGTGCATGGGGCCAATCGGCCCCTGGCAATAATTTGTTTGGAATTAAGGGCAGTGGCACTACTCAAACCACACAAGAGTTTATTAATGGCAAATGGGTTAGCATTGAGACTGGTTTCCGTGTATACAATGACTGGATTGGTAGCATAGAAGATCATTCTGAATTTCTCTTGCAAAATTCTCGATATCGGAAGTCGGGTTTCTTCGATTGTTGTACTAAAGGCGATTATGCCGAGGCGGCACGTGCATTACAGTCTGCTGGATATGCCACTGATCCGCAGTATGCAGTGAAATTAATCAGGATTATTGAGGGTAACAACCTTAACAATTACGATCAGGAGGCTGATTCTATGTTAGAAATTATTAAAGGGCTACAAGATCAAATTTTAGACTTGCAAGGCCAATGCCTAACGCTTTTAAATACGGCTGAAGCACATATCGAAAAAATCAACGTTCTCGAGGATCAACATTGCATGCCGGTTCCAGACTGGGTAAAGCCTGCCGTTGATGCCGCTGTAAGATGCAACTTAATTGATTCTCCGGACGGTCGGAGCCACGATTTTTATAGCCTTCTGACCGTGTTCCACCGCAAAGGAATTATCTAAAATAAGCCCTCGTTCCAATTACAGGAGCGAGGACTTAATTTCTACTACAACCATTAGTGTCCCAATGTAACCCTCGGGACACCATCCATTTCATTCCTTGTTATTAAACTCATAGTGACATGGGATATTTTACCCAAAATGGGCAAACTATATAGAAATCAAGTTCACTTCATGTCAGGGGGGATTCATTCATGATTCAAAAGAATTTGCCCTTTGCGCTCGTCATGATGACTTTATTGATGTCAGTCGGTCTAATGAATCACGTTCAAATGGTCCCTTTAATATTGGAGACGGTACAAAGGGACGCTTGGATCAGTATCGTAATATTGACTGTACCCATCTGCTTATTCATGATTCCGGTTTACTATATCTGTAAAAAAACAAGCGGACGTAACATACAAGACTGGATTAAGGTCAACTACGGCTTCATACCGTCCCTTCTTTTTCGGAGTTCATGGATTGTATATTTTACTTTTTTTGTCTTCGTCGCGGCCAAAGATACGGTCATGTGGACGCATGTCTCCTACTTACCACACACCCCTGTGCTTGTTATCGCACTATTCTTATGTGGTGTATCCGCGATTGTCAGCGTTTTTGGTGTACGCATTATTATGATTGCATGTGGCATTTTTTTGCCGACCGTGTCTTTGCTTGGTTTCTACATTTCCTTTGCGAACATTCCGCATAAGGATTACTCCAGTATTTTTCCCGTCCTTGAAAATGGTTGGAGTCCTATTCTGAAAGGGCTGATTTATGTAGGCGGCGGATTGTCGGAGTTGGTCATCATCATATTTCTAAATCAGCAAGCTTCAAAAAAATCATTTTTTTATTATTTTTTACTTGCTCTTCTGTTAGTCTGCCTGGCTTTTGGTCCGACTTTAGGCTCGATCAGTGAGTTTGGTCCATTGGAGGCTGCCAAACAACGATATCCATCTTTTGAAGAATGGCGCCTTCTACGTATTGGGCATTTTATCGAGCATATGGATTACTTGTCTATTTATCAATGGATCACTGGCGCATCCGTTCGAATTTCACTTGGCATCTGTCTAATCCTCGATCTTGCTAATTTGAATAAACGGCAAACTCGAGCATTAGCCGCTTCATTGATTGGTATAGGATTCATATTGGCTAACCTACTACATATCAGTGATTATGAATTTTTGTTATTTTTACGGCATTGGTATTTTCCAGCGGTATTACTATTCCATTTGCTGATCGTCGTGATACTGCTCGGTCTTATCGCTCTACGGAGACAAAAGAACGTAACAACATAGTCTAAAAAAGGTGGTACACCTATGCTGAAGTCAGACAAGATCACCATCGGTTCTTTAGAAGAGTACTCCATCAGGCAGCTGTTCAAAAACAGCCACGATGTTCAAATCGATAACGTACTGATGAATTTTCGTCATTCATCGCATAGCGTGATTTTAATCTACTGCAACGGCATAGCTGATTCCAAGCAAATCAATAATTATGTCCTGCTTCATCTGGAGGGCATGATAGAACTTCATCCGGACGAACAATCTCTCGAGTGCTTCGGTCCTTTACGATTGAAAAAGCTGAATGGGAATGACAACGTTGATACCCTAACAGCTGATGTTTTTACTGGAACCTTAATTATTTATTTAGAAAAATCACAAACCTTTTATTCTCTGGAAATCGCCAATGCTCCGAAACGTAATCCTGAGGAATCCGCATCCGAGGTTTCAGTAAAAGGGCCGCGTGACGGTTTTACAGAAGACTTGGCAACCAACGTCGCCTTGGTTCGACGCAGAATTAAATCAGCCACAATGTGTGTTGAATATTTCACTGTCGGCAGAAGAAGTCAAACCAAAGTGGCATTACTGTATGTAAATGATATTGCAAATGCCGATTTAATCCAAGAAGCTAAAGAACGTCTTTGTAAAATTGATGTGGATGTGCTGCATAATAGCAGTCAATTGGAGGTCATGCTTGCTGATAGTTCGATTTCTTTATTTCCGCTAATCGACTACATCGGGCGTCCGGATTATGTTACTGAAAACTTAATGGTCGGTCGGTTTGTTTTTTTAGCTGATGGCTCCCCTAACGCCATCATTGCTCCTGTCACGTTTACCGAGATTCTCAAAACGCCAGAGGATCTCTATTTACCTTTTCAATTTGTTACCCTTGAAAGACTCCTTAGAATATTTGGTTTTTTTATAGGTACACTATTGCCGGGCTTCTGGATCGCATTGTCCGCCTTCAATATCGACCAGATCCCTTTCTCCCTAGTGGCTTCAGCAAAAATAAACAGGACTGGTCTTCCTATGCCATCCACGCTTGAAGCGTTTCTAGTGGTTAGCATTTTTGAAGTGTTCCGGGAAGCAGGCATTCGTTTACCTAAATCGGTCGGTCAGACGGTTGCCGTTGTCGGCGGGTTGATCATTGGGGACATGTCTGTAAAAGCCGGTCTTACCTCTCCAATCATGATCGTGGTCATATCGATATCTACCGTTGCATCGTTTATGCTGATCAACCAAAACTTAAATGGGACTGCCACCATTTTTAGATTTTATGTTCTTCTCATGTCCAGCTTTTTTGGCATATTTGGGTTTATCCTTTCCTTTATCTGCATTGTCTTTTATATGTCCGCCTTGGAGTCCTTCGGCATCCCTTACTTGTCACCATTGTCTCCACCGCTTTGGAAGGAATTGATTCCTGCTTTAGCGAGAAAACCACTATCTCAAATGAAAAAGAGACCAAGTTTTCTGCAACCAAAAGATTCCAACCGTCAAGGAGATGATGCTTCTTGAACTTCAGACGTATCGTTGTGTTGATTCTAGGCTGCAGCCTGATCCTCACCGGTTGTTGGGATCGAAGAGAGCTTCAAGATACCGTGTTCGTAGCTGCAATTGGCGTTGATTATAAAGACGGACAATATCTCGTATCTACCCAATTAATTAATTTCAGTGGGGTTGCCAAGCGTGGGACGGGAAAAAATGCTGGAGAAAGCACATGGATAGGTACGGCATCCGGTAGTAATCCCTTTATCGCTTTTCAAAATTTAAATCAAATGACATCCCAGCAACAGTTATATTTAGGACAGGTGACAGCTCTTGTCTTAACCGGCCGTGCGCTTAAACAAGATGTAGAGGGCATTCTGGAAGCATTATATCGTTATCGGGAGCTTCGTTATACTGTCTGGTTATTTGGGACCGAGGAGCCCATCACGCCATTGTTTGGTTCAGATGCTCTACTTGGGCTCTCGCCTGAGCTGACCGTCATCCATAATCCTAAACCCGCTGCCGCCAAAGTAGCACGAACTCGGCCGGTTTCTGTGAGACAATTCCTTAAGGCTTATAGAGAGCCTGGGGAAACGGCGTTTATTCCCTCTCTATCAATACATAACAAGTGGGAGACAAAAGAAAAACCGATACCTGTAGCCTATATCGATGGACTCTATGCTTTTTATCAAAAAAAGTTCAAAAGTAAATTTCTGCTTTCTGATGTAGAAGGAATTCGTTGGATGAACAAACCTTCAGATGAGGTCCTGCTGCAGGTGAATGGACAGAAATTTCAAGCGACGTGTATGGTGAGAAGTATTCATCATAGCGTGAAGTGGATTTATGCGGAAGGAGAGCTTCAATTTATTCTGGATTTAAAAATAAAAGCCAGCATGGAAATGGGTAATGGTCAGTTCTCCAGAGAAGAACTGAGGGCGGCTGCTGACAAAACGATACGAAATGAAATCATGGAAACCTTTCAACTGGGTAAAATATCCAACACTGATTTGCTGAATTTGGGGAAGGAAATGTATAAATACGATCTTCGCCTATGGCGAGAAGTTTACCGTTCACCAGAAGTCAAACCTGCATTGAAGGTGAATATCCAATTGTTCCTAGAGCATTCGGGAACTTATAAGGCGGGATAATATGGTAAATCGTACAAATTGACAATATCCAGCCAGGTTGGATAAGTGAAAACGACTTTAAGCAAAACTAGGGACGTTATCCAGTAAACAAGGAGCAGACAGC
The DNA here is from genome assembly GCF_031456485.1 of Bacillus sp. 3255. Lineage (NCBI taxonomy): Bacteria > Bacillati > Bacillota > Bacilli > Caryophanales > Bacillaceae > Bacillus > Bacillus sp. 3255. Next base: position 369,499 of record NZ_JAVDUS010000005.1, read on the forward strand.
CAAGGAGGTAGAGACCTGGATTTAGAAAATGATTGGCAATGGAAGCTACTTGGAAATGCTTTGGATAGTCTTTATAGAAAGGGATTGATCTCAGATTACTTATTGGCTGAAAAAGCATATACTCGGAGGTTGGCACATTCTTAGCTTACTTGGTTAAATACAGTTGTATTCGCACGACAAGATTGTATTGAAGTGTAGTGATAAAAAGCCTTCCGTCTTAAGACGGAAGGCTTTTATTGTATTCTTAAGCTATTCTGCTCTAAGTACCGCTAGTTCGAAAGACTTGTCTGAATATAAGTTCTAGTTGTTGATCTATTGGTTGTCATACACCATGAACACGCGGTTCAACATGCGTTACTTCTAAAACTTCTCCAGTTTCAATGTTAATAACAGCCTTATACCCGGTCCACTCTTCAATTATTTCAAGGTACTTTGTTTTTGGAGTCTCCGCAAGATTGAAATTATCAACTCTAAAGGCAGTTTTGACTGTGTAATCTTTTATGAAAGTATTCCTAGTAAGTGCTCCCCAATAATGGATCCCGGTATCCAGGAAAACAATTTCTACGTTTGCATCAAATTCCAAGTCATCATTTGGTGTAACTTCACCACTTAAGAATACACGATATTCATCAAAGCTAATTTTAGAAATTTTAAATAAAGCGTCGTAGCGATCATATTTAAATTCTAATGGTTTTGATAATGTTATTTCTCTCTTTTCTAGCATCTCTAGCTTCGGTAAAGTTGTTTTTGTAGGTGTAGGTTCAAGTGGAAAAGATTGATATTTTTGATCAATTGATCTACGGTAATCAAATCTATCTGGAATACCTGGTGCATAATTTGAGAGGCTAATAACTTTAATTATGTAAGAACCATAATTAATTTCTTTTTCTAATTTTTCTGGAGTATCAGCAAAGCCCTGTTGGTAAACCATCCTATAGTCTCCCATTGCCGCCTCGTGCCGATCACTTCCCTCGATTTTAAAATAAAGAAATTCTTTTCCGACTGTTCCAACTCTATTTAGGCGATCGCCCAAAAGAGTTACTTTTAATTCAGGAGTTTCATAAACGATGACATTTCGTTTATTATATATATCCAATTCAATTGAAACGGAGTAATCATTCGCGTTCCAACCAACATTTGCACCAAATGCTTCACTCACAAAGCGTAGTGGTACATATGTAGAATCATTAATGATTTGTGGCGCAACTTCTAACTCGTATTTATTTCCATTAACTAAAGCCAAGTTTTGTCCAATTTTCAACTCTACTTTTACGCTTTTATCTACATTAAATGCTGAGACCTCTTGTGTTTCACCGTTCCAAGAAACTTCAGCTAAGAGAGCCTCAAAGATACTTCGTAATGGAATTAAAGTGTTTCCATCCTGAAATTCCTCAAAGACCGGCAGTATCTCTCGATTAATATTTTATTAATTGGCTGGACATCCTTTATATAGGGAGTGTGAAAATTCACATGAAACTTAAACTGATCATATGCCTACTAACAATGATTGTGTTTACAGGGTGCAATCAAATAAAAATGCAAGAGTCTCCAACGCAAAAAGATGACGAAGATGTTCGAAATACCCCAAAACCTACTTCGTCAAAAGAAAGATCATCATCAGAAGATTCGGGAAATACATCAACCAAAGATGATTCTACACCTGAAGCTCCTTCATCTGAACCAGATTCAGATTCACCTTATCCAAAGCCCTGGTAACAACCCAGGTAATAATGGCTCAGTCAAGCTTAGTTAAAGTTAATTATGTTAATTCACAATTTTGATACTCGTCTGTACCAACAAGGCAAAAACGACTGACCATTTATGCATAATGTCGCCCACGATACTTGTGAATCATTATGGAAATAAATAGAAAAATTGGAAGTATAAAAGCAATTGCAACTTCCGTATATCCAAATATACTTAACCATTTTTCCAGTTTATCGAGTGTGGAAGGTAGGACGATTAGAACCGTTAAAGCGAGAAGTCCTAATAGAAGCATAGGCCATCGGATCTTATTGGAAGTTGGCAAAAGCCATTTCATGGTTTCAACGGCAGACCAGCTGTATAGAACACTTGTGATGAGAACACGAAATAAAATTAGCGTATAGACAAGGTCATCAATTCGTTTTACAAACGGAAGCTCTACGTACGATAGTAAATTAAGAACTGGATACTTTAAATGTTGCAGTTGATGGAAACTAAAAAAACTAAAGCAAATGAGAGCAACTAAAATATAAGAAAAGGTAGTAATTGCATTCCCAATGAAATAAGCACGCATTAAGTGAGTTTTTTTATTAACATAAGGAAAAAGAAGTAAACATAGTTCATAACCTAGAAAAGCTACATATATATCAAGACAACCTTTGAAGGAGTGATCGGCTTCTTTAAACCAAAAAGTTGTCATTCTCGAGATATCTAGATATTGAGCGTTAAAAGTAATGAGTGTGACATTAACAGCAATAGTAACAGCAAGTGGGAGAATAACAAAATTTGAGATGCTAAGTATACCCTTGAGGATCAATAAGAAAGCAAGGAATTCAAAAACCAGATATAGATAGGCTGTATGAATTACCGGAAAGGTTAGTGATTGAAGAATTAGAATATACTCTTTGCTTATCATGCAGCCCAGTCCCCCCAAAATCAGGACTAGCGCAGTAAACAAGGGAACTAGAATAAATTTAGGGAAAGTCGATTGTGCAATTTCAAATAACGAGAGGCATTGGCTATTGCGATGTACAATGGCGATCAAAAGTAAGTTGAGCATGGAAATACCAGAACAAATCAGCAAGGCGGCCCAGCCATTAGTACCAATGTTCTCGGAAAGAAGGCGCGGTAGGCTGAAAGCGATCACACCTGTTTGAGTGAAGGAAGCCATCCAGATTGTCTGAAAATAAGGTAGCTTTCCAGTCATGGTGATTTTTCTCTCCTCTATGATTGAATTTTTTGGAAACTGTTTTTTGAATTTAGATAATCCATTGACACGCGCTCGGATGATCAAATCTAAACAATTACTGGACTTGACATGTGCATTAGGGAGGAGATCATGGTTCGTATGTAATGTCCGACATTTATGAAGGGACTATAATGTTTATTTGCACAGAATGTTAAAAGGTATTATGCAGTTTTTGCCAATCAACTATTCACTTTTGGTAAACAATGTTATCTTAAACGTAAACTAACACCTTGTCATTTATGTCATACATATGACACATGCTATCACTGCAAGATTCTAGTCTAAGCCCTTTACCAAGATCAACCACTGAAAAATTAAATTCCAATATGTGATGAATCATTATGCAGAAGAGGTGGGTTGGTTGAGGGAAGTTGTTAGGAAATGCACGAACCTAACGAAAGCCCGACGGCATCCTCGGGCTTTAATTTTTATTTTATATAATGAAAGCAAAATTTTAATAGCTCAAAGAAGTCATCGGATAAGCTAGCTGGTATGTAGGAATTTCCAGGAGGGTAATTGGAGTCAGGCGAATCTTTAGAAGAGTGACGTAGGAGACTTGTTTGGTGAAAGTACATATCATTATGAAATCATGACGATATAAGATGGGTAACAACTGACGAATTGAAAAGTTTTGATTTTGCTACTGCAGATGTACCTTTCGTAAACAAATTAATGAGTTTGAAGTAGAAGCAGTAAAAAGAAACTTCATGGTAGAAAAATTTAAGTTTCAAGTTTGCGTTCGTATTTTGTTCGCATATAATATCCTCGAGGTGAAATTTATGCTTCCAGATATAGAACGAAAAGTTTTAGCCATACTTAGAAATTTCACCGCCATGCAAAGACGTCTTCCTACATTTAAAGAACTAAGTGTTAAAACAGGTAAGCATGAAAGTGAAATACGGTACATTCTTAACCAGTTGCAAGTATCCGGGTATATTGAATGGGATGGAGTTGGTGCTCGCAGTATTCTTATCCTTAAGGGATGGGTTGACCCACCGCCTTCAAATAATGGTTCCTTTATTGGGAAGTATTAAGATGTTTTATTTGAGTGATAAAAAACGGAAAAATAAAAAGACTTCATTGCACCATAAGGAGGATAGGTGACTAGAAGTCTTTTTTGCAAGTTTGCTTCTACATACTAAGATTAGCGTTGAAAGCCTTGGAGTTGCTGCTCAGCCATTTGCACTAATCTTTTTGTGATACCGCCACCAATAGAGCCTGCATCGCGTGTAGCGAGATTTCCATTGTATCCTTGTTGTAAAGGTATTCCCAACTGTTGAGCTACTTCAAATTTCATTTGATTTAAAGCTGCTTTTGCCTGAGGAACAACTAATGTGTTACTGTTTGCCATGGAAAATATCACTCCTTTTCTTGGTGTAAATATATCATGTGGAATGGAAGGAATTCTTATGCATTTAAAACCTCGAAATGATTAACGGCTAGGTTTGAATATAATCTTTATCATAATTTCAATTGTGAAGTTTTGACTTTAAGACGATTTTTTTTGTCTTGTTTTAATTTATTTGGTCAGCAAATGGTCACCAAGTGCAAAAATAGCTTGCTGTACTACATAGTTTTTACCCTCTGTTATACTCATTCAAACCCTTACCAGACAAGAATTACACGAAACTGTCCCATAAAATAATAACGACGGCCCTTTTACGGGCCGTCTCATGGGAGAAGAGAGCAAGAGCTTTTGTAATGTCCTGTTATAGTCCGGAAAAGCCTCGATACATAAGGGTTTTCGAAAATGGAGTAGGAATCAAAATGATGAATTTGGGGACGAAATGAAAAATTTCGTCCCCAAACCGTCCCCAACTTTTTGGGTTTCCAAACTGTACTAATCGCTGTTTTTATCAGTAAAGAATGAATCGAATTTGCTTGCCGCGGCTTGATCTGCAGACTGTATTGCATGTCCATAAACATTCATGGTTGTTGAAATATTGGAGTGGCCGAGCCGGTTGGAAATGATCTTGGCATGAACGCCTTGGTTAATAAGAAGAGTAGCAGAAGTATGGCGAAGGTCATGGAATCTTATGTATTTCATTTGGGGATACTTTCTAATAAAGCGACGCCACATATCTCCAGGAGTCTTCGTGTAAAATGGCTTACCATTCCAGCTGCTAAAAACAAAGAAGTGAGTACCGGCTGCCCATTGTTCTTCAAGTGCATCTCGATCGTTTTTACTTTGATCATAAAAACTTTTTAGTTCTTGAACTACAAAACTGGGTACCGAGACTTTCCGTATTGAATTTTTAGTTTTCGGCTCTTTGATGATTGGTTGTCCGTCTTTAAACATTGGAATCGATTGCTTAACATCGATAATGCCGTTTTCTAAATCTACATGCTTCCACTCAAGCCCCAAAAGTTCGCCGCAGCGTAGACCGGTTGTAAGTGCAAGGAGGATCAAAACCCGGAATAAAAGTTTTTCATCCGACAAGGCCTGAATTAACCATCGAACTTCCTCATCGTTGTAAACGTCCATCTCCTTTGATTTCTCTTTTGGCTTAGTTACTCCTTTGATTGGATTATCCTTAATAACTTTCCAATCAACTGCCTTTGAAAAAATGCTGCGGATAACACGGTAATTATAAACGATCGTGGAAGAGGAAAGAGTACCTTCGCCTTTAATGCGGTTCTCTGAATGTAATTTTTCTAAGTAATCGATGATGTGCATCGTTTTAATCTTGTTCATATGCAACTTTCCAAAATAGGGAAGAATCCGCTTATTGACATGGTAAAGATAATTCATGACTGTTTTTGCTTCTAAGTTCTTTTCGACGAACTTTGTTTTCCATTCTTGGACGAAAGACTCGAATGTTTGTTTCTCGGGGGCAATATACTCGCCAACTTCAAATTCAATTTGAAACTTGGCAAGCTCTGCTTTAGCTTCTTTCAAAGTAGAGACTCTTACCGTCTTGGATTTTTTAATTCGATTACCTAAAGAATCATAGCCGGCTTCAATAATTAATCGAAATGCATTTTTCCCTCGCTTCTCAATACTAGGCATGTCCTACCTCCATTCATAAAAAGGCTTTACATCCATTTGCATGATTTCTTCAATATCCCCCATTTGAATGATAAATTGCTCAATATCACTGTACTCGAACGTCAACCCCTCTTGATATTTCATCTTCTCTAAACGACGAACAACACTATGTATGTCTATCCCGAACTGATTAGGGCGCTCAGGATTCATCATTAGATCCTCTAAAAGAATAGAGACGCTCATTATATCCTCCGAGTAATCATCGGCTATCTTAGGACGAAATGGAGCTTCTAAAGGGATGAAGAGCTGGTTCTTATGCCAGGCTATTTTACCTTGGCCAAAAAAGATATTTAATTTATCTGGTACTGGGTGAAAATCTTCGGGATGTTCTGAATAATAAACCGATAACTTTGCCACTTTTATGCTCCTTCTAGTTGTTTTGGACCAAGCTCTGCCATTACACGCCTAACGTGGTCATCATCAATTGTAATTTTCATGTTAAGGCGACGAAGTAATGCTTCTTCATATTGTGCATTTTGTACTCGCATTTGAATTTGTGTTAATCGATTTTGAACAAATCTCTCGGAGAGACAGAACTCTTCTGCCATTACTTTTACAAGGAAAGACGGAGAGACATTCTTGAATTCTTCTAGTAGGTAGGATGGCATAGCTGCATAATGTTGAAAATGTTTAGCCTGAATTTCCTGGAGCTCTATAAATGATTTGGGCATAATTTCTTGTCGGCCGACATGCTGCAGCGGATGGCAAAGCTCGTGGAAAAACACTTCACGTCTCTGCATTTGATCCAGGAATCCATTTAGAAAGATGAAGGAGTACTCATCTTCTTTCCATTCTGCGAACGAAGGTCCGGAATAGGTTCGAATTTCTACATCAAAAATGGATGCTATGAGATCCAAATCCATATCAGAAGCGTACTCAATACCGATATTACGATACTCTTTTTCAAGCCATTTTTCGAGTTCAGTTGGTTTGTAAAGTGATAAGTCCATAAGCTACCTCCCATAGGTAGATGGTATCATGTTTCGTCATAAATAGGAATATATGTTCGTGAAATTGTCGAAAAAAGCAGAATTGCGAGTATTAATTAATGTTAATTCCCAATAAAAAAACTACTTCTAAAATTGAAGTAGTTTTTTTATTGGGAGTTACTAAGAGATTAATGAGAAAAGATATTCAGTTTTCTTCTTAAGATGAGCCGGAAGTGAATCTAAGAAGAATTTAGTGGCAGCGTTGTTTCCTATATTAGTTAGACTTTTTACTATTTCCTCTAATAGTTTATTTTGCTCATTATCTCTTGACCATAGTAAGCATATAGCGGCTTTTATTTATTTCATTTATCGTTAAGAAGTTACACTACTCTAAACTCACAATTCTCCTTCAAAAAATATCCTCCAGCCATCTTTACTGAAATCTCACAATGAGATTCAATGACCCCACCTTCAAATATTTGTTCAAGCTTCCCATTAACATTCCTTTGCTAAACAGCTACTTACGCTCTGTTATGTATTACAGCATCTAGGTGAGCATCGGTTGAAAGATGAAAACCAGCTTTGAACATAAAATACCCTCCATTTTAATCTTTGTTGTATTTTACTAATGAGTTTTCTTTTGGATAGTAAACATAGACAGGGAATGTAACAGATTTACGGTCAACAGGGAACTTAGACAAAATGTGTCGTTCACTATCAAACATATAGATGAAAAACAGGTCTTTAAGTTCTTCTTCAATAAGGATGACGGGTATTTTCTCGATTTTATAGGCCGGTATTCGTGGTCCATTAAACAACCTATATAAGAATCTATATATGTAAAATAAGAATACATAAAATACAAATAGTGCACCTAAAATGATAAGCAAATTTGAATATTGCTTTGTAACAAATAAGTTAACTAAATACTTTTGGCTTAAAGTTGTATTCAGTAAAGAAAGTAACATTAATGAAGCTAAATTTGCGAATAGAACAAAATTAATTATTTTTAATTGTATTCGTTTACCGAAAAGTGAAAATACCCAACATCCCAGGATGAACAAACTTGTAACTAACAGAAATGTAAAGTCCAGAATAATTAGCCAATTTTGAACGACAATTGATATTACTGAATAATCAATAATTAGGTTTAGAATATTTAAAGCAAAGACAAGGATTAATGAGACTGAAATGATCTCCAAGAAGTCATCCCAATCTCTATTGTTTTTCGGTGTTAGTAATATATCTATTACTGATTTGTTTGTTGTTGTAATGTTGAACCTTATTAATACTAGAATGACGGTGATTAGTGGGGCAACTTTCAATAAAATTTCAATTATACCTGACATATGAACTCTACTCCTATTATGGATATATTTGCCTTATTAGTTTAATATACCACAAGTCCTAGTTCTGAAGATACAAATTTTGTATATTCAGGTCGAATTTTCTGTGATAAAATTAATGGAATAAAAGTCCAGGAGATGTTAAATAGATGAATCGTGAAATTGAAAAAGCTATTGAAAATGACAAAATAATCTTTTTTATCGGATCAGGTTGTTCAAAAGTATTTGATTTTCCTGATTGGAAAGGGTTAGTGAAAAATATTCTTTTAGAATTAAGAAACGATAATCATCAGTATTATGATAGTTTGATAGCCGTACTTGAAAGTGGTGTTCTTAGTGAAATAGAGATTCTAGAGAAGATTAAAGCTGAAAAGCGACTAATATATGAAATTCTGGAAGATACATTCAAGAGCGATCGAATTGATGAGTCCAAATTAACTACACATAGAAAAATAGGTTCAATCACAAGTAAGATCATTACAACGAATTATGATGAGGCTTTAGAGATATCCACTAACTATAAAAAAATTGTATATGATAGCGAATATTTCGTTGCAAACATAGCTAATAAATCAGAATATATTTTAAAACTTCATGGTTGTATATCGCATGACCCAACAAATTGCATACTTTTTGAGGAAGATTACAAAGAATTATATGATTCCCCAAATGCAGCTGTTGAAAAATTGAGAACATTTATCGCAGATAAAACAATTATTTTTCTGGGGTTTAGTTTAAATGATCCTTATGTTAAGAAGCAATTTGAATTTATCCATAAAGTTTATAATGGTTTAAGTGGAAACCACTTTCTAATTTCAACAGATAATATCGATGAAAAACAAATAGGTGTTAAAGCTTTAAAAATTTCTGATTGGGGGGATGGTCTTAATTATTTATTAGATGAGATGATAGCAATAAAAGAAAAAAGTAGGGCATCTCAAGAAATAGTATCTACAATACAGACAGCGGAAATCCCAATTGTGAGTGAAGTGTTACATGTTGAGATAATAACTACACGAATAGCAGTATTATTTCCAGACCCAATAGATAGAGAAATTAATATAAACCTAGCAAAGGAACTAAAAGCCTTTCGCAATTTTGAGATAGATGTGGAGGTTCTTTATTTAAATTTGGAAAATCTTCGTTCATTAGAAGGTTTTAATTATATTTTTATTTTTACAAATACTATTTCCGGAAAATTAATCATAGAGGATCAATATTTAAAGACTAGACAAATGACACTTCAAGATCTCCAATCTCAAATTGGACAAAATGAAGTCAGTGGAATTTTTATTTTTACAGATAAACATGTGAAAAGTGAAGGTCTAAACACAGACTTCCCGATCATAGTAGTTAATAATTATGATCATGATATAAGTGCGTTCCTTTTTAAGGTATTTCAAAAGAAAAAATTTTCTGATACGAATTTTAGTGTGATTAATGAGGGGAATTTCAACTTAAATGGTTTAAAAAAGGGGAGACTTGCTGGTAAAATAAACGTCATTGATAATATCTCTGACTTTATTGATCCTAGAAGATTAACGAATTTTGTAGGTAGAAAGATAGATATTGAAGATATCGTAAGAAAGATTATTGATAATAATAATGAAGTTTTGACTGTAAAAGGTTCTGGGGGAATTGGTAAAACTACATTAATTAAAAAGATTTCATATGAGCTGCATTGCAGAAGGCTATTTCCAGATGGTGTCAATTTCATTGATTGTGAGTTTATTGAAGATTATCAAACATTTGAATATAAGGTTGCACAATGCTTTTTTATAGAGAGTACATTAGATTTGCAAGAACATATTAGACTTAACGAAATGTATAAACAATCTTTGATAATTTTTGATAATTTTGAAACCCTACTGTATAAAATAGAAACCGAACAAATGAAAGAGTTGGTATCTTTTATCTCTAATTACTCAAAAGTGATTATTACCTCTCGTGAATGGATCGATTTTGAATTTGAAATAAAGCACGAATTAAGATCGTTTACAACAGATGAGGCTATTGAACTTTTCAAGATTTACTTTAGCGGTACAGTAAAACAAAAGGAAGAGAAAATTCTAAGGGAAGAAATACTGGAGAAGTTACTAAATAATAATCCGCTAGCAATAAAATTAATTGCTAAGAATATGATTAAATCTAAAAACATGGAAGAAATTAAAGATGATCTTGAGAGAGATTTTTTTTATTTACTTAGTACAGGTGATAATGAGATATTCGAGAGTCCATCGGATAGAAATATAGAGAGATCAAAATCCTTATACCAATCTATATTTTACTCATATAATAAACTGAGTAGTAGTGAAAAATTAATTTTTGAATTACTATCACTTTTTCCTGATGGGATTCATTTGAAAAATTTGATGGTGTTTTTAAAGGAACCAAAAGTAAAAAAAGACTTAAATAGAATGAATGAGAGAGACGTTATTTCATTAGAAAATAAATCCCTTATAGAAATTAATGGTGGTTTTATTAAGTTGCAATCTATTATTGGTAAATTTGCCTCACATCAACTTAATAAGAGAACTGATGATGATTTGTCTAAGTATTACGAAAGAGCTTACGAGTTTAATGATTTTACTCTAGAAATACATTTTGAACTAAAGAAAAGATTACCCCAATCAAAGTTCATTGAAATTGTTGATGGTATGTCAGAAAACTACTCTGTCAGTTTGGAATATATCGACAAATTTGATGGTGATAAGGTTGATAAGATAATGTACTTAAGTTATTTATCAAGTTGTTTTATTTCAATTGAAAAGTATAAAAAATACATTGGCAGATTAAGCAATTTGAGAGAATATTTTAAAGATACGAAGAATGGTGAATTATTTATAGAAGTTCTATTAAATAAATTAAAATATTATGATGGAGACTTTAAGAATTCTTTTAAAAGGATACAAGAATTATTACCAATGAACGAATTGAGCAAGCTTGATTTAAATTCAAATGTCGATTGCGAAATCATTGATGATGCATTGGATATCTATGAAATGGAAGGATATGAGCTTCAAAGTAGTCAATTTGTTCTGGATAATTACCCCTTATATAAGAGTATTGATATTACACCAGCATTATTTAAATTAGGTGAGTTTAGGGCTTGTACTGAAATTTTCAATGATAGTATCCTGACTTTTTTCGATTTGGAAATAAAATACAACTTAAATCAATTATCTGAAGATGAATTAATTAATCATATCAATAAACAATATAAAAAAGAGTTTATAGAAATTGTGCAAAATAACTATATACTTTCTAAAATGGGTAAAAACAAACTTCAGAATATAAATAAATTAGTAGTTACAAATCCCTACACATATGGATTAAAAAAGCTAATGTTGGCTTTTGTTGAGGAGAACAATAGGAAAGCAAATGAATTATATCTTGAAGCAATAAATAGTTTGAAGCATATAAAATATTATTATCTTGAAGCTATATATTTTTATTGTAAGTTTTTAAAAAGTGAGGATATGACTGAATACGAATCCTGGATAGATCTAGGATATGATGAAGTAAAGAAACGAGGATACAAATTTTTAGTACACCAATATAAAAACTTAATTGATAATATAAATGAGGTTTATACAGAGAGTGACGTTTTACTTAGTACGGACTTTGATTATATATCCAAAGTCAGAATGTATGCAAAGAAAAAAAACTAAATATCGGTGCTATATAAATAAGACGACACTCAAAAAAGTGTCGTTTTAATTGTATTTCTTTCTCTCTAATCCCTTACTATAAGCCTCAACAGCAACCTGTGCTGCGGCAAGGCTAATTCCAGTTCTTCCTTAGTATTAAGTAATATCAATTATTAAAAGGTGATTCATTAAGTTATGTAGGTACAAGAGGAGTATGGTATATGATAAATCATTATAATCCATTTGAAGAAATGACATTTACATTTGACCGTTGTTTTTTATGTGGAACCTATCTAAAAGAAGATAATAGCACAGAAGAGCACGTATTTCCTAAATGGCTACAAAGAGAGTTTAATTTATGGAATAACACTCTCATGTTATTAAATAGGACACACATTCCTTATCGAAACTTAGTCGTGCCTTGTTGCAAAATATGTAATAACGAGCATCTTAATAAAAAAATAGAGAAGAAAGTAGAAATCGCTGTCAAAGGAGGCTATAAAAACTTTATTCAATTGGATGAAGAAGTCATTTTTAAATGGTTAGTAAAGTTATCATATGGAATGTTATTTAAAGAGTTGTCCTTAAGACAAGATTTGACGAATTATCAAAGTAGAAAGATCATTGAGCCGGATGAGCTAAAAAATTTTCGTTTGCTCTTCACTTTTTTACAGTCTATTAGATTTGAAACTGAATTTATTAATAAGGTTCCATGGAGCATTCTTATATTCAAGATTAAGAATTCTGACAACAAGCGTTTGTACAATGGGCAGGATTTAATCATGACTAATAATTATTTCTTACAAATGAACGATATTGGTATTATTTCTCATCTTCAAGATAATGGTCTTATGAAGGAACATTTTTTAGAATACCGGAGTGACTTTTTAGATATGGAACTACACCCAATTCAATTTAGAGAACTTTGTACTGAATTTCAATACAAGAGTTATTTGTTGAATAAGGCTCCTTTTTATACAATTTCATTACCTAAAGATGGGGAAGGAAAGATGCAAATTATTTCACATGATTTGTATGGAGATAGTTTATTTGACGATTGGGATATGAAGGAATTTTGCCAGTTGCTTGAGTACAATTGGAAACCCTGGGGAATAGAATTTAATGATATATATATCGATGATGAACATAAAATTACTTTCTTAAGAAATGAAGATGGTTCATTAAAATTCTTTTAGCAGGCAGGATTCGAACAAAAAGGATAATTTATTAACAATAAAAAATAACGACACAAGTCAATGTGTCGTTTATTTCTTCTTATTCAAACCTTTCCTATAAGCCTCTACAGCAGCCTGTGCCGCGGCGCGGGCTATCTCCAGTTCTTCCTCGGTGTAATGATCGGCACCACCGAAGAATGCGCGGCCAACACCTTCACTTGTTGTCGTTTCTGATCTTCCGAGTAGGTAATCAACACTTACTTCGAAGAAATCAGCAATTTTTTGTAGCGTTTCCATATCAGGGGTGCGGTTACTATTCTCATATCCAGAAATAGATACTTTGGTTACATTGATTTTTTGACCAAGTTGCTCTTGTGTCATGTTTTTTTGATTTCTTAAATATTTCAAGCGATTGGAAAACTCCATCACCATTACTCCTTTGTTGTTAACTAATTCAATTATAGGTTAGCTAATGGTTAACGTAAACTTAGTTAACTAATTAGGGATTTATCTCTTGACAGTTAACTAATAGTTAATTAATATAGAGTTAACAGTTAGTTAACTAGTGTGATTACTGAAAGGGGAGGGTGGAAATGCAAAGTAATACTTTAAAGCAATTAAGAGTAGAAAATGCTTTAACTTTACAGGATATGGCCACGAAAGTTGCTGTAAGTAAGCCTTATTATTGGCAAATAGAGAATGGTAAGCGTAGGCTATCATATGAACTAGCTGTTAAAATATCTGCAGTTCTAGGTAAGAAGCCAGATGAAATTTTTTTGGAATCAAAGTTAACTAAATCGGAACAAAAATCAACAAGTGCATAGTGGAATTAATACTTCCAAGAGTGAGGAGGTGATTATATGGACCAACAAGTCGAACGTAAAACCTTAACCGTTGACGAAATCGCTTCTTATTTAGGAGTGCACCGCGATTCCGTCTACACAATGGTTCGTAAAAAAGAAATTCCACACTTTAAAGTAGGAGCGCGCATCCTATTCCGAATGGAGACAATCGAGAGCTGGATGAAGCAGCAAGAAAGCCAAAATCATCGTTTCGCTCAATAAAACAAAATTCTTTGACCAAGAACGTTGTCAGTGACTACAGAGGAGAGGGGATGTTGCCGTAATAACCCTTTAATTTCATCTTAATTCGCTTATGTGCCACAATACCATACAATTTATGTGCTGATTTGCCACATTTATACGAAAGGTGGTGATAACAATCGCAATTGGAAAAGCAATTCAAGCGTTTCGAAGAGAAAAGAATTTAACTCAAGAAGAACTTGCAAATCAAATTCCAATTGATCGTACAACTCTTGCTCGCATTGAGAATGGAGAACGCCCATTACCAAGCAGCTTCGATACTGTTGTATCTGGTCTATCTTGGAAGTTGGCTCTTGAGATTGCTGATGAGCGAACGGGTGGATACATCTCCAATATCTTAGAGGATGTCCCAAATCTGGATTTGCATCCTGCTGCTCTTAAAGACTTGTTACTAAAGCAACTTGCAGAAGCAGGGACAGCATTGGAGAGGTTATCGATGTCAAAACACATTTCACCTGAAAAACGAAAAGAGAGTGCTGAAAGAGTTTGGCAAGAAATTAGAGACGTTATTGAGACTGCAAATGTCATGCAAGGAGTGCTTGAAGATGAGTTTGGCTTAGACCGCAAGCGCCTAATTCAAAAGCATGAAATGGAAATCAAAAAAGGTGCACGATGAACAGGAGGGGATAGATTGTCATTTATTCTTGTAAGTAAAAATGTTGGTACATATGCACATCTCAGCAAGTTGTATTCTTACCTTGAGGTGATGCAAATTCATCCGGGTTACTTCCATAAAGAAATAAGGCCGGCAGCTGAAGATTGGCTGCGTGGAGAGATCGAAGATATCGAGAAGGAGCTTTATGGAACAAAAGAAAAAGTAGCCACCGGCCAGGGTGACTACTCCAAAGTTACTTTTGAAAACAACATTGCTTTCAGTATACCTACTGAAGAGTTCCAATTCAAGGACTCATTTTTATAATCTATTAAACATTGTGAGGAGAAGTATTGAATGTTGAAAGCAACAGGAATTGTAAGAAGAGTAGATGAGCTTGGTCGTGTGGTAATTCCCATTGAGCTGCGACGGAATCTTGGAGTTGAGATTAAAGACCCGATTGAAATTTTCACGAACGGTGACAGCATCATTCTAAAGAAATATGCACCAGGTTGTGTGCTATGTACAAATATGGAGAACGTGAAGCCAGGTCCAGGCGGGAAGTTAATTTGCGCGAGCTGCATTAGAGAAATCCAATCTATCTAAATTACTGGAGGTTATTCAATTGAATAAACAATCGATCATTGAGCGTCTACTGGTGTTGCCGGAGCTGATTGCTGCCGCGGAGATTACGTTGATTGGAGCACAAAATAATCTAAATTCTGCTCGTAATGCACTAACGCACAGAGAGGATGGCCTTTACCTTGGAGTTTTTGAAGATGAGGGAATGGTCATCGATGGGAAAAATGCCGAGATTCGTAGTGCTCAGCTTCGTAGATTTTCTGTAATTGAGCGAAATGAGGTTGTCCGTACGGAGCATTTGGTTATGGAATCACGGTACCAACTGGATAAGCTGAAAACCGAGCTTAAGGCCCTGCAATCCATTGTGGATCTGCTAAAGGGGGCGGCTTAATTTGAACGAAGTCACTGTCATTCAGCCACAAACTACTGGTGGACACGCCGGTGGTGGGGCAATTATCGATTATGAATTCGGAAGCGCAACGGACTTACGGAAGAAGTTGGCCGATATGAAGCAAAAACTTAATCTAACTAAGGAATTTTTCCGTGAAGTCATGCAGGAGGGCGTTGACTATGGAATCATTCCTGGAACGGACAAGCCTACCTTGTTGAAACCTGGCGCTGAGGGGTTGTGTGAGTTCTATAACTTTGCTCCGACGATCGCAAGCAAAGTTGAAGATAAAAACTTTGAGACAGGTTATTACGGAGTGGATATTACAATTCGCTTAATCCACCGCGGTTCAGGTGCAATCATTGGTGAAGGCGTTGGTCATGCTAATACATTTGAAAGCCGGTACCGCTGGCGCTGGGTGTCGGAGAAAGATCTTCTTAGAGGTACAGAAAAGGAGGACCTGGTTAGCAAAGAACGATCGGGTAAATACGGCAAGTATCAATCTTACCGAATTGAAAATGATGATATGCATTCTATCTGGAACACAGTCCTTAAGATGGCTAAGAAACGTGCTCTTGTGGATGCTACTCTTGCAGCAACGCGGTCCAGCGGGATCTTCACACAAACGGAACAGGAGCTGGAAGCGTATTTGGCTGGCGAGGACCCGGAAGCTGAGGGTGATGCTCAATCACAGTTTAAGGCTCAGCAGCAGAATCAGCAGAATGGCAGCCGACAAGCAAGTAGCCGAGGCGGCTCCGGACAGGCAGGAAATGTTGTTCAAAAGAATCGAGTCCTGGATCTCATGAAGAAAGCTTCGCTAGATTGGAACGCTCTCGCAAAAGAAGCCTCAATCGCATTGAACAGAGACATTAAGAAGGTTGTTTCAGATATTCAATCAGATACGGACTGGAAAGCGGTTGGTGATCATCTTGAGTTCCTTATCGCTGCAGGCCAGTCCGATCAAAAAGAAATGAACTTCGATATTCCAGATAACTTGTGAGGTGAAACACTTTGAAAATAGCCCATGTTGCAGATAGTCATTGGGGACTCGGTTATCCGGGTCCAGACCCTTATGCTCGGTTCCAGGATATAACCAGAGTCATGGATTGGGTAGCTGATCGGATAATTGAAGAGGGTTGCGAGGTTGTGCTTTTTGCAGGTGATGCATTTAAAGATGCCCGCGTGTTCATAGATCGTGCAACCATCGAAATTGCTGCATTTACTCAATGGTTAAGGCGATTAAGTAACGCCGGCTGTAAGGTGGTTGTGATTAGCGGTACACCTTCACATGATGCTGTGTCTGCTTACGAGATCATCAAGGAAATGAAAATTCCTAACGTTACCATCTTCACTACTCCAGGAGGAATCGTTCTAGGTGCTCAGGAAAACGAATTATCGATAAGTTGCCTGCCGGGGATGAATCGTAGCCAGTTTGCTACTCAAGAGGAGTTCAAAGATCTGCCCCCTAACGAGTTTCATCAAAAGATGACGGAATGGATTTATGAAAAGTGTTCCGAGTTAGTTTCATATAGCAAAGGGACTAAGCTCCTGATGTCTCATTTAACGTTTGATCTGGCCGACACAGGCTTTGAAGATGTTCTGCTTATGAACGAACCAATTCTAACCGACGAGGCTGCGAGATTGTTCGATCTGGTTGCTCTGGGCCATATTCATCGGCCGCAGCAGGCTGGACTGAATGTCTTTTACAGTGGCGCCCCTGAGCGGCACAATTTCGGGGATGAAAAAACGAAGCCGGGCTTTTGGATTCATGAATTAACTAACGAACAAACATTCGCATCAACGTTTATGGAGACACCAGCGCGTCGATTTAAAACCATTGATTGGTGCGACATGGATATTGAAGCCTGGCTGGATGGTCAAGTAGATGAATTTTCAGCCGCTAAGGATGCTATCGTCCGGGTGCGATATACCTGCAGCGAAGACCTTCAGAAGCGATTCGATCGTAGAACCTTAGAAAAGTCTCTGTACGATGCTGGTGCTTTTTATGTCCATGAGATTAAAGCAGAGGTTGAACGGTCGGATCGGCTTCGAGATGTTGAGGTGACTGAAAGTCTTGGCCCACAGGTGGCTCTCTCTAAATGGGGACAGAACCAATCCATCGATGCTGCAGAAATAAGTGAGCTGCAGGCTTTAACTGCTGAATTACTGGAGGCGATCGCATGAATCCCCTAACACTTGAATTAATGAATTTTCGCGCTATTCCATATGCCAACATTGATCTTGAGGATGTTACGATCGCTGCGATTTGTGGAAGGAATGGTGCCGGTAAGAGCTCAGGCTTCACCATGGCGCCAAGATTTGCCTTGTTTGGAGATGTGATTGAGGGAGTAAGTATGGACGATCTCGTAAGGCGAGGCACGCAGGAAATGGCCGTGACATTTACTTTTGAACATCAAGGAAGCATCTACCGGGTTATTCGGACTCGATCACTAAAGGGAAACGGTAAGAGCACCTTAGAGTTTCAACAAAGAGTTCGAGACCGGTGGGAGAGTAAGTCTGCAGAGAAGATCAAGGATACAGAAGCTGTCATCCGCAACCTTCTGAATCTTGATGATGAAACATTTACTGCGTCCAGTATGATCATGCAAAGTAAAGCGAACGAGTTCACTGCTAAATCTGCCGGGAAACGAAAAGAGACCCTACAGCAGATACTTGGGCTTAATGTTTATGATCGTCTGCAGGATGCTGCGAGACAGAGGGCGGCTGGGCTCAATTTGGAGATTGAGAAGGCTAAAGATAAACTTGCCGACTTCGATGAACGCTTGAAACAGAAACTTCCTAAAACCGAGTTGTTGGAAAGTTTGAATCAAGAAGCCGAAGCGATGAAAGCATTCATACTCGCTAAAGAAAATGAGCTGAGGCAACAGGAAGAAAAGATTCGAGAGCTCCAGACCAAAGCTGAGAAGGCAGCGGAGCTAAGTATGCAGTTGAATTCAATTTCCAAGGAAATCGCGCCGATCGACACTGAAAAAGAAGGTCTTGTCGCAAAACTAGGGCGTGCGGAGAAGATACTTGCAAAAGAATCGGAGATTTTAGCGAACACCGCTGAGTTTTACCGAATTAAAGAGCAGATAACAATGCTGGAGGCTCGCCAGTCGGAGCAGGAACGATTAATTTCTGAGCTAGAAAGCATAGAAGTATCTGCTGCAAAAATTAAAAATGAGACTGCTCCATTTGATCACAGAATTAGGAACTTGCAGCAGCTGCTGCAGAGCCGCGAGCTGTTTATAGCAAAGGCGGATGAATATACGGCCGCTACTTTACAACTTAAGCAACTGGAGATGCTTGCAGAACAATGGGATTCCAGTGAAAAAGAAATCATGGATGTTCGAGCTCGTTACAACGAGGAGCAGGTTCGGGTCAACACTTTAAAAAGCTTACTTGAATCTGAGATTCACATGCTTGAGTCCAAGATTTCTATGTTAGCAGATTCGAATTGCATTGATGTTTCTAAGGCTTCCTGCTTGTTTCTGTCAGATGCCAAGGAAGCAAAGCAAGTGTTAACCAGAAAATATGAAGAATTGAACAGTATCGATTTATCTAAGTTAACGACATTAAATGAATCAATGACCAGGCTGACGGAGAAACAACAAGCAATTGGTTATGATTTTGCTGCTCATCGAGCATTAAGGGTACGCATTGAAGAACTTAGACCAATTGCAGAAGAGGCTAGTCAGATGCAAGCAAAGGAGGAGCTGCTTAATAGCCTGCAGGAGCAATACAACCGGTTAACTGGTCAAATGGATGAGTTAACACAGAAGCAGACGAATGTTCAACAAGAGCTCAATTCGTTACATGAAGCGCTAGCACCTTTACCAGTGCTTCGTAGAAGCTTGGATAACCTTCAAGCCTGGGCAAATTTGAAAGACCAAATTAGTGCTGCACATGAAGCCAAAAAGAGTTCAGCTTCTCGTATTACGGCCATAGATATGGAGCTGCAGTCAAAGACATCACGCATCAGAGCGATTGAAGAAGAGAGAGCATTGCTTCTCCTGGATGCTCAGTCACTGGATTCCGCGGTGACTGGGCTGCCTACAATTCAACGTGAGCTGCAGTACTTGCGAGATCGACAACATAGTTTGGCCGAACAGATAGGTGGCTTAAAGACCGAACTGTCTGCTCTCTCAAAGGATGAACAAGACCGGCAGCAGTTTGCTGATGAGTTAGAGCCGAAAGCCAGAAAGTGGAGCAGGTATCAAACGTTAATTCGTGCCTTTGGCCGCGATGGAATTCCTGCATTAATCATCGAGAATGCTGTTCCAAAGCTCGAGCATATTGCTAATGAGATTCTCGGCAAGATGTCAAAAGGTAAGCATTACATTCGGTTTGAGACACAGCGTGAACTTAAAAGCCGGGAGGGAGTCCAGGAGACATTAGATATCATGATAGGTGATTGGACGTCTGAACGACCGTACGAGACTTTCTCAGGTGGTGAGCAGCTCCGGATCGACTACGCCATCCGATTCGCCCTGGCTGAGCTTCTAGCGCAACGTGCCGGCAGTAAAGTGGAGTGGTTAACGATTGATGAGGGATTAGGTTCCCAGGACGCTGAGCACCGCGGACTCGTACTTGAATCCATTAAAGCTGTTGCGGAACGTTTCAAGAAAGTTCTTGTTATCACACATATTGAAGAAGCACAGGCTGTATTTGAACAGCAGATTTTCTTTGAGAATACAGAAGCCGGCGTTGATGTCAAAGTGGCATGAACGAACTTGAGGGTGGGCCACCACTCATGAGGTCGGGCGTTAGCAAACGGATTTGGGAATTGCTTGATAAGGATCCCGACACATTTAAAAAAGAGGTAGTTGCTTACTTCGCAGTTGCCTATCCTGGATTCACAGTTGTACGGGCAAAGTTCCCGGACATCTACTTAAGAGACGATCGGAGGAAAGCATTTTGAAGAATGGAAAAAAGCCTACTCGACAGCAGCAAGTTGCTATTATTGCAGCTAATCTTAATCCTAATGAATGGCTGATCATGAAGAACTTATCTAGTGAATTACATATCCTGCATCGAGACAACAAGGAGTCGAAAGTAATACCTGCTTAGTCGTACAACGATAGTTATCAGTGGAGCCCGCGGGAGGGGATGACACATGAATGCCTGACAACCACATAATTCCTATCTCCAGCGGGCTTTTTGAACATCGTGATCGTATTGGTCCGGCTATTTGGGAATTCCTTTGGTGTATTGACGCCATAACCGCTGAAGAAACAGATGGTGATGGAGCTCGCTGGGGGCTTGTACATGGCGGCGCCCCGGTGAAGCATGAGAGGATTGCTCAAGAAATTGGTTCCAGCCAGGTCACGGTTCAAAGAAACATGGCTAGTTTGAAGAGTCGAGGTTACATAAATTCAGTCAGAACAGCCCGCGGCGAAATCATAAAAGTTGCCAAAAATAAGAAAGAGAATTACCAAAAGAGATACGTCAAAAATGATAGATCACTCGAAAGTGATACATCAAAAATGATAGATCACAACGAAAGTGATACGTCAAAAATGATAGATCACAGCGAGAGATACATCAAAAATGATAGATCAGATGAGAGTGATCTATCAAAAATGATAGATCTAAAAGACTTTAAAGATCTTAATACTATTACTACTATTACTTATCCAGAATTTGAACCTGAAAAGAAAAGTCCGTTAATCCAATTGCTGGATGCTTATTGCCAGCTTAACCACAAGTTTGACATTCACGTTAAACCGAAAGAGCGCGAAGCCATGGGTAAGATGGTCGCCGGAGGTATGCCTAACCCTTTTACCATCCGAACTATGGAGCTCCTCCTTGAGGACAAGCGCAAACGTGAAGGGAATAGCTTCAAGCTCCCAACCAGTTTTCTGTACTACGAGAACGGAATTTGGGATGCCTGGAGAAATGAGAATGCCCAAACTATCCCTGTGTCGTCAGGTGAAGTCGCCCCGGGCAAGGCTCATAAAACCAAGCAAGAACAAGCTTTTAGCATGCTAGATCAAATCGCAAGGGAGGAACTAGAGCGTGAACAGAGCGGAGGTCACGCAGTTGCTCAAGAAAATTAAGGGGAAGTACCCTGGGTTCCAAATTCCGAATGATTTGCCGTCGCTGCAGACCATGGTGGATGAATGGCTGGAGGATCTGGAAAGCACGCCTTTCGAGGTGGCAGCTGAGAACTTGCGCCGGCATTCGGACAGTGCTGAGCAGTGGCCACCAAGCATCGGCAAGCTGAAGCAGCCCTTGAAGACCGAAGAGGAGCTGTATCACGAATCCATGAAGCGATCTGCGCAAGAGTTCTTAGCACAACGAGATGAATGGGCAAAGACTTCAGTCGGTCCTCCAGATCACATCAAGGCTCTGATGAATTTACCATACGAGCAGAGGTTGGAGGCGATTCGAGCATATGCAGCACGAAATGAACGATGACTTGAGCGCTGAGCAGGCTGTTCTTGGTGCTATATTCACCGAGAACGAGACAATGTCGGTCGTTTTAGAACGGCTTCTGCCAGAGGACTTCCTTGAGCCCAAGCACCGGGTCATATTCGAGTCAATGATTGAACTTTATGACGCTGCAGAGACGGACACACCGGTCGATCTCCTAACCGTCACCAAGCACCTGCAGCGGCGTCAGCAACTCGAACATGTCGGTGGTGTCGGGTACCTATCGGAACTGACAACTGCAGTCCCCACGGTGGCTAACGTTGATTACTACGCCAAGATCGTGCTTGAGTCAGCACTTGAGCGAAAGACTCGATCGGGGATGCAGAAGATTTTCCAAAACCGTGACCTGACGGCCGAAGAAATGGCAGCCCAGGCGCAGGCTGTAGCAGAGGAAGTCGCGGAGCGGTCTGCTAACAAGAAAGGCGGATTTAAAAAGATTGATGAAGTCAGTATGCAGGTGTTCGAACAGATCGAGAAGAACAATGCGAATCCGAATCCTGGAGGCATCACAGGCATTTCATCTGGTTTTATTGACCTGGATAAACAGACTTCAGGATTCCAACGGCAGGACTTGATCATTATTGGAGCTCGACCGTCAGTCGGTAAGACAGCGTTAGCCTTGAACGTTGCACAAAGCGCCGGCACGACAAGCGGTGAAACAATTGCAGTCTTCAGTCTAGAGATGGGCGCAGCACAACTGGTTCAGCGGATGCTCTCTTCGGAAGGCCGGATCGATGCCAGCCGCATGCGCAGTGGAATCATGGAAGGTGACGATTGGGAGAAGCTGACCATGGCTATAAGCGAGCTGTCGAGGTCAAATGTCTACATCGACGACAGTCCTTCGATCACGGTGAACGAAATCCGTACTAAATGTCGCCAGCTCAAAAAGGACACTGGTTCACTCGGACTCATACTCATTGATTATCTTCAGCTGATCAGTGGATCCGGTCGTAGCGAGAACCGGCAGCAGGAGATCTCCAAGATCTCACGTACGCTCAAGCAAATAGCCCGGGAGTTGGATGTTCCGATTATTGCGCTATCGCAGCTCAGTCGTGGCGTAGAGCAGCGGCAAGATAAACGTCCGATGATGTCCGATCTCAGGGAGTCCGGTTCAATCGAGCAGGATGCAGATATTGTGGCTTTCCTTTACCGGGATGACTATTACGACAAGGAATCTGAGAAGAAAAACATTATCGAAATCATTATAGCGAAGCAGCGTAATGGCCCGGTGGGAACGGTAGAGCTGGCCTTCCAGAAGAGTTATAACAAATTCGTTAATTTGGATAGATCGCATGAAAGTGTGCTTGATAAACCAAAAATGCAAACAGCATCAATTAATAACAAACGACGCTGGGCATGAGTGCGAGAGGAGCGATTTAACATGCGGGATCCGCTATTCGAGAATAAGTACCGGTACTTGGTCCTTCAAGGGAAAAAGATAATCGGAGAGATTTACGTGATGGATGAAAAGTACATCGCCATCCTCAAGAAAGTTCGCAACGGGCTAAGCTGCAGAAAGGCTGGCTGAACAATGGCACGGTATGTAGGTATTGATACGTCCACGAAGACGGGGTTTGTTGCGTTAGATGAGTACGGGGATGTCTGGGACGCACAGGAAGTTGAGGTTGCAGGTAAGGACCCGGAACGAATGGTTAAGCTCATTGATCGTATTGTTCAGCTAGTGTCCCCGGATGATGTTGTCTGCATTGAAGACTTTGCATACGCACAGGCCAACCGTATGTCAATGCTTGGCGGGATTGGCTGGGGTGTTCGGATGGAGCTTTTTAAGAAAGGTGTATCTTACTTGGAGGTTGCTACAGGGCAGCTTAAGAACTTCGCCGGCTGCAAAGGGAACTGTTCCAAAGAAGATTTAATTATACCGATCTACGAGCTCTGGGGATTTAGAAATGGCAGCGATAACGTCCGGGACGCGTTTATCCTGGCGCAAATAGCGAGGGCCATTAAAGAGTCAGTAAAGCTGAAAGCTTTTCAAAGAGATGTCATTAAGAAAGTGAGAGGAAGATAGCACATGGCCTACATCGAAGCTGAAGGAGTTCTTGTGAATGCAAATATGAAGAAAGGTGGAAAGCTTCTCATTCAAATTGAGGTAACCGAGGATCTGGAGAATAGAGAAGATTATTTTCATCTGCGTAAGATGATCGAGAAGAACGTACGGTTTTCATTGGATAGCCTGGTTGTAGAGTACAACGTGACGCTCAATGCCAGGACGAACAAGCCGGTTCGTGAATACAAAGTTGATGTAAGTGGAGTTGTATCGGAAGTGAAAGCAGAAGGTGGGCAGGCTGAGATGGATATTGGACTTCCAGCTGAGAAAGTACCGACGAAAGAAGAAACAGAAGAAGCTGATCGTAAACTAATCGATGAGTTTATCTGCAGCGGACTAGCTCCGCAGCATGAGGATTTAGGATTAGACTTTGCTTCTATCCTTAACCGTTTTTACGACGGTACAGGGTATGCAAAGATTGCTGCTGATTTAAATATTACACTGGGTGAGCTCTCAGTCATGTTGGATGAGTACCGTATGAGAGTAGCACCGCTTGCTAAGAAGTGGGACGACTGGAGGCAGGGGCAGACTGAGACTTCAGTGGAGAAGTCAGAGGATAAAGCTGCAGATACCTCTAAAGGTGAAGAAGTTGAGTATACTGAGCCAAAGAACGATGAATATCAAGAATCTGCTTCCGGCAATGAAGAAAAGGGTAAGCAAATAGGAAAAGAAGAGCTAGAGGACTTCATTTTAAGTGGCTATGGTCCAACGTTTGAAGATCTACCATATGACTTCAAAGAGCTACTCACTCGCAAGCGTAATGGTGAGACCTGGATGGAGATTGCACAGTCATTGAAAGTAAGCTCCAGTAAGTTATCAGCTGATTATAGCGAGTACAAGAAACGTATTAAATCTGTTTTAGATGGCGAGAACGGGGCCGCATAATAAGGGAGGGATTAGCATGGTTTGGAAACAAGAGCTTTTGTGGGTTAAACGAAATGAACATGGAGTTGCACTAAGGGTTGAAGAAGAGCGGCCGGCAGGTGTTCCGGATACTGAGCTGGAGAGCGGCTCGATAGAAGATGATCAGACGATCAAACCGGTAGATAGTATGGCAGCATTTGCTTCACTTAATCGCTACTTTGCACTTATTCAAAATACTAAACCAACTCAAGAGCAAGCAGAAGAGGCAGTTAAAACACTGTGTCAAGTATACGGTGCTGCTAATGAAGAAGTACTGTTAGAACGCGGTGATGCAGATTTGATTGAAACGTACAATCAGTTGAAAAATAAAATTATGATGAATGTGTGAAACCGAACTTTCAATTAATAATTAAAAGCAATAACAAAAATTAATATTAAAGCAATGATAATTAAAATTGCACCCATTACTTTGGTCCTCAACAGGTCTCCAATTTTAGGATCTCTAACTTTTGTAGAAGTTACAAAACCACGCTTCCAAACCCAGTTTGGATTCACAATTGCAGTAATTCCATATGCGATTACTGCGAGGAAAAAAATTATTAGAAATAAGATAGCTGGCATTTCGTCTCCGACCTCTCTCGACCAGAAGAATGTTTATACATCAACAATTTTAAGCAAACCATTATAAACAATAAAGATCAAGTGCTAATAAAAAAGATCCCCCGACTCCTAGCAAGAATCACGGGGGAATCAAACATACGTTCCTGTTGCCTATATTAACACACTTCGGAGGTGTGAGGGAATGGGATACAATGATTTATCTGATGGATACAAACAAACGGCTGCCATGTTGAGAAAGTTATCTGCAGAGAAAACAAATAAGATTAAAGAAATTGAGCAGCAAGAGGATATTCTTATTAAACAAGATGAGCTTTCAATACTACAGGCTGACAGGCGGGTAATTAATGAAATGGTATCTGATTGTGAGTGGACGATCGAGTGGCTAGAAACTGGGCGTCGGCCCGGTAATAAAAGAGGGATTGAGCGGCGAGCAGCGTATCAGCGTGAGAAGTTAATGGATCCAGTCCGAATGCAGGCTTACATCACGCAGAGTTCTGCAGGCAGTCCGGCCAACCTTTCTGACTGGCAGAGGTTCCAGATTGAAGATGCATTGTCTAGGCTTAGCGAACGGGAAAGAGAGTGCTATGTGCTGGTACATGGGGAGTGTTTTTCGTTTAGTGGGATTGCTGGGATGCTTGGAATAAGTAAAGGCAGTGTGGAGGTTTATGTTTCAAGAGCGCAAAAGAAAATATCGGATGATTTACAAAATAGCCTATTCCTTGTGGGGTAGGTTTTTATTTATATAAAATTAACTAATATAATTTTCAGTAAATATACATCGATAAGTCAAATTACAATAAACTAGTCATCTTTTTGCGTTAATAGTAGTAGGGAATAATTTACGATTCGACATTCTATTACAAAATAATCCTCTTGAAGAAGGTTTTCCCTAAGCTTTTGTTGAATTAATTTCGGTCAGTTCATTGAGGGGAGCATAAAAAATTGAAAAAGTTACGCAAGTTAACGACACTATTAGTGTCAATGAGTTTCCTAACAACTAGCTTATTCGGAAACTACACTTATGTATTTGCAAAAAATGAATTATCTCAAGAATTATCTTCAAACATTATTTCTCTTCAAAAAAAGGTTCAGGATCAAGATTTAAAGAAACCGTTATCACAAACAGTATTTAACAATGTATACAATGTGACTACCGAAAATAAGACAGACAAAAAAGTTGTCCAAAAAGAAAGAAAAGAAATTCTTATTAAATACAAGGATGAAACTAAAGCCGAAAAGGTAAAAGAAGGAATTAAAAGTAAACTTAAGTTGTCAAAATTAAACATAAAGAATAAAGTCAAAAATACTAAGACTGAGCTATTAGAAATCGATGATAACGACGATGTCGATAAGTTTATTGAAGAATTAAAGATGAACCCCAATGTGCAGTACGTTTAGAAAAACTATAAACTTTTTTCCACTGAAAATCCTTCCGATCAAAGGTTTAATGAGCAGTGGGGGTTACTAAATATTGGACAAGTAATTTCAGGTCAGCCTGGAAGCACAGGCATTGATATTGATGCATCTAAAGCTTGGAATGTAACATTTGGGAACCCAGATGTACTTGTCGGCGTTCTTGACACAGGAATTGATATTAACCACAGTGATTTAAAAAACAACATTTACAGAAGCACTCGAGAATTGGCTGGAAACGGAATTGATGATGATGGGAACGGATATATAGATGATGTCTCTGGATTCGATTTTGTGAATCATGATAGTACCGTCTTTGACGGAAGCAACTCTGATACTCACGGCACGCATGTTGCGGGAATTATCGCTGCTGCAGCAAATAATGAAGGAATTATAGGGGTTGCTCCTCACGTAAAAATTCTTCCTTTAAAATTCATACAAGGAAACTACGGTTATACTTCCGACGCAATCGAGGCAATTGAATACGCTAAGTCAATTGGTGTGAAAATAATCAACTGCAGCTGGGGAGGAAGCGAAATTAACCCAGCTTTGAAAGATGCAATGGAAAATTCGGGGATCTTGTTCATAAGTGCCTCAGGTAATAATGGTTCTGATACTGCGAAGCAACCAATTTACCCAGCTGCTTTTGGCTTACCAAATGTCGTGTCTGTTACAGCAGTAGACAATGTGGGGAACCTTGCTCCCTTCTCAAATTATGGAAATACAGTAGACCTTGCTGCTCCTGGTGTAAATGTTTTAAGTACATTACCGGAAAATAACTATGGTATGATGAGCGGTACGTCCATGGCCGCGCCGTATGGAACTGGAGTGGCGGCATTATTGTTTTCGTTAAATCCTAGTATTTCAGCTCAAGAAGTAAAAGAAAAACTCAAAAACAACATTACAACGATTCCGCAACTTGTAGGCAAAGTTTATTCAGGGGGCATGTTGAATGCTTACAAAGCGTTAACTGCAAACGCTCAGTCCCCATGGACTCCGCCATCAACAACTCAACCAAGCACTCCCTCTTCAGGAGAGAGTTTAACGACATATCCGTTTGCTTTTAAATCAAATATTGAAAACGGAAGATCGGTTGTTACAAAATTCGATCTATTAGATTCGGCTTCGCCATATAATAAGGTGCAATTGATCGTAAGTGAAGTTGGTAATAAAACTCCTATTTTTAATGGTTACATCGACAACAATCAGAAAGAAATCCAATTGGGCTATTTGGCAGTAGATTCGCATTATTCCTTCAATGTGAAAATCGTTAAAGGCGACATAGTGGAATCGTATGTCGGACAGCTAAAAATCAATCTCAAAAATGATCCTATAACGAATGTTCCTCTTGCAGTGCAGCCGAACGTTTCGGTGTATAAAAGTCCTATCTTTATGCCCCTCTCAGTTACGCAGACTGTATACGGTACAACAACACAGTCAGTCTCGTCATCCGTCTATAGTAATGTATACGGTAATTCAGGTAACAATAGTATTTTGTCCATTCGATATGAAATAGAACCTGATAACAGCTTCAGTCAAGCAATGTTAATATACGATGATGATGATGTTTACGGAGTTATAGGTTCTACGACAGATGAGGACTATTATAAAGTGATGTTCTCAAATAATGGTAATGCCAACTTTTGGCTCGGAGGAATACCATATAACCGCGACTATGAGTTAAAAATATATGATGATAGTTACGCACAGATTTACAATTCATCAAACTCTGGTACTTCAGATGAGTTGATTTCAAATGTTCTTATACAAGCAAATCGTTGGTATTATATCAAGGTTTACGGATTCAATGGAAGCAACGATCCCGGAACAAACTACCACGTAAGAGTGAAAAATTATGTGGGAGCAAGCCCAGGAGATAGCTACGAGTTAAATAATTCCTTCTCACAAGCAGCCAACAGGGGTAGTAACTCTACAACATATGCCAACATTCACGACAGCTCGGATATAGATTACTATCAATTCAGTCTGTTCACGAAATCAAACGTTACAATAAATTTAAACAGTATTCCTACAAATGCAGATTATGATATTAAGCTTTACAATAGTTCACAAACGCAGCTTTACTCTTCAACAAACAGTGGGATGAGTAATGAAAATATCTCATTAGTATTAGACGCGGGAACTTACTATATTAAAGTTTATCCTTATAGTGGATATTCTACGAGCAACTATAGGTTGGATATCTCTTCAACCGCAGCTTTAAACCCGCCTAGTGTTAGTTTGAATGCCCCGTCTAACGGTACAAGTTATACACTAGGACAAACAGTTAATATATCTGCAATTGGGGTAAATACTCATCATATTGCTGCCTTTGTAAAAGGGCCTAACGATGCAGATTATGTATGGATAGCTAATCAAACTGGAACTCAATTTTCGTATGATTATACACCACCGATCACAGGAAGCTATAGTATTTTGGTTAAGGCCAGAAACGGTGTGGATGGCGACGATAGCACGACCTTAGTGACTTCTTCTTCTGTTTCCATCAATGTTGTCGGATCTCAGTCAGAAGGATCACTGGATTGGATTACTAGTAACATAATTGCGGGATGGGCATGGCAACCTTCGAGACCCAATGATGCGATTGATGTACATATCTATATCAATGGGCAGATTAAGGCAGTGGTCAAGGCAAATCAGTATCGATCAGATTTAGTAACCGCGGGTAAGGGTAACGGTTACCATGGTTTTAGCTATCAGATAGATTGGTCTGGATATGCACCTGGAACGTATCAGGTTGTCGCGTATGCCGTTGATGGTTCGGGTAATAACCCAAGCTTAGGTGGATCTCCCAAATCATGGACTGTTACTCCTCAATCAGAAGGATCACTGGATTGGATTACTAGTAACATAATTGCGGGATGGGCATGGCAACCTTCGAGACCCAATGATGCGATTGATGTACATATCTA